>NZ_JAOPHP010000009.1 GCF_025515455.1 Mycoplasma sp. CSL7503-lung | reverse complement strand
TGCTGTTTTAAAATCGGTTTGATCAATAATTTTGCAATATTTAACTTTTTGTTCAAATGTAAAATGTTTGGACATAAAAATAACACTCCTTTATTTTGGAGTGTCAAATTTTTTTCACCTAACTTAAAACTCACAAACAATGTGAGTTTTTATTTTTATTTATAAGATAATTTTTCTTCGTGAGTTTCTTTAGAATATGATTTAATAAATTCTGTCATCAAATCTATCGTTGCTTGTATATCTAATAAAGAAGCAACACCTATAGGGCTATGTAAATATCTTTGAGGAATTGAGATAGTCATTACTGCAGCACCTCCAGGAGCAAACTGTAATTCTGCAGCGTCAGTACCTCCGCCACCTGCTACATATTTATAGGTAGGAATTTCTTTTTCCTTTGAAATTAAATCTAAATAATTAATTAATTTTGGATCAGGTAATGTTCCAGAATCTTTTACTAAAATACTTACACCTTTACCTAAAACAGGTGTACCTTCTTTTGCACCTGTTGTATCATGAGCTGCTCCAGTATCAACAGCAAACGCAACATCAGGATTAATTATCGAAACTGATGTTTTAGCACCACGAGTTCCAACTTCTTCTTGAACTGTACCAACTAAATAAACATCTGCATCTAAATCTAGATCAGCAATATTATTTGCAACAAATTCTAAAATAGTCACTCCTGCTCTATTATCCATCGCTTTACCACCAACTAAATTATTTGCTAATTCTACGTATTCTCCAGTCATGAAAATTTTGTCACCAATATTTATTTTAGCTTTTTCAACTTCTTCTTTAGATTTAAAACCTAAATCAACATATAAATCATCATTTTTTACTGCTGATTTATACATTTCAGGTGTTTGAATATGAATGCTTGTATGTCCAAAAACACCCTCAAACCTTTCGTTTGTTTCTGAAGAAATAACAACTGCTCTTGTACCTATAGCGGTGTTTGCTCATACACCACCAATCGGTGTAACCATTAAATTACCATTATCTTTAATTGTTCTAACCATGTAACCAACTTCATCCATATGAGCTGCTAACATAACTTTTGGTGCATTTTCTTTTTTAGATTTTTTAAAGAAAATTACAGAACCCATTTTATCTCTTTTGATTTCAAAAGCACCTTTTTTAATATTTGCTTTTAATTCATCAACAACCGGTTCCTCAAATCTTGATATCGCTTCAATTGACATATATTTTTTAAGTCTTTGAGCTAAATTTTCGTATTTTTTATCCATATTTTCTCCTTTTAATAAATTTTACACTTTATTTTTATATACTATATAATTTTAAACTTAATGAACAAAATTTATATTTAATTTAAAAAAATAACCACTCATTTTTTAAATTAGTTAAACTTCATTTACTTTTTAAAATATAGTATTTATGATATAATAATATTACTTCTAGTTAGTTATACAATAAAAAAGGAGTTGTGCTATGCACAGCTCTTTGTTATTTTAAAGGAGTTTTATGGACTATAAACAAAAATTAATAGGTGAGTTTGGTGATATTATTTTGGAAGCAAAAATGATCCAAAATGATTTTGGGCCAACTTTAGAAGTTACTGTAAATCACACAAACCTTAAGGATGTAGAAACACTTTCTAAAAAAATATCATTATTTTTAGAAACTCAAAAATGATTTACAGATAACCACTACTTAGAGGTTTTATCTAAAGGTTTTGATACTAATATCGACATTGATCAATTAGATAAATTTATTAATAAAGATGTAACTTTAAAACTTAAAAAATCATATTTCGGGCAAGATATTTTTGTTGTAAAAATACTTGAAGATAAATTAGATAGTTTTATAGCATCTTGAAACAAAAAAGGACAATTCAAAAAAATTGAATTTGAGAAAAAAGATATTTTAAACGCTGAATTATATATTAAATATTAAAGGAAAATATGGCAAGAAAAGATACAAAAAATAAAGAAGATCTTAAATTAATTTCAGAAAAAAAGATTTGATATGAAATAGTTGAAAATTATGCAAATAAGCATCACTTTAGTTTCGATGTAGTTTTGGAACTTTTTAGAAATGAAACTCAAAAGGTTTTTGAAAGAGATATCGACCCAGATGCTCAAATAGTTTGAGAACCAAATCATGAAGAAAAAACAATTACTATTTATAATGTTGCTGGTAGTGTTGAAGAAGAAGATTTTGAAATTGATTTTGATGATAATAACGACTTGAACTTCGACCAACAAAGATTAATCAGCATGAATTACCAAGATGCTATTAAATTAAATCCTAACGTTAAATATGGTGATAACATAAGTATTGAATTTAACTTTAATTCTTTAACACAAAGACAAAAAACAGCAATAAATAACGGTTTTAAATCTGAATTAAAATCAAAAGAAAAAGAAAGAATTAGAGAAGTATTTGGTGACAAAATAGGAAAAGAATTTGATGGTAAAATTAAGCATGCTTTACCAAAAGGTGGTTTTCTAGTAGAAATATTAGACGATGAAAATAATGTATACACATCACATTTAAATAGAAATAAAGCCACAAGAATTAGAGAATTACATCCTGGTTCTTCAGTTAAGGTTATTCTTGAAAAAGTGAATTATGATAGTACTTTAAATGTTTTAGAAGTATCTATGATTAAACCTCAACAAGTAGAAAATATTTTAAAAGAAACTATTGCTGAAATTGCTAACGGTGACATTATAATCAAAAAAGTGCAAAGAGCACCAGGACTAAGAACTAAAGTTGCTGTTATGCCAAACCCAGATAAAAATTTTGATTTCGATATAATAGGATCTATTTTTGGTGAAGGTGCAAAAAGAATTATTGCAGCTTCTAATCTTTTAGGAGAAAAAATAGATATCATTAGATATTCAGAAAATAGAAAAGATTACATTATAAACGCATTATCTCCTGCAAAAATTATAGATGTTGCAATACACAAAAAAACTGGTAAATGTTTCGCTATTGTTGATGCGGATAATATAACAATCGCAATAGGTAAACGTGGTATTAATAACGATTTAGCTTCTAAACTAACTGAAAATATAATTAATATTATCGCGGTTGATGAAGCTATAAAAAGAAAAATTCCATTTAATCAATCAGGGTATAAACCAGCAAGAGAATATGATAAACCATTATTTGCACATAGTGAAAGTAAGACTGTAAACAAAAAATCTAGATCAAATAATTACTTTAAAGATATAGATTTAAAATTTGAAGAGTTTGATAAAGATGTTAGTGAATTTTTAAGATCTACAAGATCTATGGAAGAAAAAGAAATAACTAACGAAAAAGAAACTAATAAAAAGACAAAAAGAGCAGATAAATCTAATAAACAACTAAACTTTGATGATGTATTTTCTGAATTAGAATCAAAATTAGAAGACACTTCTGAATTTCAAGAAGAAAATAGCGATTCTTATGATTTCGTTAGCGAATTAGGTAAATATTACGATCAAGATATGTCTGATTCAGAAACAACTGAAGATGAATTTGAATTTAGTGACGATAATTTAAGAAAATCTACAAACGATACCGCTAATAAAAATAAGAAAAAAGTTATTGAAGAATACAAAAAAATCAAAGATTTTACTGTTGACAATGATTTAGTTAGCTACGGTGGTTTAAGCTTAGATCTTGATTTAAGCGAATTTAACGATGATTGAGAAAAAGAAGAAAATTAATCATAATTTCTCAAGAAAATGCATTATAACAAATCAAATAGTAGATGTAAAAAATTTAATTAGATTTAACTATTTAAAAAATAAAAATCATGTAACTTTAGATTTAAAAAAAGAGCTAAATGGACGTGGGGCATATTTTATACCCTCAGAAGAAAACTGAAATAAAATCAAAAAAACAAAAGCTTTAAATAGAGTTTTTAAAAGCAATATTTCAAATGATAATTACATTGAAATAGAGCAAGAATTAAAGGAGGTCTTTTTATGGCTAAAAAAACACAAAGAATAAGTAATGTTAATGACATTAAACAACAATTACAAACTACAAAAACTGAAATCAAAGATGGAAAATTTATTTTTACTGGTAAAATGTCTATAAGTGATTTTTCAGAAGTAACAAAAATTAATTCAAACGAAATTATTAAAAAATTCTTCATGGCAGGTAAAATGTATAATTTAAATCACATTTTAGATGAAGAAGAAATCGCTGAATTATGTCTTGAAAATAATTTAGATTTTCAAAAAGAAACTAATATTGATGGATCTAACTTTTTAGATGAAGTTAATTTTGAAGATAAAGAAGAAGATTTAATAAATCGTAGCCCCATAATTGCAGTAATGGGTCACGTTGACCACGGTAAAACAACATTAATTGACAAAATTAGAAACACAAATGTTGTCGAAACCGAATCAAGTGGTATAACACAACATACAGGTGCATATCAGATTAAACATAAAGATAAAAAAATAACATTCTTAGACACTCCAGGTCATGAAGCATTTACAAAAATGCGTGCTCGTGGTGCAAAAGTTACAGATATTATTATATTGGTTGTTGCTGCCGACGATGGAGTTATGCCACAAACAGTAGAAGCAATAACACACGCTAAAGCAGCCAACGTTCCTTTGATTGTTTTTGTTAATAAAATGGACAAACCTAATAAAGATTTAGATAGACTTAAAGGTGAATTAGCAGAACATGAAGTTATAGTACCAGAATACGGTGGTGATGTTCAAATAGTATATGGTTCAGCTCTTAAAGGTGAAGGATTAATAGACTTATTTGACGAAATTACATTACTTACAGAAATATTAGATCTTAAAGCAAACCCTAAAAGATATCCAATAGGTACTGTTATTGAATCTAAAATAGATAAAGGTGCTGGTGCTGTATCAACAGTTATAGTTGAAAATGGTACTTTATACAAAGGTGATTTTATTGTTGCAGGTTCAAAATATGGTAGAATCAGAAAAATAACTAACGCAAATGGTTTAGAAATTGAAAAAATTGAACCAGGGCAACCGGGAGTTATTACAGGATTGAATTACGCTCCTGATGCTGGTGATAAATTTATCGGATTTAATGATGAAAAATTTGCTAAAAAATTGGCTAACGAAAAGGCTTTCGCTGATAAAATGGACTTATTGCATCACAAAAATGTAGAAGCAATAAATGCTGAAGGTAAAAAAGTCATAAACGTAATTATTAAAAGTGATGTTCATGGTACAAGTGAGGCTATAAAAGGTCAATTATCAAATATGGAAAACGAGGAAGCTACTATAAAAGTTATTGCAGCTAGTGCGGGTCATGTTAGTGGTAGTGATTTACTTTTAGCTCAAGCATCAAATGCAATAATATTCGTTTTTAATTTAAAAACTCCTTCTACAATTAAACAAAATGCCGCTGCTCAAAATATTACAATTATAGAACATAGTGTTATTTATAAAATTTTAGAAGATTGTCAAGCAATGCTCGACGGAGAAAAAGCTCCTATTTATGAAGAACGTAAAACTGGTGAAGCTCATATTATAAAAGTGTTCTTTTACTCAAAAGTTGGTAAAATTGCCGGAGCAATGATGGATACAGGTTTAGTAAAAGAAAAATCTAAAGTTAAGGTTTATCGTAGAGGTAAGTTAATTCATGAAGGTGTTATAGATAGTCTAAGAAGAGAATTAAATGACACTAAAGAAGTTGTAAAAGGAAAAGATTTTGGTACTCATATCAAAAACTACAACGATATTGAAGAAGATGATGTATTAGAATTTTACGAAGACGTAAGAATAAATTAAAAATTAAGGTAAAATTAATTAGTATGGAAATTAAAAAATTAATTAGAGACGTCCCTAACTTTCCAAAAGAAGGAATTATATTTAAAGATATTTCTCCTTTGTTAGCTGACGGAGAAGCACTAAACTACACAATTACTAAAATAGCAGAACATGCTAAAGAAGCTGATATTATTGTCGGTCCAGACGCTAGAGGTTTTCTTTTCGGAACACCAGCAGCAACTATACTAAAAAAACCATTTATAATGGTTAGAAAACCAAATAAATTACCAGGTGAAGTTATTTCAATGGAATACGATTTAGAATACGGAAGTAATAAATTAGAATTACAAAAAGGTTTCGTAAAAAGCGGTCAAAAGGCCGTAATCATTGACGATGTTCTTGCTACAGGTGGGACAACAAAAGCTATTATTAAACTTTTAGAATCACAAGGGGTGACAGTAACAAAAGTTATCGTTTTATTAGAACTAAAAGACTTAAATGGTAGACAATTAATCGGAGAAAACATTGATGTTGTTTCATTAATTGAAGTATAAAATTCTCATAAAAAAAGACTCAGTTAATTTCTGAGTCTTTTTTGATTATTCAAATTGTTCAAATTCGAATTCGTAGTCATCTCCCATTTGATTTGTTTCTAATTGATTGTCATCATAGTTGTAACTAACAATATCGTTTAAATCATAAATAGTATCTGATTCGTCTAAATTTTGACCTAACGCAATTGTTGGGTCATATTTTTCTTTAAAGTATGATTTAGGATCTCTAATATCATATTTACCTTTTAATTCATAATTACTATTTGTACCTGCCGGGATTTTGTGACCTAAAATAATATTTTCTTTTAATCCGTCTAATTTATCAATCCTCATACCTACTGCAGAGTTAACTAATATCTTAGCAGTTTCTTGGTAAGAAGCAGCTGATAATCATGAATCAGATAAAAGCGGAACTTGTTTAGCACCTTTAATTTTTACTTCACCATACGCAGGTTTTTTACCTTGTGCAAGTAGTTTCCCATTTTCTTTTTGATAAATAAATGTATCAACTAATGCACCATTAAAGAATTTAGAATCTCCTGTATCAATAATCATAATTTTTGATAATAATTGTCTTATGATAATTTCAATATATTTATCTGAAATTGTAATACCTTGTAAACGATATAATCTTTGAGTTTCTTTTAATAAATAATTTTGAACGGCTCTTGGTCCTGCTGCATTTAATAATTCATTTAAAATTACAGGTCCTTCAAAAATCTTTTGTCCTGGTGTAACTGAATCACCTTTTTTAACACGTAATTTTTGAGAAATTTTTCCATGGTAATCCACGTGTGTTTCTTCACCTTTTGAATTTTTTTGCGAAACGGTTACTATTGTAATATCTGTTTCTTTACCTGTTTCTTTATTTTTAGCTTGTTCTATTTTTGAAATTTTCCCATAAACTGTAGAAATAACAGCCGGTTTACCTCAAGGGAAGTCGTAAGCATCGATAAGTTCGATCAATCTACCGAATCCACCTGTAATATCTTCAACTCCAGCAACCCCTCCTGTATGGAATGTACGCATTGTAAGCTGTGTACCAGGTTCACCAATAGATTGAGCAGCTATAACTCCAACGGCTTCTCCAATACTTACAACTCTATTTGTAGCAAGATCTTTACCATAACAGTGTTGACAAACACCATTACGTGTATGACATGATAGAACTGAACGAATTTCCACAACTTCTTTTTTATGAACATTTACGATTAAATCTGCAAGTTCGGGTGTAATTAGTTTATTTGCACCAATTATTTCATTTCCATGATCATCATAAATTGCTTTGTTTGTATATCTACCTTCAATTCTATCGTATAAAGATTCAATAACTGTATCAGTTTTGGTATCTTTAATATCTTTAACAGGGAATCCATAATCTGAGTGACAATCATTTTCACGAACAACAATGCTTTGTCCAACATCAACTAATCTACGTGTTAAATATCCTGACTTAGCTGTGTTAAGAGCTGTATCTGTAAGTCCTTTACGAGCCCCGTGTGTTGATGAATAAAATTCATACGCACTAAGACCATCAAGGAATGATGATTTAACAGGAATTTCAATTGTTGAACGAACAACACGATCATTTTCAGCATCGGCTTTAAGTATTTTTGTGTTGTTATTCATAAGTCCACGCATACCAGCTAACTGTGTAAAGTTAGAAGCGTTACCACGAGCACCTGAACTCATCATCATAAATAATGGGTTATCTAAATCTGATTTTGTAACTTCTTTAAGTTCTTTTTCAATTTCGTCTTTAACTTTTGATCAATTTTGAATTGTTAATTTATATCTTTCATCATCAGTTAAGTATCCATTTTCAAAATACTCTTTAAGTTCTTGTGTATGTTTATCACCTTTTGCAATTTTTTCTTTTGTGGACTCAAGTGTTTTAACATCATTCATTGAAATTGTAATTCCTGAAAGTGTTGAATATTTAAATCCTAAGTCTTTAATTGCATCAAGAACAAACGCTACAATATTTGTATATTTAAATCACACTTTTTCAAGTACAGCTGTATATTTTGTAATATCTCATTGATATTCTTGCATACCTGAAGTAACATTTTCGTTTGTTAATGTTTTCTTGGTTTTGAATCAAATTTTCTCAAATTCTTCTTTTATAAAATTATTAATTAAATTTGCATGAGATTCTGGAATGCTATCATTTTTGTAGTCTTTTAAAGCTAAACATTCTTCTAACATATTTTCATAATTAATGCTATTAACTTTATCAATAACTTTTGCTATATCTTCCATAGAAACGACATGAACATAGTTTTCATATACTTTTCTAATAATTTTAGCAATATCTTTTTTGGTTAAGCTTAAATTTGCTTCTTTATTTTTTAACTCTTCAATAAAGTTTGTTCCATATTCAAAAGTGTATCTTTCAAGTTGTTCTTTAACGCTTGAAGTATGAATATTTTCTTTTTCACCAACTACTTTTAATTCACCGTTTTCCTCTTTGTATTTACGTTCGATGTTTTTACCAAAAATAAATTCAAAATCAATAGGGAATACATTATTCAATATAAATTTTCCTACTGTTGAATAAATATACGGTCTATCAGTTAATTTTTCTAACATTTTTGATTTATTTAAAGCTTTAATAGGTAATACAACTCTTGTATGAAGAGTAACATTTCCTCTTTCATAAGCTAACAACATTTCATCCATTGTTGGGAAAAATTTACCTTCTCCTTTAGCACCTGGTTTTTCTATTGTTAAATAGTATAAACCTAAAATTATATCTTGGGAAGGGTTAATGATTGGCTCACCATCTTTTGGACCAAGAATATTTTTTGAAGCTAACATTAGTTCTTTAGCTTCTCTAACAGCTTGATCTGAAATCGGTACGTGAACGGCCATTTGGTCCCCGTCGAAATCGGCGTTAAACGCAGTTGTTACAAGTGGGTGAAGTTTAATAGCCTTTCCACGAATTAAAACAGGTTGGAATGCTTGAATTGATAAACGGTGGAGTGTAGGAGCACGGTTTAAAAGAACAGGTCTACCCTCAATCGCCTTTTCTACATATTTTCAAATAATAGGATTTAAGTTTTCAATTAATTTTTTAGCTGTTTTAATACTTGTAATATTATCTTCATTATTTATTAATTCTTTGATAATTCATGGTTCAAATAATTTTGCTGCCATATCACGAGGAATACCAACTTCGTGCATTCTCAACTCAGGTCCACCAACAATAACACTACGTCCAGAGTAATCGACACGTTTTCCTAAAAGGTTTTGACGGAAACGTCCTTTTTTACCGGTAAGAGCATCAGAAATTGATTTAAGTGGTTGATTATCTTTTGCAGTAACTGGATTTGGTTTTTTTCTACCATTGTCAATTAAGGCATCAACAGCTTCTTGAATCATACGATATTCATTTTGCTTAATCAACATAGGTGCATCTGCATTATTTCATTTTTCCAAACGACTATTTCTTATTATTATACGACGGTAAAGTTCGTTAACATCACTTGTAGAATGTCTACCACCGTCAAGTTGAACTAAAGGTCTTAAATCCGCAGGAATAACAGGTAAGTTATAAATTAACATGTCTGTAGGTTTTTGACCTGACTTAATAAATGAACTAATAATTGTAAGTCTTTTATATAATTTAGATCTTTCTTGTAACTTAGAACTTGAGGCATAATTATTTCCTATTTCTAAGTTAATTTTATCAATTTCAGATTGAACAAGTTTACGCTCTTCTTCAAGATCAATATTTTCTAATAAATATTCAATTGCTTTTGACCCTGTTCCTATTTTTGCTGTTGTATATTCTTCGATTAAATCGTTGTAGTGATAAAAATCAACACCAAATGATTTTCCATCTTCAGATTGAGCAACTTCAATTAATTCATCTAAAGTATCTTTAATATCTTGAAGAATTTCTTCATCATCATATTGTAATGTTAACATTTCTTCAAGTGCGGCACGATAAATATTAGGTGCCTCATTAATATCAATAATTGTATTCTTTTTAAGAGATTTTAAATTACCATTATCTAAAACTATATGTGATTTATAATAAATTAATTTTTCTAAATCTGCTTTTGTAACTGGTTTATTTGAATCATTAACTCTTAACCCTAATAATTTAGAAATTATTGAGTGATCTATTTTGAAGAATCAAAAGTGAACAACAGGATTATGAAGTTTAATATGACCCATTCTACTTCTTCTTGAAATTTTAGGTAGTATAACAGGCTTATATTTTTCACATTGAGGAGTTTTAGTACATATATCATTTTCGTCAGTCTTTTTATACTTTGTACCACAAATGGCACATTTATAATCAGTAACAGGTCCGAAAATTAACTCATCAAACAAACCATCTTTTTCTGGTTTATATGTCTTGTAATTAATTGTTTCAGGTTTTCTTACTTCACCATTTGATCATTGTGCAACATCTTCTTTTGTTGCTAATGAAAGTGTTATTTTGTTAATATAATTTTTAGAATTTTTATTCACTGTCTCCTCCGGCTTCAAATTGTAACATATCGTACTCATTTTCGTTTTCGTACTCATCTAATGATTGTTCTGAAACTTCTAATTTCATTCCTAAACCTTTAAGCTCATAACTTAAAACATTAAATGATTCTGGTGTACCAGGTTTAGGTAATTCTTTACCTGAAACTAAAGCACTATATAAAGCATTTCTACCTTGTATATCATCTGATTTATAAGTTAATATTTCTTGTAAAACATTTGTTGCACCATAAGATTCTAAAGCTCATGTTTCCATTTCACCAAATCTTTGACCACCATTTTGAGATTTACCCCCTAATGGTTGTTGTGTAATCAATGAATATGGACCTACTGAACGACCATGCATCTTATCATCAACCATATGGTTAAGTTTAAGCATGTACATAACACCAACAGAAACTGGTTTATCAAATTTTCTACCTGTAATAGGATCTATTAATGTTTGTTTTCCCGATTTATCTAAACCTGCTTCTTCTAGAGCAGCTTCAATATCAGGCTTTTTAACACCATCGAATGATGGAGTAACAAATTTAACATTTAATTTTCTAGCTGCCATACCTAAGTGCAACTCTAAAATTTGACCAATGTTCATACGAGAAGGAACCCCTTGTGGATTTAACATAATATCAAGTGGTGTACCATCTTCTAAGTATGGCATATCTTCAACAGGTAAAATAATAGAAACGACCCCTTTGTTACCATGACGTCCAGCCATTTTATCACCTGGTTTTAATTTACGTTTTTGAGCGATTGAAACTTTAACTATTTTTTCTACACCTTCTTCTAAAACATCGTTATTTTCCTTAGAAAGAACTTGGATATCAATAACAGTTCCTCCGTGTCCGTTTTTAACTTTTAATGATGTGTCTTTGTAAGCTAATGATTTTGTACCTAAAATAGCATTTAAAAGTTTTTCCTCTTGAGAAGGATTTTCTTCTCCTTTTGGAGATGTTCTACCCACTAAAACATCACCAGGATTAACATCAGAACCTAATTTAACAATTCCGTATTCATCTAAATTTCTAATTGCATATTTAGAAACATTAGGAATATTTGGGGTTAATTCATCTTTTCCTGCTCTTGAATTTCTAAATTGAATTATATGCTCTTCAATATGTATAGATGTGTAGACGTCTTCTTTAACAAGACGTTCATTAATAATGATAGCATCCTCGAAGTTATAACCATTTCATGTTGTAAATCCAACTAAAACGTTTTTACCTAATGACAATTCTCCGTCTTTAAATGATGAACCATCTGTAAGTAAATCGCCCACTTCTACTCTATCATTCAATTTAACAATTGGTTTTTGATGTATGATTGTACCTTGGTTACTTCTTTCAAAAGTTCTTAACATGTATTTGTCGGTAACTCCTGTTTCATCTCTTTTGATATGAATTTTTGAGCTATCTACAAATGTTACAACACCAGCATTTTTAGCTGTTAAATTATATGATGAATATTTAGCAATATCGGATTCAATTCCCGTTGCGATAAGCGGAGCTTCAGTTTGTAATAACGGAACAGCTTGACGTTGCATGTTTGAACCCATAAGTGCACGGTTAGCATCATCATTTTCTAAGAAAGGAATCCCGGCAGCAGCAACTGAAACCATTTGTTTTGAAGAAACTTCAATAAAATCGACGTCTTTTGGTGTTCCAATTAAATAGTTATAATCACGTCTAATTGTTAGTGACTCACTCACTATTTTATTATTATCATCAATTTTAACTAAAGATTGAGCAAAAGAATACCCAATTTCCTCAGCTGCAGTTAAATAACGAACATCTTCATAATCTACTACACCATCATTAACTTTAAAATATGGAGTTTTTAAAAAACCTAAATCATCTACTTGAGCAAATGTTGCGTAGTTAAGTATAAGACCGATATTAAGACCTTCAGGTGTCTCAATAGGACAAATTCTTCCGTAGTGTGTTGCGTGAACGTCACGAACTTCAAATTGTGCAGTATCACGACTAAGCCCACCAGGACCTAAAGAAGTTACACGACGTTTATTAGAAACTTCAGCAAGTGGGTTTATTTGATCCATAAATTGAGAAAGTTTTGAAGAGTTGAAGAAAGTTTTCATTTGATTTGTTATCAATTTATTATTTGTAACATTTTTAGCTGTTATTTTTTCAGTTTCTTTGGCTCCCATGCGTTCACGGGTTGTTTTTTCTAACTTAGAAAGAGCGATCATAATTTGAGCTTCTAATAATTCACCAACAGAAACAATACGTTTGTTAATCAATGAATCCGGATCATCGTCTGAACCTACACCGCATGTTAAGTTAAAGTAGTAATTAATTGCAGCTACAATATCAGAGATTAATAAATGTGTTTCTGTTGATTGAGGATCATTACCAATAACTAAAACTGGTTCTTCTGGTTTTAAATTCATTCATTTTTTACTTGGGTAAACCTTAACTCTTATTATCTTGATACGTTTTCTAAGTTCTGGATTACCAACTTGTTGACCATAAAGATTTAAACCTTCAGGTCTATAAATTTTATGATAAACATGTTCTGGATCAATGTTTTCAATTTTTTTACTACTTAAAATTTTTGTGTCAAATAACGATTGAATATCTTTAGCAATTTTTAAAGTTATTAAAATTCCTTTTTGATAAAGAACTTCTCCGTCTTTGTTTACAATGTCTTCTGCTAAATATGTATTTGTTATACGATCAACTAGTGAAAGTTTTTTATTTAACATATGACGACCAGTTTTCGATAAGTTATATCTTCTCTTATCAAAAAGCATAGAAGGTAAAAGAGATTTTTTAGCTTCTATTGTATCTCTATCACCTTTTCTAATTGTTTTAAATATTTCTTCTTGAGTTAATTCAATAATTTGTTCTTGAGTTAATTCACTATTACTTAAAATCTTATCTTTCTTTAATGTTTCTTTTAATAATTCTGTCTCACCAAAAAGTTTAAACATCATTGATGGTGTAAATCCAAATGAACCTAGAAAGGTTGGTAATGAAATATTTTTACTTTTATCTACTTTTACCTTAACAGAGTCAATTGAGTTAGAAGTAATTTTATGTGATACTTCAAATCATGAACCTATTCTTGGTAGTATTTCTAACTTATTGAACAAATCATCAGATTGTTTATTACGAACACCAAGACCAAAATATGCACCGGGTGAACGAATCAACTGACTAACTATAACTTTTTCAGAACCATTGATAATAAAACTTCCACCTGAAGTCATATGTGGAACTTCTCCTAAAAGAACTTTTTCACTCTTTAACTGACCTGTTTCAATATTTTCAACTTTTAATGTTGCATAAATTTTAAAACTATAGTTAATTCCTTTAGTTTTACATTTATTTATTTCATCTCATTCACTTGTAATTTTTTTGTATGGATACTCAATTTCAAGTGAACCTTTAACATATTCTAATTTCATTTTACCAGCTGTAATAGGGTAAATTTCTAAAAGAGAATCTTGAATACCATTTTTAATAAATTGTGCAAAACTTTCTTTGCTTATTTTTAAAATATCAAATAACGGAAGAGATTTTTTTGTAATAGAATAATCTCTTCTTAAAGTTTTGGGACCAAATTTACGAATTGTATATTTTTTATTTTTATCGTTTTCGACAACCATTTATTTCCTCCAAATTAATTGCAAAATGACTTTTATTACTTATATTTAAAAGTATTGAAATTATAGCACAATTTAAAATAAATTTTAATAAATATTTGGTAATTAATAAAAATAGTGTATATATAGGATTTATTTTTTATTGAAAATAACATATTGCAATAACAAAAATTATGAAAAAAAATACTTTTTCCCCTACGAATAAGGTATAAAAGTATTTTTTGTTTTTTAATCTTTTATTTTTAAATTAAAAAAAATTAATAATAATATTTATGCGAAAACTCTAAATTATTTTATAATTTAATTAAGGAGATACATGAACAATTCAAATTCAAACTTTAAACAAGAAGATCAGAAAAATATAGGCCAAAATCTATCTATTTTTTTAGGCGATAGACCTTTATTAAGGTACTTGGATAATAAAATCGTTTATTCACTTTCAAACGAAACTGTACAATCTTTAAAAGAAGAACAAAACTCAATAGAGGAATTTCAAAATACTAAAAAAAATATATTAGATAATATTTTTAATAATATTGATGAAAAATTCGTAAGAGACAATTACTCTAAAGTAGATTTATCAATTAAAAAGTCTATTAAATTTAAAAAACTTAACATAACTTTTCTAGTATTTTCTATTTTATTTAGTTTATCTTTAATTACATTAATATTATTTGCATTTATCCCAAATTTAAATAATATTATTCAAAGTGTTGTACAAGGCATGTTAATTATTTATTATGGTGTTATTCCTTCAGGAATTTTAACAAGTTTATTCGTAATATTAACAATAGCTTTTTTTGTTTTAAAAAGAAAAAATGCTAAAATAGCTTCAAAAACAAACGAAGAAATAGAAAAATATGCTTTTCAGTTAATAAAAAATAAAACTTACAACATTGAAGAAATAAAAAAAATAATATTAAATAATCAAAATAATGTTAAATATTTAGATAGCAAAGGTGCAATTAAACACTTTAATTTACTTAGTTATCCTGATATTTCTCACCAAAATAAATTAATAGACGTAGGATTATGTGAAATATATACAATAAACAATCATCTTGTGGAAATACAAAATCTAGATGTTGTTGAAAATAATAACTTATACGATTCCACTTCTTACACAAAAATACAAAACGAAACAGCGAGAGATGCGATTAAACCGATAATAAATAACGATATTAAAAGATTAGTTTTTTATAAATTTGTTATCAATGACGAAAAAAATATCCCGAACTTTTCAATACTAAATCACTTCAATATAATCAATGAAGGTTACGAAATTAGTTTAGTACCCACTAAAACTCAAAGTTTAGATATAAATATAATGTTTAAATTAAGAAGTGAAAACTCTATTAATGATGCTGAAAAAAACAATCTCATTATTGCGTTAGAAAATTTTAAAAATAATAAACTTTTTGGTCAAGGATATGCAATAGAAAGCTCATCTATTTATGCACAAAACAATAATTTATATGCATTATTAGCCTATAAAGATAGTAAGGATGATGATGTTTTAGTTTTAAATAATGAATACCTTGAGCAAATAATTAATAATGATCACGAAATTAGCGATTATACATCTTTAAGTATTTTAAATGTTATTGATGATTTGGTTATTTTTAGTCTTCATTTATCAAATTATTATAAAAAAGCAACTAAACCAATTTTAGAATTAATTGATAATATGTAATACAAAAAATTCTTTTTAAAAAATAAACCTAACAATATTAGGTTTATTTTTTGATAACACTTAAATTAAAATGTTTTTTAATTCTTGTTCTATATTTAATTAAAAATAAAGAAAATTCCAAAATAACAAAAAATATTATTGAAGGCAGCATTAAAGGTAATATAAATTCGTATTTATCTCTAGATTCAAAATGTTCAATATTAGAATTTATAGATATAACTCCAGTAAAAATACCATAATTAATTGCATTTCTATAAGTGCCTTCAAATTCAAAAAATACAAAAGAATAAATATCTTTCCTAATTTGAGGAAGTAAATAAATTCAATAAATTTTTCATTTAGAAAAACCTAAAGATATTAATGTTAATACTTTTTTATTTATTTTTGAATTTACTTTTTCTGCAATTTGTTTACTTAATGCTCTAAAAGCTATTACACTTAGCATAAAAATAAACGTTGTTTCTTGAGAAAATAAAATAATAATAAAATAAAAGTAAACAATTGCAGGTATTGATTTTAAAATAATAATCAGAAATTTAGCTAATATAGTAACTTTTAAAGATAATAATTTTTCTACCATTAAAAAAGAATATAAAATTGAAAAAATTACTGCTAAAAAAATAGCCTGATATGTATATATAAACGCCCAAACATAATCTATATAATAAAAAGTTCAATTATTTTTTAGATAACTAAAATCAGAACTTAACAAACTAACTAAATATTTTTTAAAATTATTTAAGCTAAAATCGTCTTTGAGTAAATCAATAAACCCAAAAATGAAAACTATTAAAATTAGAATTAATAAAATAATTGAAATAAATTTCTTGTAATTATATTGAAATGTTTTATTAAAATTTATATTCTTTGTTTGTTTCGAACTTCTTATTCCTATAAATTTATTAAAAAGAACAAGAAATAATTCTAGCAAAATAAGCAATATAATAATATAAAATAAACTTATAGATAAATATTCGAATTTTTCCTTATAAGCATCTATAAAAATTCCTATTCCGTAAATTCCTATAGATCCTAGAATTGAAGATCATCTAACATTTGATTCATAAGCCAAAAGAGAATTCATAATAAATCTATTTTTATTATTTAAAACAACATTTTTATAAAAACTTAAAAACTTACTTTTACGTAAATTTATTTCAGTTCAGTATTTTTTAACTTCCGAATTTTCAATAATATCATTAAAATATCGGTGCATTCATAGTCATGTAGACCAAAAAAATATTAAAAAAGCAGTTAAATTTAGAGTGGAAATTTTTTTAAAAAAATAAATGAAGATAATTATCGGAAAACTTCTTAGTATTGATAAAAGAAATTTTATAATTAATGAAAAAGAGATTTTTTTGTGCAAATTGATTGCATTTATATATGATGTAAAAAAAGCTAAAATTAATCCACACAAAGTACCAGTTGTTGTAGTCTTTATAGTAATTCATAGAAGTCTCAAATTAGACAATCATAAATTGTTAATCCCATTATCATTATCTACATTTTTAAATTTAAATAGGTTTGAAAACCTCTCTAAAACAAGAGAATAGTTATCATAAAAGTTAAAAAAAGAAGAAAAATAACTAAAAATCAAAAAAAGTAAAATCGAAATCAAATAAAATGTAATTTTTCAGATTTTTCTTTTTTTAATATTGTTATTAAATTGTTTCTGTATCAAAATAACTCATTAATTGTTTTTTATCAAACATTTCTTTACTAAATATTTTCTCTATTCTTCCGTTTTTTATTGCAATTATATTATCACAAAAATCAATTGCACTATCTAAATCATGCAACGATATGATAGTAATCCGATTCTCTTTATTTTTTTGTATAGATTCATATATTAGATTTGTATTTAGTTTATCCAAATTACTAGTAGGCTCATCGCATAAGAGGATTGAAGGAACATTAAATATTGCGCTAATATAAGCTAATCTTTGTTTTTGACCAGTAGATAAATCAGAAATTTTCACAAAAGCATATTCTTCCATACCAAATTCTTTCAGCAAATTAAAGAGTGCATTTTTTTGATTTTTTGTTAAAATTCTTAAAAATTTATATAAATAATTTTTATAATGCTTGTATGACAATAATATGTTTTCAAAAAAGGTTATTGTTTCAATAAAATTATTGTTAGCTTCTAAAAGAGAAATACTTTTTTTGAAAATGGAAATTTCTTTTTTATTCATATTATTTTTATTTTTGTTATCAACAATAAAATTGCCCGAGTTTATTATAGATCAATCAAAAAAAGAGTATAAAAGAGTACTTTTTCCACTTCCGGATTTACCTATAACTCCATATACCTTATTTGACTCTAAAGTTAAATTAATATCAGAAACTATTTTTTTCTGACCATAATTAAGATTAATATTTTGATATTCTATCACTATCTTTTCCCTAAAGTATCATTAATCACGTCTCAAAATTCTTTATCGGCATCTTCAATTAATTTATAACCATTGAACCCATTCGATGTTCCAAAAATATCTTTTCCTTTTTTGGATAAATTTATTAAAGCTCTACCTATATCGAATGCGTGATCATCACTAATTCTTTTACTTTTCAATCCAACATTATAAGGAAATACATCAGTTACTGTTAAAAAATAAATATTTTCGTTTGGCCGCATATCTGATTGATAGTAGTCTTTTAATTTACTTTTTGATGTATATGCATATCTTCCTTCATTATCTAAAAATATATGCAGTTTTTTTTCAATATCTTTATCTTTAAATTTAGCGGTTTTTATAAACGATTGTGTGTTAGGATCTTGTTTCAAATTCAAAAAAGATCTATAATTTTTACCAAAATGTTTTTTGAATAACGCTTGAGGTAATATATATTTACTTCCTGAACTTTGATCACCAATACCTATTCCGTAAGAGATAAATTTTTCATAATCTTTATCATTTCATGCTTTGATTATTTCATCTTTTGTTTTTGTGTCCGCAACGAGAATAATAACACCTCTTTGGAACGGTGTTAAACTTTCCTTGGTTTGATATAAATTTTCATAAATCGCACCATTTCAAGAGTCGATGAAATTATCTTTGTTTTTATATACCTCATATTCATTGTTCGCAATGATTCTTAACGGATCATTGTTTGAACCATCGACATAAATTTGTTCATTAGAGTTTTGTCCTTCAAATCTACGTGTATAAGTTTGAAGAAATAATTTTCCACCTGATCTTTTAAGTAAATCATCTTTCTTTTCGTATATACTAGCTGAATTAAGAAAAACTATATCTGTTTCGCCTTTTTGTATAGATTGTATTTGGTTTTCGTATGTTTCTTCTCCCTTTATATTAATATCTAGTTTTAATTCGGGATTTATAAGTTTTAATTCATTATTAAGATCTAAAATAAATTGATTATATTGGTTTTTATAATCCAATAAAAGATCATTATATTCTTTTTCACTCAAATTACCTTTTTCTATTCCTGAATAAATAGATAATTTTATTTCATTAGAATTTTCGTGGTTATTATTAGAGCAAGATAACGCAACTAATGGGATAGATAAAATAATACCACCAAAAAATAATTTGTTTATAAATTTAATTTTCAAAATAACTCCTTTTACAAGGACTAAAAAGGGTATTAAAAAATATAGACTCACTACGCTGGTATTAACCAGATCAGTTAATAAGAGTATTTCTCAACCAAAAAATAATTTTTAGTACCTCTGTCCTTTGTAATAAATTATATATTAAATAAATTAATATAGTAAAAATAAAATGTCAAAATTTACATTTGACATTTTATTTTTTAAAAATCCTCTTTTTCGATAGGTAAAGAATAATTATTTTTTTCTCATTCTAAATATTCGTTTATTTTTTCTTGTTTTTCTTTTGTAGATAAATGTATTGACTTAGTATAATTTAAATATTCTAAAATAGGTATTTCAAATTCTAAATTATAAAACATCGAATTAGTATTGCTTAAGTTGTGTTCGGAAGTTTTTGTTATTGTTGAATCAAGATTTTGATTTTCTTTTTCTTTTTGTTTATTTATGATACTCTTATATTCTTCAGAGGAAACATAAACATAGTGATTAGTTTCGCTATTTATTTTAAAAATTTTATCATCA
The DNA here is from genome assembly GCF_025515455.1 of Mycoplasma sp. CSL7503-lung. GTDB lineage: Bacteria > Bacillota_I > Bacilli_A > Mycoplasmatales > Metamycoplasmataceae > Mycoplasmopsis. The sequence continues at coordinate 13,187 of NZ_JAOPHP010000009.1, read as the reverse complement.
AAATTTATTTCATAGACTTTATTTCCGATATCTTCACCTTTTAAAATTTTTCTTGTAAATAGTGATTTCGGCTCTATAAGACCTTCAGGAAACTTAAATCCTTCAACGTTTTTATAATCATTAAAAATATGTATTTCATCAAATGTTCCAGTTTGAATCAATTGTGAATCATTTGAAACAAAAATAAATGGTGTATTTATATTATCACATAATATAGATAATATCCTTAATAATTCATTTTTGTCGCTAAAATTCATTATATTGAAAGTATCATTTACAAAAATTAACTTATTCTTTGACAATCAAAATGGTATCAATTTAAACTTAGTTCTTTCTATTATTTTCAAATTATTAAAAGGTTCTAAGAATTGTTGAATATTAATAGAAATAGATTCATATGTTTTTATAAAAATCAACATTGTTCTATAATATATTTCTGCTTTTTTAGTAATAAAGTTTTTCGAATTTGTAAATTGTGAAATCTCAATAATTAAATTATAAAACTCCGATTTTTTTATAAATTTTTGTAAAATTTCATCTATATTTTTTAATCTATTTTTTAATTCGTTTAAAAAACTACTATTACAATGATTTTCTTGTATTAATAAATAACATTTTTCAATAATATCATTTAAAACTTTATAACTTCTTTTAAATCTTTTGAATTTATTTTGTTTTACTTTTATTGTTTTATTAAAAAGATTATTACTAGATTTTTTAACTCAATTAGTTTCAGCAATAGACATATTTATTTTTTGCTTTATTTCATGAAATTTAATATCATCTTTATAATCTGTAAACTGAGTGTAAATTTTATTTTTTTCTAAATTTAATTCTTTGTTTAAATTTTCTAATGTTTTATTAAGATTGTTTTTATTTTCTTTTGATTTAAAAATAAAATTATCAATATTAGCATAAGGTATATAATCTCTATAAATATTAATTATATTTTTGTTTTTGTTAGACATTAAAATTAAGTGAAACTCATTATTTAAATGTTTATCAAGAGTTTCCAATTCTTCTAAATTTAAAAACAATAATTTATCTTTGTATTTTTCTCAAAAATATATTATTTTTTTATTAAAAGTAATCATATTAAATAATTCTACAACGGAAGAATTTGGTTTTTTAGATAAAATATTAATTTTATAACTTAAATTTCTATTTTTGTTTTTATATTTTTTAATAACATTAAAAATATAACTTTTAGAATTGATACGTGTTTTGGAAATTAATTTGTTAATAATTTTTATTTCTTTTGAAATCCTATCGATTCTATATTGGTTTGTAATATTATCTATCGAACTTTTTCTTATTTTATTTAAAGCCTTTAGTCTATTTTTTAATTCAATTATTTTTTCTTCTTCTTTTACTTCGTTTAAATCTTTATAATTTTTATTTAAAAAATTATCATTTTCCTTCAGCTCTTTAAATAAATCTATATATTGGGCAAATATCCTTAAAGAATAATCTTTAATATTTTTTTCAAATAAATTAAGCATTTCTTGAAATAAATCTATATTAATTTCTTCGATTGTATTTGAAAACTTTTTATACAATTTTTTAAAAGCTCTCTCTGATCTTTGATTTATATCTATAATTTTTTCAAAATGTAAAAGTAATGTTTTAGAAAATAAATTTTTAGTATTATGATGACTGATATTATCAAAAATCTTAGATGTTTTTTGTTTTTTATAATAAGTATTAACATCTTTAAAACAAGTGTTTCACATTTCAACTAGGGGAAGATTGTAATCTTTTTCATCACTAATATCTACTGTATTAAAAATAAAAATACTATTTAATATTTCTTTCTTATCATTTAAAATTTCTACATCACCATCTTTCTTATTAACTCGTAATGATATTTGAGTATTTCTATTATATTTTATTGAATTTCAAATATTATCAAATGTAATACTTTTGTTGTTATTAGAAATATAAAAAAAAGTTTTCATGCTTTGTACGTTTAATTGCTCAATATCAATTGGATTCACAAGAGAAATCTTTTTCTTATTTGAGAAAAAAGATTTTTTATTATTTTTCTCAAATAAATTAAATATTGAAAAAATATTTTTTGTATTATTCATTAACTAATCGCTTTCATTTTTAATAAACTAAATCTTCATTTTTGTTAACTAATTTACTAATAACTGAATATGTAAAGAAAATTACAAAAGTATTAAATCAAATTTTAATTGGACTAGATAAAATATGTTGAGAAATTCATATGAAAATATCTTTAATATCACCACTTCCTAAAGAAAGAAGATCGGCATAAGAAAGAACTGGAACATTAATTAACTCTAAAAAAGCACTAAAAACAATTATGGGTACTATATTTAAATATGTATTTGTATTCATGGTAAATCTACCAATAAATATAAATAAAATCATTAATACAAAACCTGCATTCATAATACCTATTAATCAATATTTATTTTGAATAATACCATTATCGATAACTTTTTCAGGCATATTTAAAACAACCAAAGTATTAATAGCTATAACTAAAATAATAAGCAATATCGATACAAATAAATAAATATTTTTTTGATATTGCAATGCATTTTCACTAGCTACATATTTTTTTCTAGAATTTAATTCTAGAATTTTTAAAGCAATTTTCTCAGCAAAAATATCATTATTTTTTAGTTTAGCCTCATGATACTTAATTGATAGTAAATTAATTTTTCTCATTGTTTTTTGTATTAAATATTCTTTACTATATGCAGTTTTAATAATGCTTATAAAATAAAATCCGAATATACCTGATATAAGACCATTAATGGCTGTAGCTAATGTATAAAAAGGATTATAACCAGCGGGTGGTATAAACAATAGAGAAAGAAAATCACTAACTATTCCGACAAAAAGGCCTACCATAGGACCAAAAATAAAACCAGAAACTTTAACAGGCAAACCAATAAATGAAAATTTATATGTTGGTAAATTAACAATCGGTACAAGCTGTGCGACTATTATTGTAAAACTAACCGAAATTGCAATTAAAATAGCAACAAACACCATTTTTTTGATTGTTCATTTTGGAAATAAACTAAATTTTTTAAAGCTTGTTTCGATATTATTGTTTGTTGTTTTCATATCTTTATTTTACATTATTTTGTGTAATTTAATAACCCTTAGTTAGGCAATTTTACCACTCAACCTATTTCTATCTTTTTCTATATTTAAAATTGTTGCTTTAATTGTCGTTCCAGGATAATATTGATCAAATATCTCTACATTATTAGGTAAATTTAAATCATTTAAATGAATAAACAATGTTTGTTTAATACCAATGTAAACAAAAATCCCAAAATCAGTTATATTTTCTATTGTTCCGACTACTTCTGAGCCTGTCTTAAGTTGTTCAAGATCAACTATAGAATCCTTTAATAAAAACCCTGACTTATTATTATCTATTTTTTTAAGAGGATTTTTAAATGCGTCTAAAATCATTTCTATTTCAAATTTATTAGAATTATATTTCTGAACCAAAGTATTTATATCTAGAAACGAAATGTCTATACCGTTTTCGTTTGGTTCTAAATTGTAATCTTCAATAATTTTATTGGCAAGTTTATAAGATTCTGGATGTATAAATGTTTTATCTAAATAATTATCAGAATTGAAAATTCTTAAAAACCCTATAGATTGTTCAAAAGTTTTATCACCTATACCTTTTACCTTTTTTAATTGATTACGATTAGAAAAGTATTTTATTTCTTTTCTAAAATCAATAATATTATTTGCTAATGTTGAATTAAGACCTGATATATAAGTTAATATAGATTTAGTAGCTGTATTGATATCTACCCCTACTTCATTAACAACTTTTTGAACTTTAAATGTTAAAAAATTTTCCAATTCTTTTTGATTCACATCATGTTGATATTGACCAACACCAATAGATTTAGGATCTATTTTAACAAGTTCGTTAAGAGGATCGATAAATTTTCTACCAATATTTATAGCACTTCGTTCTTCGACTGACATATCAGGAAATTCTTCGATAGCAACTTTAGATGCTGAATAAATACTTGCACCAACTTCAGAAACAATAGTTCATTTAATAGTTAATTTATTTTCTTTAACTAAATCAGCAATAAACTTTTCTGTTTCACGTGAGGCTGTACCATTTCCTATCACAACTATATCAATATTATGTTTTCTTATTAAATCTAAAACTATCTTTTTAGATAATTCTGTTTTTTCTTGTGGTTTATGCGGAAACATTTTTTGCTTAGTTATGAAATCACCGTTAGGATTTAAAACCGCCATTTTGCAACCATTTGCATAACCTGGATCAATTGCTAAAACTACCTTATCTTGCGTCGCCGGAGCTTTTAATAATTTTTCCACTGAATTAGCAAAAATATTAATTGATGACTCTTCTGCTTTGCTAAATAAATCACTAAAAATCTCCCTTTCAATAGATGGTAAAATTAAACGTTTTAAAGAATCATTTACAGCTTCAAGAATATTGTTTCTATTTATTTGTTTCCTATCAACATAATATAATGCTGTTTTTAATAAATATTCTTGATTGTATTCAAATGTAATTGTAATTATTTTGAGTTTTGCCGCCCTATTTATAGCCAAAATATTGTGATTTTTTATGTATTTAATTGGAGTTTTTTTATCATAATAAATTTTAAACTTTTCCCCTTCATCTGTCGCGTTCTTCTTTAATTTAGTAGCAATTAAACCGTATTTTAAAATTTGCTCTTTAATTGATGTCTTAAGTTGAACATTTTGGGATATTCATTGAGCTATAATAAAATTTGCTTGCTCCAACGCGAATTCAACTGTTGAAATATTATCATTCAAATATTTTTCAGCTTCTTTTTCTTTGTTAAAATTAGGATTTTTATTATCATAAATCAATTTTGCTAATGGTTCTAATCCTAATTTAATAGCAGTTGTAGCTTTTGTTACTTTTCCTATTTTAAATGGTTCATAAATGGCTTCTAAATCTGACTTAACCTTTGTAGATAATATAGAATTTTCTATTTCTTTAGTTAATAAACCTTTTTCTTTTAAAATATTGATTATTGATTCTTGACGTTCTAACAATTCGTTAACATATTTATATCTTTTTTCAATTTCGTATACTTGTTCTTCGTTTAGTCCTCCCGTCTGTTCTTTTCTATATCTAGATATAAAGGGGACTGTATTACCTTGATTTAACATTTTTAAAACTGTTTCGATACTTTTTTTACTTATTTTAAGTTCAATTTCTAATTCTTCAATTGTTTTTTTATTCATATTTTTTACCTTTTGTTTCTTAACATATTTTTAAATTTTATTTTTTCTCTAGTAGTTTTTATTTTCATTGCATTGAATAAATTCTTGACATCTTCATTATTAATAATTTTAGGTAATCTTTGCGATGATAAAATAAGTTTATTCATCGTTTCTTCTATGTTATCTGAATTAATAAATAAAACATGACTAGGTATATCATTTATCTCTATTTTTGTGTTCTCCGGAACAATCACCAATGATGCATACGGTATATTTTTTTTCAACATTTTTAAAACATGTTTAATATTATTTTCATTTTGAAAAATAGGATTTTTAACCTTCATTTTTCTTTTTTTGCCAATACTTAAAAATATTTTTTCGTTTCTGGCATTACCAGACAATATTCCGTTATAAAGTTTATATTCACATACCACAATCATTGAATCACTGACTAAAAAACCATCTAATTCATATTTTTTATTATCATATGAATAAATTCCACCTTCAGAAAAAATAAATGTGTTTTTATCAATTATTTTTTTTATTTTTTTATTTATTACACTTTCAAACAAGAAACCTTGCTTATTTTTTTTATAATCTATGAAATACTTTCAAAAGAAATAATATCCTAGCGATATAATAAATATTAAACCAAATAAAGTAATAAAAAATATACTTAGAATATAGTGTGTATATTGATTCATTGTTCTCCTAAAAATATATTTAATATTATATATAAAAAATATCTCAATTTGAGATATTTAATTATTATTTGTTAGATGGTTTTTCCATATTTTGTGATTTGTAATTTTTATATGCAATTACTTTTACAACAAACGGGTTAACGATATATTTAGTTAAACCTTGTATAAAAATGTAGAATACAGGAGCAAGTAAATCAGCTAAAATCATTGTTATAGTAGCAGAAATTACTGAATTCATAACCGCATCTTTTTGTTGAGCAATAGTTAAACCATTTGCAGATACAAGAGAATTAACTGATATATTAGCAGTATCTAGATTTTGAATAAATAATGTTGAAACTTGTTGAGCAAGACCTCTAGCAGGGTTAATAGCTGCAGAACCACCTAATATACCCATTCAAACACTCATTGAAATAATAAACATAATAAATAAATCACGATATTTATTATTTATATTTGGTGAAAAAATCGGGAATAATAAAACTGCTGTCATAAATAATTCAACAAATAAAATTCAAAATGTTCCAGCTGTACTCATTGTTGAAATACTTGAACTACCTTGGAATAAATGGAAAGCTTTTTTAGCGGCTCCTATAGTGGTTATTGGCTGATTGTATAAAAACCCTTCAGGAGCAGTTGAACTACCAACTCCATAAATAATTAAACCAGCGATAAAACCACCTAAAAATTGAATTGATATTTTATAAGATGTATATCAACCATTATTTGTTCCGTTTAAATATCTAAATAACGAAACAGAAGGGTTTAGATCACAACTAAATCTTAAAAATATAAATAAAACTAATCCAACCGCAATAAAACCAGCATAAAAACCAACAATAATTGGGTGTAATAAATATTCTTCAATAACAACTGCTTTATTGTTTAATTGTCCTACAGTTGTACTTAAACCTGGTAATAAAAGTGACAATAATATTGTTCCTATTAATTCAGAAATACCATGTATTATTCAAGTCCTCACGTCTTTAGGTTTTTCAGCATTTTCTCTTTTAGATTGAGAAATCTTAAAAAAACTAAATAAATTTTTAAACAGTGAAACTTTTTTTGCTTCTACCTTATTATCCATTCTTAATTTTTCCGTTATCCATTAAAACTAATGAATTTTCGAAATCTCCTTTTTGTGCAGCGTCTGCATTATCAAGTGTAACTTTAGCAATTTGGGTTAATGCTAAATCTGTTAAAAATGCTTGGTGTGATGTTATTAATGTATTTGGTAACTCGATTAATTCTTTTCATTCAGGATCGAGTTCTTTTAATTCATCTATTCTAGAAGAAACATCTTCGTAAAACCTTCCTTCTTCTCTTTCTAAAACATCACTTGCAAGACCTTTAATTTTTCCGCTTTTAAGGCCTTTTAAGATAGCAGGAATATGTAATAATTCACCTCTAGCTGTATTAACAATAATAACACCTTCTTTCATTTTTTCTACAGCAGCTTCATCAATTAAATGCTTTGTAGAATTAAATAATGGGCAGTGTATTGATATAAAATCACTTTGTGATAATAATTCACTTAGTGAAGCTCATTCGAATCCCATATTTTTAGCTAAATCTGGGAAGTTTTCTTCTGCAAAAGCATCAAAAACTAAAACTCTAGCACCAGTAGCTCTTGCTATTTTAATAAATGTTTGTCCTATTTTACCTGAACCAATAATACCAACTGTTGAATTTGCGATACATTTTCCATCTAAACTATTTAATGAAAAATTAAATTTTTCAACTCTTTGGTTAGCAAGTAGTAAATTTCTGTTCAATGCAGACATTGTAGCAAAAGCAAATTCACCAACACTTTCTGCTGAATAGTTAAAAATTCTAAAAACTTTAATACCAAGCTCGTTTGCTTTTTTAATATCAATTTTATTGTATCCCATTGATCTTTGTAATCAATATTTAACACCTAATTTTGATAACACTTCTAAAATAACTTTATCACCATAAGTGTTAACGAAACCACATATTGCATCATATCCCTTAGCTAAAGAAACTGTATTTAAATTTAAATTTTCTTTAAAATATGTAATTTCATGTCTATTATTATTGTATTTATCAAAATATTTAATGTCATAATCTTTTGCATCAAAAAATGCTATTTTCATAATAAATAAACTCCTATATTTTGTAATTTGTCAAACTTTATTAAATTATAATATAAAATATTTGTTTTTATAATTGAAATTATTAATTTTATAATATATAAACTAAATCAAAAATTAATTACTTTTTGTATTTAAATAACAAAAATAAAATTCAATTTTAAAATTTGAATTTTATTTTTTTAAATTGAAATCGAATATTTTTAGGTCTTATTTTAATAATTTTAGTTCATTTTTATTTTTTTTACACTTATTAATTGGGGGTAAAAATGAATGATATTATTTTATATTTTGCAATAAAATACAAAAACGACTATAAATCAATAATGAACGCAATTAAAAATAATGAAAAAATTGACAAAAACATCGAAAAAGAATATATAAAAATATTAGAACAAAATGGTATTAATTTTTTAACTATTTTAGATGATAATTATCCTAAAAATTTATACTATTTCAAAGAACCACTGATTTGTCTATTTTATAAAGGTAATGTTGATCTTTTAAACACTAATAATAAAATTTATATTATTAATGAAATTTGAAACACTACTACAAACAAATATTTATTAAATAACCACAAAACAATAATAAACGATGCTGTAATAACAACTTGCGATTACGCAAAAACCGAAAGAAAAATAGTTAATTATTTTAGAAATAATAAAGGACGTATAATACACTTTGCTCAAAAAGGATTAGACTCTTATGATTTTAATAACTTTAATCCAATAAATGAATTAGTTATTAGCATATACCCGCCAAATACTCATGCAAAAATAAGACATTTTTATGAAACAAATAATATTGCAAGTTTAATTAGCGATAAATTCTTATCTTTTTCTATGCAAAAAAATTCAAAAACAAACAATTTAATTAATTGTTTTTTAAATTACGGAAAAGAAATTAATTGTTTTCCGGGAGTAGATATTGAAGACGGTAACAATCAATTGATTAAATCAGGAGCCAAACTTGTAACTTATATTTCGAGCATTTTACAAGTTTAAAACAAACTAGTATTTTTAGGGCTAGTTTGTTTTGTTATTTTTTAAAGCGAACTTTAAAAAATTAATAAATAATTTATGCGGTTTTAAAGGTCTAGATGTAAACTCTGGATGATATTGAACCCCAAGATAAAAATCTTGTGTTGGGTCCTCGCATGATTCTACTAAATTTAGTTCAGGATTAAAACCAGTAAACTTAAACGTTTCATCTTCGATATCTTTTATATATTTATTTTGAACTTCAAACCTGTGTCTATGCCTTTCAAAAATATTATTTTTTTGATAAAACTTAGCAATTTTAGAATTAGGAATAAATTCTGTTTCATAATCCCCTAATCTTAAAGTACCGCCAATATTATCTTTTTCACTTTTCCCTTCTATGAAATCAAGGACATAAGTCTCATTCAATTCATTTTTTGCAAATTCTCTTGAAGTTGCATTTGCAATTCCTTTGCGTCTTGCTTGTGCTACAGTCATAGCTTGCATACCTAAACAAATACCAAAAGTAGGTATTTTATTTCTTTTGCAAAAATCCGACGCTAAAACTTTGCCTTCAAAACCTCTTACACCAAAACCGGGCAATATTACAACTCCGTCAGCATTTAAAAAAAATTCACCTAAATTTTCGTAATTTAAAATAGAAGAATCTATAAATTCTAAATTCAAATTAATACCTAAATGAATTGCAGATATCTCTAACGCTTCATTTATAGACTTATAAGCGTCAGTAAATGCAGTATATTTTCCTAACATTTTAATATTGACTGTTTTAGTTTTTGGTAAATTAACTTTTTTAACAAAATTTTTTCATTCTTTTAGTTTTGGTTTTTTGTCTTTTAAATGAAAATGACTTAAAATATTTTGAACTACTTTTTTAGATTCTAAATAAAGTGGCATGTCATATATATTTTTCAAATCAGGTGTTGAAACAACATTTTCAATTGGTAAATGTGAACTATTAGCTACCTTTTTTATGATTTCATCAGGAAGTAAATAATCAGATCTTAAAAATATCATATTAGGTCTCACCCCCATTCCTTTTAATGCTGAAACCGAAAATTGTGTCGGTTTTGTCTTAAAATCTTTAGAAGTTTTTAAAAAAGGAACATATGTAACATGTATCAAATAAGCATTATCTCGATTTTCATAACTCATTTGTGCTAAAGAATAAATAAATGGGTTAGATTCGATATCTCCTACTGTTCCTCCAATTTCAACAATAACAAAATCCGTTTTATATTTATTTTCAATATTTTTTATTATTGATATTATTTCGTCTGTTACATGCGGTATATATTGAACAGTTTTACCGTTATAAAAACCTTTTCTTTCTTTATTTAATATATTTTGAAAAATTTTTCCGCTTGTATAATTTGAATCTTTACTAAAATTTTCATCAATAAATCTTTCGTAATGACCTAAATCTAAATCTGTTTCACCTCCATCTTTAGTGACATATACTTCACCATGTTCATAAGGCGACATAACTCCAGGATCAACATTTAAATATGGATCTAGTTTTAAAACAAAAATTGAAAAGCCTCTAGCTTTTAATAAATTACCTAAAGATGCAGCAGAAACTCCTTTTCCAAGTCCTGAAATTACACCACCGGTAACAAAAATAAATTTACTCATTTTTTCTCTCTTCCATTAACTTTATAATTACTTAAATTTAAAGTATAGCATTATTAAAAATAATATAAAAAAATAAAATGAGTTATTCCCATTTTATTAATTAAATTTATTTTTGTCTTTCAGTGTAAACAGAAACATACTTTCTATTTTTTCTGCTTTCGTATTTAACATATCCGTCGATTTTTGTAAATAATGTATCGTCTCCACCACGTCCAACATTTAATCCAGCGTGAATTTTTGTTCCACGTTGTCTATAAATAATTGAACCTGCTGTTGCAAATTGACCATCACCTAATTTAGCACCTAAACGTTTTGAATGCGAATCACGACCATTTTTGGTAGATCCACCAGCTTTTGTCTTTGCCATTTTCTAGTTATTATCCTTTGATTTCAGTAATTTTAACACGTGTATATGGTTGACGGTGCCCTAATTTTCTTTTATGTGTTGATTTTGCGTTATGACGGTATACAATAATTTTTTTAGCTTTACCTTGTTTTTCGACTGTACCTAATACTTTAGCATTTGTTAAGAAAGGTTTACCAATTTTATCATCTACTAATAAAACTTTTGTAAATTCAACTGTTGAACCTACTTCAGCTTCAATTTTTTCAATAAAAATTGTTTGAGCTTCTTTAACTAAAAGTTGTTTCCCACCTGTTTCGATAATTGCTAACATGCAATACCTCCATTAAAGTGGCTCGTCCTTAGGGTGAGCTTAGCTTCTTTATAAACCCATTTGGTACGGTTACTTAAGAAGTAACATATTCATTATATCAAAAAATATTTTTTTTAGTATTTTAAATATATATTTTATTGATTAAAAACTTATTCTTAATATTAGAGTTAAATTAAACACAACCATAATAAAACCAAATTGTGAAAAAGTCATAAATAGTATTAATTTCTAATTTAATAATATATAATAAAAACACCAAATAACAAGCAACAAAAGGAGAAATATGTTTAAAATAATTAAAAAAATCTTACTTTCTTTTGGAAGTTTAACTCTTTTAGGTTTAGGAATTGGTGCTTACTACATTTACAAATGAATCAAGGATAAACCTAACGAAAAAAATAACAATGAAGAAGCACAAAATAATGACGCTTATGAAATGAACAATTCTGACTCAAAAATAAAAGTAAGTAATGATGTGCGTTATTATAAACCGCAAAATGTTACTAGAGTTGGGCATTGAAACATATTAAATTTCGGTGGAGATACATCAAATAAAGGTGGATTAAAAGTTACAGCCATATCACAATCCATAGTTAAAACTAAATTAGATTTAGTTGGTTTAACCGAAATTAATTACGATGACGGAGATAAAGTAGATAGAATATTAAAAACTTTAAACGAATTAGATTCTACATCAAAATGAAAATCAATAATTCAACCAACATCCGATTCAAATCCTAGTTCAAATAATGCAACTAAGGAACAAATTGCAATATTATATAAAAGTACTGTTCTAACACCCGAAAAATTTAATAGTAACAAAATTGGTGCATCATTCGGAACAGAAAAAGCAAATGATGAAAAAAATGTACAAAGATCATTTAAACGTCCGATATTTGGTGTTCTTTTTAAAGATAATTTATCAAACAAAAGAATAACAACAATATTTGGACATTTAGATAGTCCTGATGTTAAGAAAAAAAGCGATGAACAAGCATCAAAATACTCAGGACAAGGAACACAAGAAGTATTTGAAGCAACAAGATTAGCAAATGCTTTCGATTATTTTGGAAGCTTAACAAACCAAAATTCATCAATTATTTTTGGTGGTGATACTAATATAAAAACTCAAAATAATGAATTATTCTTATCTAGCGATTTTAAAAGTAGACAAATAATAAATTACTATGATGATATGAGAATTAATCAAGTAAATAAAGCTAAATCATATAATAAATATGAATATTATGAAACAAGTTTAGGATCTAAAAAAGGTTATGCAAACGCATATGATAAAATATTATTTAAAGAAAATAACTTAAATATAATTACAGAAGCCGAAAAATTAAATAATAAAGATATTAAATATAGAAATTCATGATTTAAACTTGATTTAATAAACTCTTTAAACGATGGATTTTTTGATAAAAATCAAATGATTAGACTTTGAAAACAATCTCCAGCTTATAAGACACACGAAAACTATAAAGACTTCGATATAATTCGTTCACAAATTTCTGACCATACACTTGTATGAGTAGATTACGAAAAATAAAATTAAATATATTAAAACTCATAAAAGTTAGGAAATTTTAGATCCTGCTTTTATGAGTTTTTTAACTTTAATATTTGACTATATAATTATTTTTAGTTAAAAAAACACATTTAATTTAATGTGTAAGTTAGGTGAATAAAATTTGACACAAAACTCATATTAATTTTTTATTGATATGAGTTTTTTTCATTTTAATTTATTAAATTATATATTATATTAACACCGAAAATAATATAACTCAAATTATA
>NZ_JAOPHP010000008.1 GCF_025515455.1 Mycoplasma sp. CSL7503-lung | reverse complement strand
ATATAATTTGAGTTATATTATTTTCGGTGTTAATATAATATATAATTTAATAAATTAAAATGAAAAAAACTCATATCAATAAAAAATTAATATGAGTTTTGTGTCAAATTTTATTCACCTAACTTACTAATAAATTATTGAGTAATTATAATTTTTATTTAGACTACTATCAAAAAAATGGTTTTTTAAGTATTAAAGATGAAAAGATAGTTGAAAAAGATAAAAACTTCGAAAATGAATTTGTTAATTACAAGATCAATAATATTGTTCAACTAACAAAGTTTGTTAAAGAATTTCAAAGCAAGGTTTCAAACATTATAAACCTAAAACTAGTTAGAATGTTGAATGAATATTTTGATAAAGAATATAGCGATTATATTAATTTACTACTTTGATATTCTTTTATCAAAAGAGTTTATCCTAGCGTTAAAAAATACATTTTAGAACAACGTAAAAAAGAAATTGGTAAACGTAATATTCATGAGTTTAAACTAATATATGATAAACAACTTCCTTCAGATATTAATTTCGAAATTTCTGATGAAGAATTTAAAATTGAATTTATTGAACAAGACTTAAAATATCAATACGAATTAGTTGCTTTACTAGAATCCAAAAATAATAAACATCTTCATTATTATGACTCTAAAAATGAAATAAGTTTTATTAATAGTATCATTCATTTATTTAAAAGTGATCTTAAAGAAAATAAATACTCAAATATATCGCTATATCGTAACCCTGTAAGCAGTGGTATATTTTATGAATATTATGATGAAGATAGTAATATCAAGCGCCAATTTCCTGATTTTATTTTAGTTTATAAAACTAATAAAATCGAACATCAAGTTAATGTTGAGATTAAAGATTTTAATAATGATTATGACGATTTGAAAACTGACAAAATAATTGATTCATATCAAGGTTATTATAATGAAATTAATAAGTATACAACACCAGTTCAAATTGTATCTTCGATACTAATTAAAGTAGATAAATCTATTGCAACTTCAAATAAATTTATTATCGCGGGTGGTGGAAGTACAAATATGAAAGTAAATGATAATATCAAACAAAACATTAATACTAATCAAACTATAAGTTGAATATACAATATACCAAAAGATATTTAAAGAAAAATGAAATTAAGTTTTAATTCTTAATTTCATTTTTAATTATTGAATAACCATTTTTTGAACCACCAATATATTCAATATTATTAGATTCTTTTAATAATAGATACTTTTAAAATATTTTTTTAAATTAATTCACAATTATAGTGCTTTTTTAAGTAAAAAACAATATTTTATATTATCTTTCTTTAGCATTTAAGTTGGTTTGAGTATCATTGGCAAACTACATTATTATTAAACTTTATTAACTATGTAGAATTTTTTATAACCAAATAAAATAAATTACATAGAATTTTAATATAATAATTTTGATAATTTAATTTATATTAGGGAGTTCTAAAAATAAAATATGAAAAAATGAAAATTTATGTTAGGTACTTTAGTGCCTTCTATGTCTAGTTCGCTAGTTTTTTCTGTATCATGTAGTGCTAATGAACAAACTAGCAAAAAAGCAGATGACCCAGAAGTTATTTATAGCAAATCAACAATTCAATTAAATAGCGAAAATAACGTACAAGCAATTAATGAATTAAATAGTGAAAACTCATTGCAAGCTAATGTTCTTGTTGAAGAAATACAAAAAGGTGTTGAAAAACTAAATGAAATTATTAATAATGAAATTCAACAATTAAGTGAAAAAGATAAGGTAGATCAATATTCTTATAGAGTACCTGAAAATTCAAAATTTTTAAAATTATACTCAATAAATTCTAATAACGAGAATGGGCAAGTACAAATAATTAATGAACATATCTTACAATATATCAAATCATTTAAAGAAAGTTTTGTAGCAATCGCAAAAGATAAAGAAGTTAAAGAAAATTTTAAAATGATAATCGAAAATGTTTTAAGTATTTTTTCAAATCTTACAATGAGTTTAGGTTTTAGCGCAAAAGAAACAAAAGAAATTATATCTTACGAAATTTTACCTGTATTAAAAGAAGTTCTTGATGTTGAAAAAACATTGCAAAAAGCAAATAGTCTTTCAGAGTTATATAATACTTTTAGACTAGGTATAAATGCATCAATACAAAACCAAATGTTTGTAATTGATAAACTAAAAGATTTTTTAGGCATTGCAGATACACTTGAAAGACTAAAAAATATGTCATTAAACGTTTTTAAAAGACAACCAAAAATAAAAGAATTAGTTATTAAGGAACAAATAAAAGATTCTGATATCGAGGTTTCTATAAGTTCATTATTAAGTCCAGATCTAAACAATAATCCTCAAGAGATATATCAAAAAATAATGGTAATTAGTGGTATTTTCAGTAAATTATATAGTTATAATAGAGAACCAAACGGAACAACTTCATTTAGATTTAATGGTTTAAATCAAAATGATAAAGAGTTATTAACTAATAATTTAAAAAATTTATTAGTTTTAAATAATAAATTCATTGGATCAAATGAATTTAAAACAGAAATCGCAAATTATTTCACAAATGTTATAGAAAAGATAGCAAATAACAATCAAATTCCTCAAAAAATAAATACTATTTTAAGTTTATTTGATTCTGTCAAAAACAGAATTACACAAATATTATTTAGTAGTAGAAATAATTAAATAACATTTTTAATATGTATAAAATAATAAAAAATGCAAACTTAAAATTTGCATTTTTTAATTAAACTAATTGATCAAAAATGTCGTCACCTGTTTCTTCAACAATATCAACTCCAAAGTTTTTAGCAACAATATTACCTAACGTTCCTAAACCTTGGAAGTTTGGTAAAACTTTTGGTTTTGTAAACATTTTTGAAAAAATAGTAGCAGGTAAAAACTCTCTTGTATGATTAAAACCTGGATATAATGGATCATTACCATGATCTGAAGTAACAATTAATAAATCATCTTCACGCATTGCGTTAATTAATTTACCTAATTTAACATCTAACTTAGCAATATTTTCGGCATAACCATGAACATTACGTCTGTGTCCATAATGCGAATCGAATTGTACTAAATTAGTAAAAATAAATTTATTTTCTGTTTCTTGTTGTGCCAATTCTATTGTAATATCCATACCATCTTCATCACCTTGACTTGAATAATGAGTGCTAATTCCTTGACCAACAAAAATATCATTAATTTTACCTATTGAAACAACTTCAACACCTTTATCTTGTAGTCTGTTTAAAATCATTTCACTTGGTTTATTTGCGTAGTCATGTCTATTAAATGTTCTTTCAAAACTTCCAAATGTTCCAATGTATGGTCTAGCAATAATACGACCTACATTTCATTCTGGACGAGATGAACAAATTTCACGAGCAGCTTTTGCATATCTATATAGATTATCTAATCCTGTTCATTCTTCGTGAGCACATATTTGCAAAACAGAATCAAGTGATGTATAAACTATTATAGCTCCTCTTTCTTTTTCTTCGTGTGCTAATTCATTAATTATTTCAGTACCTGATGAAGATTTATTACCAACAATCGGTCTTCCATCAAAAGCCTTTGATAACTCATCAATTAATTCTTGTGGGAATCCTGTTTCTGTAAAAGTCGGAAATGGTGTAACTGTTTTAATACCCATCATTTCTCAGTGACCTGCTAAAGTATCTTTTGCATTTGAAACTTCTTGAACTTTAGCCATATATGCTAATGTTTTTGGGACATGATAATTACCATTTAAATTTGTAATATTACCTATTCCTAATTTTTTTCATGTGTCAATTTTAAATTCTTCAACCATAGAAGCTGATCTTATTGTATTAGCACCAGCATCACCAAAGAATTTTTGATCTCTATCAGGACCAATTCCTAGACCGTCTGTTACAATCATAAATATACGTTTAAATTTTGCCATATATTAACTCCTTTTTGTAATTTTTAATATACATTTAATTTTACTCTTATAATTGAAAAAAATATATTTTATTTTGTTTTGATTTTAAAATTTTAAAGGTAAAAAATGATATAATAATTATATTAAAAATATAAAAACACAATTTTAGGGGGAAAAAATGAAAAAAATACTATTTTTGGAAGGATCATTAGATAATTCAAACAACTCATATTCAACAGTAACTATGAATAAATTATATGAAAAATTAGTTGCAGAAGGTCACCAAGTTGAAAAATTTAACTTAAATGACACACACTCAAAAGTGTTTTTAACAAGCTCAACATGAAAAACATACTTTAACGATATTAAAAGTGATTTTTGAATTGATAAATTAAAAGAAACAGATTTATTAATTATTTCTGAATCAATGACAAACTTTGGAGCTGCCGCCGTTGTTAAAAACTTTATTGATTCAATAGCTGTTGCAAATAAAACATTCTCATATAAATATTCTAAAAAAGGTGATGCTATTGGTTTGTTAGATAAATTAAACGTTTTAGTAATCGCATCTCAAGGTGCACCGCGCGATTGATACCAATGAGGAAGTCATATAAATTGATTAGTTGGTACATTTAACTTTTTAGGAGCAAAAAAAGTTGATACAATCGAAATTACAGGTACAAAAACAGCATTATTTAAAGATACTAATCCAGAAGCATACTACGAAGAAAATAAAGAATTATTTGTTTCTAAACTCAAATCATTCGATTTATAGTATTAATTATTAAAAAATCCATAGATATAATAAACTATGGATTTTTTAATAAAACAAAAGTTTCTTAATAATAAATAACTTTTTATTAAATTATTTTTTATCATCTACATATACAATTGTAAAACGTAAGGGTGTCCCACCATTTTGTTCATCGAATAATATTTTAACTCATCTTTTTGAGCCAAAAGTGGAAGCTAACTTTACTGCTCTAGCATATTTAGCTAAATCAAAATTTTGTAGAGCTATTTGGTTTTGAAATAATGAGGGATAAATATATGAATAAGTAAAAATAGCTACGTTAGTTTTTTGTTTATTTTTTGGAATATCTTGCTCACCATCTTTTACCTGAGTAGAAAATGAAATTTTTAAAATAATTCCTTGTTTAGTCAATAAATAAGCATCATATTCTAAGTTTTCATCCATTACATTTTCTTCAATAACATATTGTAAAACTTCATTTGTTGTTGGTCTATTAAATGCACTTGTTTCTAAACTGCTTTTTTGTATATCTTGACTTAATGCTTCAAGTGTACCTTGAAATTGATCAAATGCATCATAAAGAGCAAAAGTAAATCTGTCTAAATTAAATAAGAATCAAAGTCAATTTTTCGAAAATAATTCAGATAATTTTTCACGATAATCTTTTAAACCTATTACTTTTTTGCTAGAAAAAAAACTATCATCAGAACGATACATTGCAACTACATTATTACCATAAAGTAAATAATCTTTTATTTGTGTTAAATATTCATCACTTATTTCTCTTTGCTTTTTAATATATGCGTTCTTACTTTTTTCTGTTTTAAAAGTTAAATTTAATAATGAATTTACATATTCATATTTTAAGAAAACATCTCATTTATCTTCTTTTATTTCTTTTGTAACAATTTGACTCATTTTAGTTTCATTAGATATATTTTGTGTTTTTTGACATGAAACAGCAACTGTTGGAACTAAGGCTAGAATCGAAGATAAAAGAAATCATTTTTTCATTTTTTTCATTATTTACCACCTTTATAAACTAATGCACCAAGGGCTGGAAAACCAAAATTATCTATTACTTCTTTTTCGAATGAGTCAAAACCTTGTTGTTGACGGTGAACAATACCATTATGATAAGCGTCAGATACTAATTTAATAGATATATTTTGTGTTCTAGATCTTGAAAAATAAGCAATTTTGTCAAAAGTTAAAACTTTGTTTTCGTCATTATTTTTGGAAATTAATACTCTTATTAATATTCTACCTTTTCTTAAGTAATAAACGTCGTTTGGTGATTCAAATGATTCATCACCTTCTCTTAATTGATCTCAATAGTTATCGAAGAATTTTAAATTATCCGGTCTTGATTGTTTATCTAAACGAGCGAAAAATTCTTCAGTATGTTTAGCTGTTTCTAATTCTGGGAATGTTCATCAATTAGAATAAGTTCAACTAAATTTTTCTATATTTTTAATTACAAATAATCAATTATTTGTATAAAAACTTCTTAATAAGTTTAAACCTTCATCTGTTTTGAATTCTAAATACTTTCTACTTAATTCACTAAATTGGTTAAATAATTCTTCTTCGTTTTTTTGAGAATTTAAAAAATTAACTTTACCAACTTCATCATCTCTAAATCTTAAGTTAACTAAATTGTCAATTATTTCATTAGTAGCAATTTCTTGTGGATTTAAATTGTTTGGAACAAATTCAAAACCAGTTGGTATTTTGTTTTTTAATTGTGAATTTTCACTACTATTTATACATGACACAACAGAAAATAATGTTGTAGAAACACCTAATAAAGAAAGCTTTAAAAATATTTTATTAATTTTGTTCATCGATAAACCTCATGCTAAATCTATATATTTTCAATCCTTCTTTATTAATTTCGTCTAAAGCACTTGTAAAGTGTCCATTGTATTGATAAATAGCTTGAAATTCCATGTATTCTTTGTCGTTGTGTTCCTTAAAGAATGATGCTTCGTCGAAAGTTTCACCTTCCGATTCAGCATCTTCTTTAGCATATTCATATTCTCTATTAAACTCTTCTAAACGTTTTTGATAGATTAAATCTTCTAAATTTTTTAATTGTTCTTCGATGTTATTAGAATCGTTAAAAACTAATAAATCGGTCATAATTTGAATTTTTGGAACACCATTTTCAATAAATTTTCAAATCTTAATAGCTTTATTATTATCAAAAATTAAATACCAAGATTCTTTATTTGTATAAATATTGCTATTTTTCAACATTTCAATATCTTTAAAATCAAATTTCATCAAATTCATCGGATTAATATTTTCTATATTAATAGTTAATGAACCGAAATTATTTTGAACTTGTTCAAAATACTCTTTTTCTTTATCAAAAGCACGATATTTATCTCCGTAAGGATTAAACACATACTTAAAATGCGAAATATTGTTTAATGTTCAATATCAATCGTTTGATAATGCGTTTTTGATTACATCTTTAGATTTATTTGCTAAATAATTATAATCACCATTTTTATGAACACTATTAGTGATAAAAACAGGATCATATACAAATGCATACTTTAATTCATTATATTTAGCATCAGATTTATTTTCTTGTTGAAAAACATATATATTTTTTTCATTTTCGTTTTGGTTAGAAAAGAAATTTAAAATTGATTCGATATAAGTATTTTTGTAAAAATAATTTTTCTCTTTAACTTTATATGAAATATTTTGTTTTTTCTGATCTTGACTACTTATACAACTTATTACACTTATTGGTAAGGCAAATAAACTAAAACTAGTTAGAAATAACTTTTTCATAAAATAGTTTTTCTAATGACTCCTTCTTATCTCCGGAATATAATATTTGACCATTATGAATAAGTGTTACAGAATCAACATATTTGTCTATTTCTGCTAAAACATGGGAACTAATTAAAATAGTAATTTTTTCATTTTTATTAATGTTTTTTAATAACGAAAATAACTCAAATCTTGCAGTAGGATCTAAATTGGCCGCCGGCTCATCTAAAATTAATAATTTAGGATTATGCAATAACGCTTGAATTAGTAAAACTTTCTTCTTTTGACCTGATGAAAAATTGTATGGTTTTTCGTTGATTAAATTTTCAATATTAAATAATTTTAAATAATGATAAATTCTTTCTTTTGCAACTTCTTTTTTAATATTTGATAAAATCGATAAATTATATAAATAGTTATAAACTGTTAATTCTTTTGGAAATATCGCGACCTCAGGAACATACCCTAAAATTTCACGTGCTTCAGCGTTTTTAATATCGATATTATTAATTAAAACATCTCCTTGGTAATTTGTGTAAGCTCCAATTATCGTTTTAATAGTTGTTGTTTTACCGGCACCGTTCTCACCTATAAAAGCATGAAATGAACCGGAATTTACTGAAAAACTAATTTCATCAATTCCACGATTAGATTTTGAAAATATTTTTTTTAAGTTGTTAACTTCTAAAATTTTTTCCATAACTATTTAAATTCCTTTCTTTTGTATAAAACAAATACGGATGCAAATAGTCCTCCAATAATTATTAATCATAGTACAAAATAAACATTTTTATTTACTATTTGTTTTTCTCTGTTAATCGCAAATAATTGATCTTGACTTTGGAAAAGATAATTAGTTTTACTATCAATTAAATCATATCTAATTAAAACTTTATTTTCTTTTACAAATAGTTTTTTCTCGAAACCTTCATAACCACCAATTAAGTACTTAAATCCAGCGATACGTAATTCTATTCTATTATCACCAAACGAATCTGGTTTTTCTTGATCTACAATTACGGCTTCAAAAATGTCGCTATTTTGATAATTAAAATAAATAAAGTTTAATATTGCGGTTGCAAAGTAAATTTTTCTTTCGATTTCAGATTGTAATTTTTTATCTTTAACTGCATGTTCATCAAACAATACTAAGTTAGAATTTGAATATTGATTGATTTGACTTTCGTTATTATTAATAAATTCTGAAAGTCTATCTAGTAATTTTCATTTTAACTGAACAGGATCTATTATTTCTTTGTTTTGATTCATTTCACTTTTGAATTTTTCAACGAACTCTCTAGCGATAAAGTTAAATGCTGAGTCTTGTAAAACTTCAAAAACGTATTTTCATTTTAATTTTCCAACCAAATTATTTTCCGCAGAAAATTCTGAATTATCTTCAGGAAATGAAACATTAACGCTTGAAGCGTCCTCTCTTGCGTAAATAATATCCGTATTAACGCTATTAGGAATAACAGAATTTGATTTTAATAAACCGGGAACTATATATTTTTCACTATTTCTACTTTTATCTGTTACACTAAATTTCTTTTGATTTACATTTTCATCCAACTTGTACTTAAATAAAATGCTATCTAGATTATTGTAATAAACATAATTATCTTGATTTGAAAAACTATTTTTACTAATAGATTCAAATACATTTTGATCTTTAAAGTTAAAGATATCTAACAATTGATAAGGGACAGATAATCATGAATAAACTTGTCATTCACTTGAAGATTTATTAGCAATATTCATAACCTCTTTTAAGTAATCAATTTGTTCTTGTGTAAATTTTTTATTTTCATAACCATTTGGCATTAACAATAATTCATCTTTGTTATTGTTAATAAAATAAGGTTCTACATTTACCTCGTTACCTGAAAAATGGTAAGGGTATTTTTTATTTATATAGTATGCAGCGTTATTTACATTTGTAGTAGCATTAGCTGACAGTAATGAACCCCCTAATGCTAAAGGGATAAAAAACACTAACGGTAATGTAATTGATATTTTTTGGCTTAGTTTATAACTTATTAAAGAAGTTATTAATCCAATTAATAAATAAGTTGCTAATCCTACAACGAAAAATAATAATGAGTAAACAAAAAGATTCACAGATGAATATAATGCGTATGTAGAAAGCAATGCTGATATGAATAAAATTGATGATCAAATTAACCCAAAATAAATTAAAGTTAATAATTTTCCAAATACAAAATTATTCCTTGAAATAGGTTTAGATAAACCAACTAGTTCTAAACCTTCTTCTTCGAAATCTTTAAAAATATTTAGAGATTTAATAGATGCGAATAAAACCGTTGTAATAAGAATTGCAAATATATATAGATGCGATGAAAGTGGTAAATATTTTTCGTTTATGGCAAACTTAAATACAAATCCAATGATAAAAGAAACAATAAAAGTTAAAGTCGGAATAATAATTGAACTTTTTTTCTTAAAAACAGTATTAAAAGCAAATTTCGAATATTTATATGCTGATGTTTTCATATTTTAACCTTTCTAAATAATTAATTCATATTTAAATATGAATTAAATGATGAAAAAACTTTTTGCAACTTGTTGTGTGCAAAATAATTTATTATGAATTTTTATTAAAAAATAATATTTTTAATAAAAAATAATTTTAAAATTGTAAATTAGAACAAAAAGGACTAGTAAATAAAATTATTTAGATAAACTTATGTAATTATGGTGTTTTATAAATTATTTTTTTTACAAATCTTAATTATTATATCATCAATTAACTGATTTTATTTTTTCTTTTTAAATTTGGGTTATTTATTATAAAAACACCTTAGATTTTAACTAAGGTGTAATATGTTAAAATAATTTTAATTGCTTTCACTTCAACTTTCACCATTTTTAATTTTTTCTCAAATTTCTTTTGTAATAGAACTAGGTAAAACAGAATTTTCAAAACTTAAATTAGGTGTGTTTTTAAAAGCGTTATTTTCAATTTTTGTAACATTAGGGATTTTTATGGTTGTAAGAGATGTGTAATCACTAAAAGAATTATAAGGAATTGTTTTTATTTCAGATAAATCAATTGTTGTTAGAGTCTTTTTTATCGAATCATATAAGTCATTATTATTATTAGGATTATTAAATAAATTATACGGTAATTCTTTTAATTTTGGAAAGTAAATCTCTTGTAAAGATTCAAAATTTTCATTAGTAAAATCAATAGATCCATTTTCCATTTTTTCTAATTCGGGTAAATCTAACGAAACTAATGATCTTAAATATTGGATAGAATTATAATCTTTAATCTCTTTCAATTTTGGAAGTTTTAATGTTTTTAAATTGTTAAGTAACTGCAAACTAGCACCTCAAATTTCAGTTACATTCGGGGCATCAATAGATACTAAATTAATATTAGAAAAAGTATATTCAGGTATTAAAGTTACATTAGGCATATAAATGCTAAATTTAACATTATTAAATGTTGTTTGAAAATAAAGTGGTTTATCCAATAATCATATAATATTAAGATTATCTGGTAGGTAAATTGCATTATCATAGGGGAAACTGTATGTATTATATTCACTTACACTATGATAAGGCCCTTCCGAAATACTCCCAATAACAATACCATCTTCAACCGCTTTTTCATCAATGGTTATTGTGTTACCTTTAAGAAAATTAACTTTGGATATCGCACCTATTTTTTCACTAGAAAATTGTGAATTTTTACTTATTTTATACCTTATGATAATTTCATTTTCGTTTTTTGTTGCTGAAATAAAGTGATATTTATATTCTTGATCTAAATTGTTAAATAAAATATTTGTTTCATTTAAATTTTCATTTTCTATTTTGTCATAAGAACGATATTTTGAATTTTTAAAACTAAAAGAAGCATTAATATTCTCAAAATTAACGGGTGCTTGAAATTCTGATTCATTAATCAAAAATTCTTTTTGTTTTGAAGTTTCGGAACCTGATGTTAATGTATATTTAACCATGATACCAGAATCATTTTTAGTTGCAAAAATGAAGTTTACAGAAAATCCATTGTCATTTGTGGCAATAAAATTATCCTTATTTTTCAATTCTTCATCAGTAACTGATTCTAAGGTTTTATTGTGTGAATCTTTAAAACTAAAAGAAGCATTAATATTCTCAAAATTAACGGGTGCTTGAAATTCTGATTTATTAATCAAAAATTCTTTTTGTTTTGAAATTTCAGAACCTGATGTTAATGTATATTTAACTATGATACCAGAATCATTTTTAGTTGCAGAAATGAAGTTGACCGAAAATACATTGTCATTTGTGGTAATAAAATTATCTTTATTTTTCAATTCTTCATCAGTAACTGATTCTAAGGTTTTATTGTGTGAATCCTCGAAAGAAAAAGACAAATTCATTTTTTGAAAAATATTGTTGTATTTAAATTTATTTGCTATTAAAATTGAAACAAGAGTAGATAAAGAAAGTGTAGTTGTAAAAGTTTGTAAAAACTTAAAGAATGATCTTTTTTTCATAACTATACAATTATACATACTACAAAAAAAAAAAAAAAAACGATTTTTTAAAAATATTATCTTACAAAATCAAATCAAGTCCATTATTCTTAAAATACAAATTTTAAATGAACAAAAAATAAAATTTATTATTTGCTTAAACTATAAAAACACCTTAGATTTTAACTAAGGTGTAATATGTTATTTTTTGTTATATGTATCAATTCTCAATAATGTTTTTTTGAGTTTTAATTCCATGCTATATGCGTCTGCTGCACTATATTTATTTTCACGAAGTTTATTCTCCAATTGGTCTCTTTCTTTTATTACACGTTCAATATCAATGTCTTTAACATTTATAATATCATCTGTTATGATATTAATTCTATCTTTGAGCACATAAATTAAACCACCACCTATAAAAAATTTTTCGGTACCTGGTTTATTTTCTCAACCAATTGTTAATGTTCCTATTTCGATATTTGAAAACATTGTTGAATGTCCTGGTTGAATTCCTATATAACCACGCGACATTTTAAGTGTAATAATTTCAACATCATTTTCGTAAAAAATACCTGAAGGAACAGTTATTTTTAAATACATTTTAGACATTATTTTTTATTAAATCTTGCGATAACATCATCGATGCTTCCTGCATATCTGAATAAATCTTCAGGATATGAGTCGTATTTACCTTCTAAAATTTCCTTAAAGCTTCGTATTGTATCTTTTAGTGGCACATATGCACCTTTAATACCCGAAAACTTCTCTGCAACCGTAAATGGTTGAGATAAAAAGTTTCTAATTCTTCTTGCACGAGCTACTATTTTTTTATCTTCTTCAGATAATTCACCCATACCTAAAATTGCAATAATATCTTGTAACTCTTTAAATCTTTGTAAGATAGATACTACTTTTTGTGCAACATCATAATGTTCAGCACCAACCACAAGTGGATCTAATAATCTAGATGATGAGTTAAGAGGGTCAATCGCCGGGTAAATACCTAAAGAAGCTATACCACGGTCTAAAACTGTTTTAGCATCTAAGTGAGTAAATGTTGTTGCAGGCGCCGGATCAGTTAAATCATCAGCAGGAACATAAACCGCTTGAACAGATGTTATTGAACCTCTTCTAGTTGAAGTAATACGTTCTTGCAAGGCGCCCATTTCTGTTGCTAATGTTGGTTGATAACCAACAGCTGATGGCATACGACCTAATAAGGCTGACACTTCCGAACCAGCTTGTGTAAATCTAAAGATATTATCAATGAATAATAAAACATCTTGATTTTGTTTATCTCTAAAATATTCTGCCATTGTAAGACCGCTAAGCGCAATTCTCATACGAGCACCTGGAGATTCATTCATTTGACCAAAGACTAATGCTGTTTTATCTAAAACACCAGCGGCATTCATTTCATGGTATAAATCATTACCTTCACGAGTACGTTCACCAACTCCCGCAAAAACAGAAAGCCCATTATGTTGTGTTGCAATATTGTTGATTAATTCTTGAACAAGAACTGTTTTACCAACCCCTGCACCACCAAAAAGACCAATTTTTCCACCTTTTGCGTATGGTATTAATAAATCAATAACCTTAATACCTGTTTCTAATATTTCTGAAGATGTTTTTTGTTCTTCATAACTTGGAGAAGGGGCATGAATAGGCATTCGCTCAACATCTTCATCCATTGGTTTATCATCAATAGGATTACCTAAAACGTCAAACATTCTACCTAAAACTGCATTACCAACCGGCACAGAAATAGCACGTCCTGTATCTAAAACTGTCATTCCTCTACGAAGCCCGTTTGTTGAGCCCATTGCAATTGTACGAGCTGTATCATCACCAATATGTTGTGCAACTTCAAAAGTATAAACTTGATCTTCGTGCTTGATAGTTAAAGCGTTTAATAATTTAGGTAATTTACCTTCTTGAAAACGCACGTCAACTACCGGACCAAGAATTTGTACTATTCTACCTTCGTTTCTTATCATAAATTCTCCTTAATTAAGTTGCGTCTGCACCAGCAACTATTTCTGTTAATTCTTGTGTTATTTTACTTTGACGTTCTCTGTTGTATTCTAATTTTAAATCCGAAATTAATTCTGTAGCATTGTTTGTTGCGTTTTCCATCGCATTACGTCTTGAAGCTGTTTCTGAAATTTTCGAATTTGAACTTAAACAATAAATAGTACTTGCTAAAAACAATGGAACTGAAGAAGAAAGCACTGTTTCTGCATTTGGCTCAAACTCAATTACAGAACTACTTGTTTGAACATTCTCTTTTTTAGTAAAATCAAACGGAAAAATTTGTTGACATAATGCATCTTGATTTATATTATTAATAAATTTTGTATAAACTAAATTAATTGAATTAATTTCTTTGTTTTTGTATAGCTCCATAGCTAATTTTGAAATTTCTGAAGCTAATTTATATGGCATTTTATCCCCAATATTCGAATATTGTTTTATAACTTGTGATTTTAAGGAACTAGATGCCAATAAACTAATCCCTTTTCCTCCTAAAACTATGATTTGATCGTATTCAGAAACTTTATCACGTAATAATTGAAAAGCATTGTGATTATACGAACCACATAAACCTAAATCACTAGTTACTAAAATAAATAATTTGCTTTTTACATCTGAATTCTTTGGAAAAATAGCATAAAAGTCATTTTCGTCAATATTAGCAATTAATTGGTCGAAAGTTTCTTGCAATGATTCTTGATAAGAAATAATATTTATATAGTCATTTCTCATTTTTCTTAATTTTGAAGTAGAAACAAGTTCCATTGCATTAGTAATTTTTTGTGTGTTGCTAACAACATTAATTCTATTTTTTAAGCTATTTAAATTAGGCATCTTTTAAACTATATTTTTCTGGCATTTGTTTATGTAAGTTTGGATTATATTCCGGTATTGTAGCAACAATATCATTTACTATTTTAACGACTGTATTTTCAATTAATTTATAATCTTCTTCTGTAATTTTACCTTGTTCTGAGATTCTACTTACCAATGATAAACCGACACTATCTGTTGTTGCTCAATTAATTATATTGTCACGATATTCGTGAATGTATTCTTTAGGTAAAGGGTTTATAATTCTTTCTTTAACACCTACAAGTAAAATTGATTGAATTTCTTGTTTTATTGGTGAATATTGTTCTTGTCTTAATAGTTCATAAACTTTTGCACCATGATCAAGAATTGTTTTTGTAGATTCATCTAAATCTGATCCAAATTGAGCAAATGCTAACATTTCATTATATTGAGCCAATTCTAACTTCAGAGAACCTACAACTTGTTTCATAGCTTTTGTTTGAGCTGAAGAACCAACCCTAGAAACACTAAATCCAATATCTACCGCAGGTCTTTGACCAGAATTAAATAAACTTTCTTTTGTAAAAATTTGACCATCAGTAATAGAAATTACGTTAGTAGGTATATAAGCTGAAATATCACCTTGTTGAGTTTCAATAATCGGTAATGCTGTAATTGAACCACCACCGAAGTTCTTATTCAATCTTGCGGCACGTTCTAATAATTGAGAGTGTAAATAGAAAACATCACCAGGATAAGCTTCACGACCAGGAGGTCTTCTTAAAAGTAATGATAATGTTCTATAAGCGATAGCGTGTTTTGATAAATCATCATAAACGATTAAAACATCTTCACCTTTAAACATTCATTCTTCTGCAATTGTAACACCAGTGTAAGGCGCAATATATTGTTGTGGCGCTAGCTCGCTAGCTCCAGCCACAACTATTGTAGTGTATTCTAATGCTCCAGAATCTGATAATTTTTGAACTATTTGAGCAACTGTTGAATTCTTTTGACCAATTGCGACATAAACACATTTAACATTTTTATCTTTTTGATTAATAATTGTATCAATTGCAATTGCTGTTTTACCGGTTTGACGGTCACCGATAATAAGTTCTCTTTGTCCTTTACCAATCGGAATCATGGTATCAATTGCTAAAATACCTGTTTCCATAGGTTGATTAACTTCTTTACGGCTCATAACACCGGAAGCTGTTTTAAATATTTCTGATTTTTTAGTTGTGATAATTGGACCTTTACCATCAATTGGATTCCCTAGTGCGTCTACGACTCTACCTAAAAGTTCATCTCCGACACTAATAGAAATAACTTCACCAGTTCTTCTAACAGAATCTCCTTCAGAAACTGAATTAGCATCTCCAAAAAGAGCGACACCAACTGTTTCTTCTTCTAGGTTAAGAGCAAGCCCAAAAACACCATTGTCAAAAGTAACAATTTCACTATTCATAACTTTTTCAAGCCCGTTAACAAGAGCTATACCATCACCAATAGAGATAACTTTCCCGATCTCTGAACGATCTACATTAGAATTAATATTTTTAATTCTATCTTTAATAATCGCTGAAATATCATCTAATTTGACTGCCATCTAAACCTCCTTTTTATTAATTAAAATATCATTTTTTAATTTATCTAATTCGTTTTTAATGTTATTTTCTAAAACTTCGGTACGGGAAACGATTTTAAAACCGCTAATTAAATTAGGATCCACATGATGTGTAATTCTAACTTTTCTACGAGTATTTTCTTGAAGTTTGTTTTTAATATCTAAAAGTTGTTTTTCGTCGATTGGAAATGCCGAAATAACATCTACAAAACGAATTCTTAATTCGTGATTTGATAGTTTTAGATATTCAATAATTATTTTTTTAAGGTAACTAACAACTTTTCTGGAAACAATGACCTTGATAAAATTAGTAGTTATTCAGTGAAAACCTTTAAAGGCAATATCTATTGTTTCGAATTTATGCATTTCACTAATATCATAATTTGATAAATAATTTATAAAATCTTTGTTATCCGTAAATTCTTTAAGTGTTTCAAATTCTGTTTGTAGAATTTCAAATTTATCTTCCTCTTTAGCTAAATCAAATATAGCAACTGCGTAGGCTGAAATGTGTCTTTTTTCATACATTATAACTCTTCAACCTCTTTATCTGAATTTAAGAATTGATCAATGATTTTATCTTGTGTATCTTTTGAAATTTCACGTTTTAGAATTTTTTCTGATAATTGTGTAGCAATTTCAACAATATATTTTTTAGAATTTAGATCAAATTCTTTTTGTTGCGCACTAATGTCTAATCTTGTTTCATCTAATAAACGTTTTGATTTAATAGTTGCTTGGTTAGTATAAAACTCTGCTATTTTTTCTGCTTTTAATTTAGCTTTTGTAAGGATATTGTCAGCTTGCACGTGCGCATTTTTGAGTTGCGCATTTGCTTCGTTTAATGTTTTAATACTTTCTTCTTTTTTACTGATCGAATCATCTATATTGTTTTGAATAAAATCATGACGATTTTTCATCATTTTTTTAACAGGTTTATATAGAAAATATCATAGTGCAGCAAATACTATTATGAAAGCAAGAATAGTTGCAATCATTAATGGAATACTTGGAAAAATACCTAAAAATTCTTCTTTAAGTTGTTCTCCTGCGCTCGGTGTACTACTTGACGCTTCTGCTGCAAATTTATGGAATTTATCGATATTTAATATCATAAGAAAAATACTATTATAATACGAAAAGAATTAATATAGCAATAACGAAAGCATAAATAGCTGATGATTCAGCAATTCCAGCACCAACAATTAACATGTTTCTAACTTTTTTCTCTGCTTCTGGGTTTCTCCCAACAGCTTCAGCCGCTTTACCAGCTGCATAACCTTGTCCAACCCCTGTTCCTATAACACCGATAGCTGCTAAACCAGCACCGATTGCTAATAATCCAGTTTTTAAGTCTGCTCCACCATTGTTAGCCATAACTTCGGCTGCCTTTGATGTTGAGTTTGAAGCTTCTTCTGCTAATTTTTGAATTGATTCTATAATCATTTTTTCTCCTACTTTTATTTTATTAATATATATGTTCTACTTTATTTTTTTTCATATTTTTAAAAATTTTATAAGTAAACTTTTTCGGTTTTTCTTCTGGAACTTCCGATTCCATCTTTCAATATACTATTGTTAACAGCGTGAAAACTATAGCTTGCAACACTGCCCCAAATATATCGAAATAAAAATGTAGCACAGGAGTAAAGATAGATCCTAAGTAATAAAATGGTGACCCTCCGATAGTTATATTTCCTACTAAAGCATATACCATTAATAAGATCGCAGCACCACCCATTAAGTTACCATACATACGAGCTGAAAGCGAAATTAAACTACCAAATTTACCAATCAATTCCATCGGATTCATAACATCTTTAATATATTTTCTTTTTCGATGAATTGCACCAGCCACAAAAACACCCATTCATGTCATTAAAGCAAGTGTAAAAGGCACTGAGATTGAACTACCAATTGGTTTTAATCCAATTATTGGTAACAAGTTACCTATAACTAAAAAAGTACCTAAAGTAAAAATATAAAATTTAGCTTTCGGAATTGAACCGTCAGCAACATTATCGAAATTATCATCCAATGCCTTTACATATGATTCTGCTATTAAAGCTACACCTGTTGGCGACTTATCATTTTTAACTTTTTTAACTTTTATAAAAGCAATAATTGATAGCACCACAATAATTAACACAGTCATAAATAATGACAATAGTTGAGGTAAATTTCAAACTCATAATTTCTCGATTATCTTCATTAAACCTCCTTTTTATTTTTTAAGTATATTGAAGTAAAAATAATACTTATGAAGCTACTTAATAAACCAATAAAGAATATACCTAAATTGATTTGAGCATCAGTAAAATTAACTTCTAATAAGGACTTTGTGCTTTGATTTGAGATTTTATTAATACTTACTATTAAATACATAATTAAGGATAAAATAATAAAAAATATTAACATTTTTAATATATGAGCAATAATTAATATTTTTCTTTTTTTAAGATTAACTGTATTCAAAATCCAGGTAATTTTAAAAAGTAAAAACGAAGTAAAAGACCCTATAGCAAAACCAAATAAAGATCCTCTTATTCATAAATTAATAATGAAAAAAAACGCACTCGAGATAATTAGAAGAGTAATATATATAATATCAAAACTCTTTCTAAAATTGCTCATAGCACTCCTTTGTTTGTGTTTGCTTAAAAGTATTTTATAACTTTTTTTATGTTTTTTGTAAAAAATTTTTAAAAAAAATAAAACGATACTTATTTCGCTTTATTTTAGTGTTTTTTGTCAAATTAAGCTTTATTATTTGAACCGAATTCATGTATTTTAAACTTAACTGTTTCGCACATAGCTTCAAACCCTGGTTTATATAATTTACGTGGGTCAAAGTTTTTGCCTTCTAAGTCTTTTCCACTCAAAATATATTCTCTTAATGCTTTATGGTTTGATTGTTGTAACTCTGTATTAACATTAATTTTTGTAACACCTAAACTAATAGCTTTTTTGATTTGTTCTGAAGGAATCCCACTTCCACCGTGTAATACGATACCGATTCCAGCGGCTGAACTAATTTCTGTTAATGTGTCAAAACTTAATGATTCTCATGTTGTTGGGTATGGACCATGAATATTTCCGATTCCAGCCGCTAAAACATCAATTCCAAGTGAAGCCATTTTTTTAGCTTCTTCAGGATTTGCGAATTCACCATTTCCTACAATTCCATCTTCTTCTCCACCGATTGTTCCTACTTCAGCTTCAAATGACATATTTCTTTTTCTAGCTAATTCTACTAATTCTTTTGTTTTAGCATAGTTCTCATCAAACGGATAATGTGAACCATCGAACATAACTGATGTATATCCTTCATTTTCGATAGCAGCTTTAACACCTTCATATGAACCATGATCTAAGTGTAATGCAACAGGAATTGTAATTTTTAAGTCTTTTATTAAACCTAAAACCATTCCACTAACTGCATTTAAACCACCCATATATTTCACTGCACCTTCTGATGTTGCAACAATAATTGGTGATTTTTCGGCTTCAGCTGTTAATAAAACAGCTTTTGCTCATTCAAGATTATTAATATTAATGTGAGGAACTGCGTATTTTCCTTCTTTTGCTTTTTTAAGCATTTCTTTTGCGTTTACTAATGGCATCTTTTTTTCCTACTTTCTATTTTATTCATTGTTAATTAATTTCTGTTGTACTACTAATTCAAGTACCGTCAAGATTTCTTGTAAATCTCATATCAACAGTTAACAAACGATATAATTCACCCATTTTCTTTTCTTTTATCTTATCAAGGGTAAAATTTTCGTCATCTTCATAGCTTTGAATTCAAACTTCCCTAAGTTCTTCTTCAATTCTTCGGAAAATTTCATCAAATGTGAAAGATCTAGATGTATCAGAAGAAATAACTTCTATAGCTATTTCTAACATTGTTTTATTCTTCATTAATTTTCCTTTCGATACTTTGTGTATTAATTATAAACCAAAAAATGTTTTTTTTAATATTTGTTTAAAAATTACATATTTTCTGGTGCAGTAACACCTATTAAACTTAAACCAAGACGTAAAACAAGTTGAACAACCTTAACTAGATAAGCATATTCAGATTCGTTTTCGTGTCCTTTAAGCTTTGTTTCGGAATAAAAACTATTAAATAATTTAGCTAAATTTAATAAGTATTGACTCATTAAATTAACTTTTGAAGTTTCAACAATTGTTTTAATCAAAGATGGAAACTCATCAATTGCTAAAACTATTTTTTTAGCTTTATAACTTAATTTAAATTCGGCATTTAAACTCGGAACTATCAAATTATTAAGTAATGAAACTGTTCTAGAGTGTGCATATTGAACAATATAAACTGGATTACTATTATTTGATGAATTTGAAAAATCAATATCAAAATCAAATTTATTATTAATTTCACGAGTTAACATCATAAATCTAATTGCGTCCGGTGAACTAACCTCTAATAAGTCTGACAATGTAACACTTGTTCCTGCTCTTTTAGACATTTTAAATTCTTCTCCGTTTTTTATTAATCTAACTAATTGAATTATTAAAACATCTAATTTTTTTTCATCATATCCTAAAATACTTAATGCTGCTTTCATTCTTTCGACATAACCTGAATGATCGGCACCTCAAATATTAATTAAACGATCCGCTTTCTTAAATTTTGTTAAATGATATGCAATATCAGGAAGTAAATATGTGTTAGCTCCATCGGACTTAATTAAAACACGATCTTTATCATCTTTAAATTCTGTTGTTTTTAAAAATAAAGCACCATCTTTATGATATGTAAATTCTTTCATTTTATCTAGAGCTTCTTCTACTGCTCCGTTTTTTAAAATGGAAAGTTCACTTGAGAAGGTATCAAATTTACTAATGTTTAACTTCGATAAGTCAAACTTAATTTTGTCTAACAAAATATCTTTAACTTCCGTTTTAAATTCATTGTATTTTGAATCAAAATTATCTAAGTAATAATCTCCTTTTTTATTTTTAATTTGCTCTACCGCTCAAGTAATATCTTGTCCTTTGTATGATTCTTCAGGCATATCTAATTCTTTGTCAAATAATCCAAAATATCTTACTTTTGCAGAATTAGCCAATACATTAATTTGATTTCCTGCATCATTAACATAATATTCTGACTCTACTTTATAACCGGCGTGACGATAAATTTTAATTAAGGAATCTCCAAAAACAGCACCTCTAACATGACCTACATGTAAAAATCCTGTTGGATTAGCAGAAATATATTCGACATTTATTTTAATTGGATCAAATTGGTTTGCACCATAATTAAAGCCTTGTTCATTTGCGTTTAATAATACCTCATTGAAAACTGCATCTTTTAAAATTATATTTATAAAACCAGGGGTTGCTACATCAACTTTAGCAAATACTTCATAATTTAACATCAAAGTATTTGCTAATTCGGTAGCGATATTTAATGGTGAAGTTTTAACAAATTTTTTGAGCAAAAATGCTACATTAGTAGATAAATCATATTTGATTTCTTCATCTTCTAAATGTTCGGGCAAATTTGGTAAACTAATCAAAAAACCTATTTTTTTCGCATCAAATTCTTGTTGAAAAAAATTATTTTTTTGCATTTTTTTTATCGAATCTATAATCAAATCTCTAATTTTTACGTTTAAAAGCATCACTTTCCTCCTACATTGTATTTTAATTATACATTTTATGAAAACATTATATAATAAAAATATGTTAAAAATTTATGTTTGCGGACCAACGGTCTATAACGATGTTCATATTGGTAATATTAGACCAATATTAACATACGATTTAATATTAAAAGCTGCTAGAAATTTAGGTATTGAATTTAGTTTTATTCATAATATAACTGATATTGATGATAAAATAATCAATCGTGCAATCGAAGAAAATACTACAGAAGACGAAATATCTACAAAATATTCAAAACACTATTTAGAAATTTTAAAAAGTCTTAACGTAAACACAATTACACACTTAGAATATGTAACTAAAAATTTAGATACAATTTATGATTTAATTCAAAAAATGATAGACAAAGGAAGCGCTTATAAAATAGGTTCAAATGTTTGATTTGACGTTAATAAAAATATTGAAAATTACGGAAAAGTATCAAATCAACAAATTGATAAAATGAAATTTGAAGATAGTGACCATCAAAAACGTTTTCCTGCCGATTTCGCGTTATGAAAAGACACAAATATAGGTGTAAAATACAATTCTCCTTTTGGATTGGGGAGACCTGGTTGACATACAGAATGTGTCGCGTTAATTTACAAGCATTTTAAAGAAAATGGCGTTGATTTCCACGGTGGTGGGATGGACTTAACATTCCCACATCACGAAAACGAAAATATTCAGTTTTTTAGTATAACAGGTAAGGACTTAAGTAAAAATTGACTTCGCACGGGTCAAATTAATATAAACGGAATTAAAATGTCTAAATCACTTCAAAATGTAATTTTACCTAAAGATTTTATCGAAGCATACTCTGCAGATCATTTGAAAGTTATTTTTTTACTTTCAAACCTAACAAGCGAGATTAATATAGATGAAAACTTATTAAATAACGCTTCTTTATTTTTGAAAAAAATTAAAAAAATATTTTTTGAAGCAACAATAAATAAAATCGATAGAAATTATGATGAAGATTTATTTAAACAAGCAATGAGTTATATTTTTGAGAAAAACTTTTCAAAATTCAATAAGCTTCTTAATGAATTATTCAAGGAGATTAATAAAAATAATTCAAAAATTTACATGGCTACAATTATGAAAATATTTGATAGTTTAGAATTTGATATTTCTAAATTTAATTATAAAGACTATGTTGACTTATATAATCAATGACAGTCGCACTTAAGAAACAAAAATTTTGTTGATGCCGACAAGGTAAGAGAAACATTGATTAAAAACGAACTAATTTAGTAATAAAAAACTACAAAAATTATTAAAAAAGAGGATATAAAATATGGAACAATTATTAGTGTGTGGTAAAAACTCAGTTATAGATGCTTATAATAATAATCAAAAAATTAAATTAATTTATATATCAAAAAAAGAGAATTTAAAATATTTTAATAAGCACAGAGTTAACATTAAAATTGTTGACCATATTTTTTTAAATAGTTTAACTCAAGAAAATCACCAAGGTTTTATTGCTGTACTACCAGGAATTAATTATTTCGATTTAACCAATTTAATTAAGAATAAACCAGAAAATGTACTTGTATTAGATAAAATCCAAGATCCACATAATTTAGGAGCAATAATAAGAACTGCTAATGCAGCAGGAATTAAAGATATAATTTTACCTAAAACAAATGCGGCTCAATTAGATAGTACCGCTTTGAAAGTTTCATCCGGTGGTTATATTGGAATTAATTTTTATAGGGTAAATAGTATTTCTGCTTCTTTAACAAAAATTAAAAAACATGGATATTGAATCTATTCAACAACTTTAAATGAAAAGGCATTTCCACACACAAAAGTAAATTATAATGGGCCAACAGTAATTGTAGTTGGTAACGAAGGAGTTGGAATTTCAAAAAGTGTAGCTTCCGTTAGTGATGAATTCATCTATATTAATCAATTTGGAACAGTACAATCTTTGAACGTATCTGTAGCAACAGGAATTATACTTTTTGATTTAATCAATAAGAAAAATGGATAAGAAAATCGAAATCAATAAACTTTCAAAGTATGTAATTTTATTTTTAAAAATTAACCAAAACAAAAAATATATAACAAAAAACGAAATATTATTTAAATTTCAAAAGATATACTATTCAAATATAGAAATTTTTTGTGCTAAGATTTTTCGGATGACAAGGCCTTATAACATTAGCTGAGAAGAAATATATAATACATTACTATTCGAAGCTTTCGAACTAATGCTCAAAGAATATGACGACAAAATACCTTTTGAAAATAAATTTTGAAATAGTTTGAAATTTAATTCACTTAATTCTTTAGGTAAGTTAAAAAGTAGACAAAATATATTTGATAACTACATTGGAAATCACTTAATAAATTATCAAAAATTATTTAATAAAATAAATTATTTAGATTATTTAGATAATATAAATTCAAATGAGAATAGACATTATAAAGAGTTGCTTGTATTACTTTACTCTAAATTAAATAAAATTGAAAAAGAATATATAAACAATATAGATATGCCTATTAAAAATAAATCATGATATTCAAGAAGTAAACAATTAGAAATAATAAATAACATAAGAATTAAATACAATAATATTTGTCAAAGTATTTAATCAATTTTAAACCGACTTAAAAAAGACGTTTTATGGTAAAATACATATATGAAAAATAATAAAGTTTCATTAGCGTGCGAAGAATGCAGAATAAAAAACTACATAACTAACAAAAGTTTAGGGAATTTAGAACGTTTAATTGTTAAAAAATATTGTGTTCATTGCAAAAAACATACACTTCATAAGGAAGAAATCTAAATGAAAAAAAATAATGAAGAAAAAACATTGAAACAATTAAGAAATAAAAAATATTGAATAAGAAAAACAATAAAAGAAGTCAAACGCGTTAGATGACCTGACGCTAAAACTAATACAATAAACTTTGTTAGAATAATAATTTTTACCGCTATTTTTGCTTTATTTGTCTATGGTGTTACACTAGCATTTACAAAAATTTTAGAAATGATATAAATAACTAGGAGAATTTATGAAAGAAATGAAATGATATATGATTTCAACAATGAGAGGTAAAGAAGAACAAGTTGTTGAAGCTCTAAATAACCGTATAATAGCAGAAGATCTTAAAGAATATTTTGATCAAGAAATTGGAGAAACTGGTGCATTTAGAATTTTTAAAAAACCAAGTTTATCTCAAAAAGAATACCAAAAAAAACTTAATGGATTAGATTATAAAATTAACTACATAAATTTATATCCTGGATATATTTTTGCAAGAATGCATATGACTGATGCAGCATGGTTCTTAGTACGTAATACTCAATATGTAACAGGTTTAGTAGGTTCATCCGGAAAAGGGGCAAAGCCTACACCGGTAAGCAATATTGAAATCAAAAGGATGTTTAAAAGAGAACAAGAAGCAATAAAATCATTTGAAGACGGAGAAGATGTTTTCGGTTTAGTTAGCGGTGATATTGTAGAAATAATAAGCGGACCATACATTGGACAAATTGCAACCGTTATTAAAGTTGATAAAAAAGGAAAAGAAGCAACAGTTGTTTTTGAGAAGTTTGGTAAAAACACAGAATTAATCATTGAAATTGATTCATTGAGATTAAGTGAAGATAATTAATAAAAAACACTAATATTTTAGGTTAACCTAATTAAAATATTAGTGTTTTATTTTTTCAAAAAAATTGGCTTCTTTAAATATTTTTGCGATGCGTTTTCCGAATTGACTTTCCAATTCTGAATAATTGGATTTTTTTAAATTTTCAATAGTTTTAAAATATGACAAAATATTTTTAAGTGTTTTTTCACCTATGCCTTTAATATTTAAAATTTCACTAGAATTCATATCTTTATTCTTTATTTTATTAAATCTATATTTAGCATTTCAATCTACTTGTGTTTGTATTTTACTTAAAAAATTAAAAATTTCATTATCTATATCCAAAATTACGTTCTTATCATTAATTATTTTTTCTGTTTTATGTTTAGAATCCTTCACAAGACCAAAAACATTGTTTTGTAAATTAAAATTTAATAAAGCTTCTTTTATTTCTTTCACTTGAGCCATTGAACCATCTGCTATAAAAATATCATTATTTTTAATTTTGGATATATTTTTATCTAAAAAATAGATTGCATTATAGTAGGTATATTGAATATCAGAATGTTTATTAATGTTTTTTACAATGTTTGTTAAATCATATGTTTTTGTCATTCTAGTAATTTTCCCATTTATATCAAAAGCAACAACACTACCCACTACATTTTTATTATGATTTTGAAATGAATTGTCAAAAATAAAGATTTTTTCTATATTTGATAATCCTAAATTATTTTTTAATTTTTCTCAAACAATCTCGTTATCATTTAGAAAATTAGGATGCTTAACAAGATATTTATTTATACTCTCTTTGTTATTAAGCATTAATAAATCACTAATTTGGTACAAGATTCCTTTCTTACTAAATCTTACTTTTTTCAAAATTAAATCATTTAATTCTAAATTTAAATTTTCCATTTCTTTGTTTAAAACTATTTGAACCGGAACCTTATTTTTACTATAAAAATTAGATAAATATTTTTCAATAAACTCTGCAAATAATCCTTCTCAATTTTTATTTTCATATTCGTGGTAAATTAATGATCCGTAGTTATATGAATACATAGATATAAAAACTTTGGATTTAACTTTTTGAAAATCAAAAAAATCAATCGAGTGCTCATTTGAAATTTCAGAAATTTGTCTTTCTTTAATTTTTTCTAAAAATTTTAAAGCCTTATAATATTTATTAGCTATTTCAAATTGAAGCTTTTCACTATATTCTTTTTCTCTTTGAGAAATTAAAGCTTTAAAATAAGAGTATTTTTTGTTAAAAATATCGATTATTTCACTAATAATTATCTTTATTTTGTCTTCGGAATCAAAATAAATTTTTTGCCCTTGATTATATAAATAAATATCTTTTAAAACATCAACAAAATCGCTAAAATATGTATTCGGAGGTAAAGGTCCAAAACTATACAACGAATTATTATCCTTATCACCAATTTGTATTTTAATTTCTTTTTTTGTAGTATTAAAATTAATATATGGATAAGTTTTTTTATTTACTAATTTTATATTAAATCTAGGATTATATTCTTTAATTAATTTCTGTTCTTTAATAAATGCATCGTTTTCGTTTTTTGCTAAAAAATAATCAAAATCAGTTATACTATTAATCATTTTAGGAGTTAATCAAGAATTATTATGGCCACCGAAATATTGCATTAATCTATTTTTTAGTTTTTTTGCCTTACCGACATAAATAACTTCATTGTCTTTTTTTCATAAATAAACACCAAAAGTATTTGGAACTTTAGAAATTTTATTAATTATGTTTTCTTTTTTAATCATATATTCTAATTTTACATTTATTTACATATTTATATTTAGAAAAGATGTTAATTTAAATTAAATTATTTTTCATGACTACTATTTTAACTTTTTTAGAAAAAGTCTATTTTTACTTAAAAAATACTACAATACTTCCTGTTATGAATAAAGCATCAATTTTTAAACTTTTTGTGATCGGGACAACCACATTAAGTTCAGTAACTTTTTTGTCCATTCTCATTTCAGGAATATACATTTCTAAAAGTAATAATTCTAAAGAAAAAGATATCTTGTCTAATAC
This sequence comes from Mycoplasma sp. CSL7503-lung, assembly GCF_025515455.1. Classification (GTDB taxonomy): domain Bacteria; phylum Bacillota_I; class Bacilli_A; order Mycoplasmatales; family Metamycoplasmataceae; genus Mycoplasmopsis. The sequence continues at coordinate 9,874 of NZ_JAOPHP010000008.1, read as the reverse complement.
TAGATTAATTTTTTATTTAAAAACGCAAAAGAAAAAACATTTAATTCAATAAATAATTCAAACTTGATTGAATAAAACATATTCTCCAATAATTTAGACCCAAAATATAAATATACATTTATTAGTGCTAAAAAAACGAACTAGGAATTGTTATAACTTACAAAATATCTTATAATAATAAAACTTTAGGAGAAAAAACTGCTTTAATTTCAAAAGATAATTTTAGAAAATACGAAGATAACAAATTAATTACACAAAGTTTAACGTTTACACATATGTTATTAGGTTAAATTCAATATTTAATATTGAAAATAACAATTATTTTATGAATTTGAAAAATGAAACTAGTGTTTTGTCTAATGGTAAATACAAAATTATATTTAATCAAAATAATCCAAATATTATTAAAAAGAACAGGAAATCAGAAGTTATTTTAGATGGTATTTTTGAAAAATGTTGAAAACCCTTCAAATTTTAAAATCTAAAGTATAAAGCTAAATTCAATTTCGTAAAATACGATCGCACAAAAATAAGTGATGATTTAAATATAAAACATAATAATTGAACTCAAAAAAACAATTGATAAAGATAACTCAAATAAATCGAATCCTAATAAAATATTTCAAAATCAATTTACAAAATTAAATAAAACTCAAAAACAATTTTTGAAGTCATTTAGCTAGAAACAATACAAATGAAGAAAACGATATTAATCAAATAAATTTAAAATCAATCAATCAAGAAGGTGAATGGTTTGATACCATAAAATTTTCATGATTTGATTTCTTATTAATTCAAGAAAAACAAACAGAATTATTCTTTACCAAATAAACTAATTATTCAATATTCTATGGAAGAAGAAAATTTCTTCGATATCCAAAAACAAAATAAAATTGAATTACAAGATTTGGTCCTGTTTCTGGATACAAACAAACAATTGGATATCGTTCTTTAGTTAGTTATTTTCCTGGGTACGTAGAAACTAATGCGACTATTTTTGATATATATTTTAATCCAACAAAAGCAAAATACATTCGCATAAAATGAATACCATAAGTTAGTTATTATAGTAATGAAACTAATAAAAACTATCAACGGTAACATTTAGTGGTTTATAAATATGATTTTTGAAAAAAATAAAAAAAGAAGAATTAAAAATAAGTTATGAAACAACAAACAAGTCATTCTCATCAAAAACAGAAATAGTAGATTTATAATTTTTAACTTTTAGAAATAAGTTAGTTTAAAAAAGTGAAAACATAAAATGCAGTATATAAATATTGCATTATTTTTTTATGGTAAAATATTATCTAAATTAAAGGAGGATACATGAAAAGAATATATTTGGCTGGAGGGTGTTTTTGAGGTGTACAAGGTTATTTTAAAACAATAAAAGGAACAAAATTTAGTACTGTAGGATACGCTAACTCAAACATTGAAGCTCCGACATACAAACAAGTATGTCAAGGAAATACAAATGCCGTTGAAACATTAGAATTATATTATGATGAAGAAAATATAAGTTTATCTCAAATAATAGAAAAGTTATTCGAAGTTATTGATCCAACAGCACTAAATTACCAAGGACCAGATCATGGAACACAATATAGAAATGGTATTTATTTTGAAACACAAGAAGATAAAGAAATAATAGAAAATACAATTGAAAAACTATCAAAAAATATAAATGGAAAAGTTGTAACAGAAGTTAAAAAACTAGATAACTATTATTTAGCGGAAGAATATCACCAAGATTACTCAGATAAAAATCCAAGTGTGGTATGTCACATTAAATTTTAGTATTTGATTAAAAAAATGATTTTATGAAAATTAACATGAAATCATTTTTTTAATTTATAATATTGAATACATATTAATTATTACAAGGAGCAATATGAAACAATATTTAGAACTTTTAAACCTAGTTAAAGAAGAAGGTTTAAACAAAGATGACAGAACCAATACTGGTACAATAAGTTATTTTGGAGTTCAGTCAAGATATAATCTTAAAGAAGGTTTTCCACTTTTGACCACCAAAAAAATGGCTTGAAAGGCAATAGTTATTGAATTATTATGATTTTTAAAAGGCGATACAAACATTAAATTTTTAGTCGACAATAATGTAAATATTTGAAACGAATGGCCGTATGAAGATTTTAAAAAATCAAATGACTTTAAAGGAGAAACTTTAAAAGAATTTATCCAAAAAATAAAAGAAGATGAAGAATTTGCAACAAAACATGGTAATTTAGGTCCAGTTTACGGGAAACAATGAAGAGATTTTTTAGGCGTAGACCAAATATCAAACTTAATAAATGATATCAAAAAAAATCCTTACTCAAGAAGACATATAGTTAGTGCATGAAATCCTTTAGAAGTAAAAGATATGGCATTACCGCCTTGTCACACATTATTTCAATTTTATGTAAATAAAAATAATGAATTATCATTACAACTTTATCAAAGAAGTGGTGATTTATTTTTAGGAGTACCATTTAATATAGCATCATATTCATTATTATTAAGCATGGTGGCACATGTTACCAATTTAAAAGTAGGAGAATTCGTACATACAATTGGTGATGCACACATTTATTCAAATCATGTCGAACAAGTAAATGAACAATTAAATAGACAACCTTTAAAATTGCCTAAATTAGTTTTAAATAAGTCTATTGATAATATATTTGACTTTACCTTTGAAGATATTAAACTAGAAGATTATGAACACTTACCAACAATAAAAGCAAAGGTTGCTGTCTAATATGATTAAATTAATAGTTGCACTTGATAAAAATAACTTAATAGGTAATAAAGACAAATTACCCTGAAGAATTAAAGAAGAATTAAATCATTTTAAAAGCACTACACTAAATCATTCTTTATTATTTGGTAAAAATACCTTTTTAGGTTTACCGCAAGGGTTAAAAGATAGAAAAATTTATGTTTTAAGCAAGGAAAATATTCCTAATGCTGATATAACAATCAACAATACAAATGAATTATTAAAAGTGTTTGAATATTATAAAAATAATTCAGAAATACTTTTTATAGCAGGTGGAAAAAGTATTTATGAATCATTTTACAATTTTGCAGATGAATTAATTATAAGTAGAATTTACGGCGAATTTAGCGGAGATGTTTTTTTAGACTTAGACTTATCCATGTATGAACTTATAGAAACAATTGATAAAGGCGTTTTTAGTATAGAAAAATGAGTAAAAAAAATATAGATTTAAGCAAATCTATATTTTTTTAATCGTTAATAAATTGTGAAGTATACATATCATAATAGAAACCTCTAGACTCAATTAAACTCTTATGTGTTCCTGTTTCTATTATTTCTCCATTATTAACCACTAATATCAAATCAGCATTTTTAATAGTACTTAGACGATGAGCAATAACAAATGAAGTTTTATATTTCATTAAATTAAGCATTGATTTTTGAACTATTATTTCAGTATTAGAGTCTATATTAGATGTTGCTTCATCTAAAATTAATATATTTTTATTTGAAAGTATTGATCTAGTTATTGAAAGTAATTGCTTTTGACCTTGTGAGATATTTTGTCCATTATTTTCGATTAAAGTATTAATACCTTTAGGTAATGAATCAATAAAATGTTGTGATTGCGTCATCTCTATTGCATTTTGAATGTCATTTTCATTAATTCCTTCGTTAGACATATTAAGATTATCTAAAATAGTTTCATTAAATAAAAATGAATCTTGAGAAACAATAGTCATAATTCTTTTTAGATCTTTTCTATTAATGTTTTTTAGTTCAAAACCATCAATTGTTATGCTTCCTTTTTGGTAATTATAATATTTGCTAATTAAATTTATAATTGTAGTTTTACCTGCTCCTGTAGGTCCTACTATCGCTATATTTTGACCTTGTTTCACTTTGAATGAAGCATTTTTGAGTTGATATTTATTATTTTTAGTTGGATCATAGCTAAAGTAAACATTTTTAAATTCAACATTTCCTTTAACTGATTTGTAAACATATTTTTCGATATTAGGATCGTATATTTTTCATGCAAAAAAACCAAAAGGATCTTCGTTAGAACATTCTAAAAAATCATTAACGTTTTCGTTGTAACTTATTTTAACAATCCTAATTATTTCATGATCAGTTTTTGGTAAAGGTTCATCTAATAATTTTGAAATTCTATTTGTTGAGGCTATACCAACTTGAATATTAAATACAGCACCCATTAAAGCTTGAAACGGACCTAAAAAGTTTCAATTTATAGAAATAAAAGTAAATATTAGGCCTGCGGTTGCATGACCATTTATATCAGCACCAAATCCTTGAACACCTAATACATTTGTTCCTCTAAAATAAAAATATGCTGATATCCCCGTAATAATTAAAATAAGAAAATTGCTTAAAAAGGTGTATATCGAATCAAAACTTTTTGATATAAAGTCACCCTTAAATGCTGTATCACGAATTCTTTTTGTTATATCGGTCAATTGATTAAATAAATGTTCTTGCTTATTGAAAGCGTTAGTAATTTTTGTATTTTGAAGAGATTCTTCGACAAAAGCATTTAACTCTCCAAAGATCATTTGCATTTTAATAAAATAAGGTTGAGATTTCTTAATTAATAAAAATACCATACCAAAACTAATTAAAGTTATGGGTATTATAATTAATGACAAAGCAGTTGAAACCAAAAACATCATAACTATAGTAATGGTTATATTAAAGAAAGCACTAATAAGTTGCGAGAGAAGTTGGAACAATGAGTTAGCAATATTATTAGCATCAATGACTAAATTAGAAATTAAATCACCGGTTTTATTTTTATCATAAAAACTTATATCCAAATGAATTAATTTATCAACAATTTCATTCCTCAATCTTGCTGAAGCTTGATAACTAATTTTTGCATATATGTATTGCTCTGAATATCTAAATATACCATAAACTAAATATGATAAAACTAGAACTGTTAAAATTAGAAAAAACTTAGTTGTTTCAAAATCACTAAAAGTTTTACCGTTTCCTAGTGGTTCAAAAAAACTAGATACTATATAACCGATTAAATAACTACCACCAATGTAAAAAATTGCATTAATAAAAGAGAAGAACATAGCTAAATAAAAACTTTTTTTATCTTTATTAACAAAAGATAAAAGCCTTTTTAAATTTTTATAATAATTTTTTTGTTTTTTGATATCTTTCATTATTACTCTTTCTATTGTTCTAATTGATTTTGACTTATTTCTCTATATCATTCGCAATTTTGTACTAAATATTTATGTGTACCTTCAGCAACTATTTCACCCTTATCCATTACTATAATTTTGTCAGCATTTTTTATAGATGTTATTTTTTGTGAAATAATTACATTTGTTGAGCTATTTTTTCTAGAAATATTATTAATTAATGTTCTAGTTGTTAAATTATCTAAAGCACTTGTAGAATCGTCTAAAACTAAAATTTTAGGTTTAATTAATAATGTTCTTGCGATAGATAATCTTTGTTTTTGGCCACCAGATAAATTTTTACCTTGTTGCGAAACTTCATGTTGTAATTGTTTTTCAAAAGAATTTACAAAGTCTTTAGAACACGAAAATTCTAATGCATAATCAATTTCTTCGTTTGTAGCATCTTCTTTAGAAAATCTAATATTAGACTCGATTGTTCCTGAAAATAATAAAGCATTTTGGTAAACAATACCTACATTCTTTTTTAAATCATTAGTATTAATTTCTTTTAATTCTTTTTCATCTATTAATATATTTCCGTTAGAATACGCCATATTATTAACAATTAAGTTAGCGATTGTACTCTTACCCGATCCAGTAGGACCAATTATTCCTAAAGTTTTTCCTTCTTCAATTTTGAAACTAACATTTTTTAAATCTCAACCCTTTGATTCTTCAAAATATTTGAAAGATACATTTTTAAATTCTAAAGAATAATTAGGTTTATCTTCTAATTTTATGCCGTTGACTACATTTATTTTTTCGCTTTTATAATTTAAAATTTGCATAACCCTTCCAGAAGATACTTTAGCTCTGAAAAACGCACCAAAAAATTGACTAAACATTGTTAAACCTAACGCTATCATAAACTCAAACTCTATAAAGGTATTGATTTTAGCAATTAATTGTTTAATATCTGTATTAGGATTATTTTGTAAAATAAAAAATGAAGTAAGAAATATTAAGAAAATAACAAAATTAACGACAAAAAAGAAAAAAGGTTGTCCTAAGGTGAAAAATTTCATAACTCTTCTAATATTAACTAATCATTCATTATTAGTTTTTTTAAACTTATTTAATTGTTGTTCTTGTAGATTATAATCACGAATTAATTTTGCTCCTAAAATATTTTCGCTAACAGCATTAGTTATATTATCTAATCTCTTTCTCCCTGTTCTAATAATAGGTACTACTTTGAAGAAAATAAAAAATGTAAAGAAAAGTAATATAGGCACTACTGCTAATATAGATCATGTTAATTGTAAATCTGTTGTAAACGCAAATACTAAACCAATAATAACAAACATTGGAGCTTTAATTAAAATACTTATTGCACCAACTAAAAAATCTCAAAACATCGCCACATCATCATTTATTCTTGTGATTAAACTGGCTATAGTAATATCTGAAATATCCTTTAAACTCAAAGTTTGAAATTTTTTATATAACGAATCCCTGTAAAAATTAGAAGCTTTTTCTCCTGCTCAAACTAAAGTGTAAGTAGACACTAAAGTAACGAACGTAGATGCTAGTATTAAGGAAATAATTACAGAAATTAGAAAAGTTAGTGTTGATTTATAATCTGTTGAAGTATAAATTGCGTGTTTAAAAACTATAACACTGTGAATTTCCGATTGTCCTATTAATAAAGGTAATATTTGCGATATTAAAATAGGAACAAACATCATTATTACAACATTTAAAAATATTAATATAAACGAAAATAACATCTCAAATTTTATTTTTCGAGGTAATATTTTAAACATTTTTACCATTTTAAACTCCTTTAATTAGTACACTTTTTTATCTTAATGATGCTTAAAATTATAAATTAATATTTAAAAAAACGCAAAAAAAGGTATAAAAAAATGGCGATCACGAGAGGATTCGAACCTCTGACCACAAGCTTAGAAGGCTCGTGCTCTGTCCTGCTGAGCTACGCGACCACGTATTAATATTCTACCACATTTATTGTTAAAAGTGAAATTTTTTTTAATAATTATTTTCCGATATTAAACTAAACTTAAAATCACCTTTTTTAATTTTGTCAATAATTTTCTTAGGTAAAACGTTATATTCATCCAACTTTTCAATTTCAATTCATTTAAAAGTTAATTTACGATTTTCTTCATAAAATACAACATCCTCTTGATTAAATCATGGTTCAATGTTAGACTTAACTAAATAATACATAGAAATTTCATGAAAATCTTTTTTTACATATTTATTAAAGAAAAAACCTTCGTATAAACAAAATTCTTGCAGTGAATTAACGTTTAAATCTAACTCTTCTTTTAATTCTCTTTTAATGCATTCTTCAAAACTTTCACCAAAATCAACCTTTCCTCCGGGTAAATATTGATAATAATTGTTTTCATCATCATAAGCTACTAACAACCTATTTTCATGTATCAGAATAGCACCTACTCTTAATTTGAATTTCTTATTTTTTTCTATTTCAAAAATAACGTCCACAAAAACCTCCATAAAAAAAGACCAACTAACACAACACTTCCTCATATGGCTGCTACATTTCTATCCTGACCAAGTTAGTGGGTTATTGTTTAGATGGCTCTATTATTATATCATCAATTATAAAAATGAACTAAAAAGTTTTGAAACTATTTAAATAAAATTTCTCTTTTATATTGATGAATAAATCTTTTTGAATAAATTTAAATATTTAATATGTAAGAAACAAATAAATCATATTAATATATAATTAAAACCATGAAAAAGAAAAAAATAATTAATTTTTTATTAAGTGCACTTACACTATCAAGCTTAATTACACTAAGTACGAGTTGTGCGACCACTAATAATGTGACAAATGAAGATAATCAAACAACTAATGAATCAAAAGATTCATTCAATGAAAATATTAATTTAATGAACGAATTATCTTCTATATCAACTTCAGTTGAAAAATACTTTAATAAATTCTCGACAGATTTAGAAGACAAGTTCATTAAAGATGCAAAAATATTTTTAGAAAATGAAGAAAAAACGGAAAAACTAAAAAAAGAAAACTTAGATAAATATAATTTTTTAGTTGAGTACACAAAAAAAGGTACAGGACTACTAGATAATCTTAATAAAACTTTTGCAGAAATTAAAAACGACGAAAATAATGGTTTTAAAAAATTAAATGGTTTAATCAATTTTTATTTACGTTTTTTAACAGATTTTGTAGAACAAGCTCTTAAAGATGAGATTTATACTAACGAATCAAAATTAATTTTAGATAAAGAAAAAGAAAATTTTAAATACATATTAAATTTATTTTTAACAGAATCAATCAATAACCAAGCGCGAAAATATGTTGATAAAATGGAAAAATATTCAAATTTAGACTCACAAACTAAGAATCAAATTAATTTATTTACGTCTAAAGCTAATGAATATAACTTAAATTTGAAAAATATAATAGACAAAATTTCGGACCCGCAATATGTACCTAACGATGAAACTAATAACGAAATTCAAAATAATATTTTAAATATTAGTAAAGAAATGCTCGATATTTTTAAATATTATCTAAGTGAAAAATATATTTTTAGTAAAAATAGCAATATATGAAGCATTTCAACCAATTCATTTAATATTAAAAAAATTAATGTGCCTGTTACTAATTCTAATAAAAATGAAGAGGACACTTCAAATGAACAACCAAGTTCAAGCGAAACGCCTACACCTAACACAGAATCAAGAACAGAAACCAACGAAAATAAAACTTTCGAATTATATCCATTAAACATTTCTAAAGAAGAACTAATAAATAAATCTAATAATTCTAAAGAAATTAATGATTTTATTAATCTTCAAGAAATTAAAAATAGATATGTCGATTCAAACTATATTGTAAACAATTTTGTATCTAGTGATTTTTATGAAAGTAGCATAATTAATGCTTCAAAACGTAGAATAGATGATACTTTTATAACAAGATATTCAAAAACAAATAACAATCAATTCGATAAAGTTGAAGAAATTCAAAACGAAGAAAACGAAAAAGATTTAAGTGATTATTTACCAAATAACATAAATTCATTCTTTAAAATTTCATTAAATTTAGAACAATTGATGCCTATTTTTAGAGATGTCATTGAGCCACAAAACGTAGAAACCAATTTGACAAATAAAGTATTAGAATTAACAAAATATGCTCCTATAGAGATGTATAATCCAAAAATAACAAAAGTTGAATTCGATAACGAAAACAATGAGTTAAATTTATTTTTCTCACCATCAATAAGGGAAAATGAAGCATTAGATATAAATTCATTCGAAAAAATATTATTTAACAAAAATATAAAATATATCTTCGGACAAATTGATCCGAATGCTCTTTTTAGTGAATTTACGTATGATTTTTACTTTTCTTTAAGTGAAGAAAATAATAGGATAATAATTAATAAATTGAACGAAATAAAAAATGAAAACGATACAATAACCGATAAAACACAAATTAAAAAAATTAAAATAAATATAAAAATAGATCAATAAAAACTCACAAACAATGTAAGTTAGGTGAATAAAATTTGACACAAAACTCATATTAATTTTTTATTGATATGAGTTTTTTTCATTTTAATTTATTAAATTATATATTATATTAACACCGAAAATAATATAACTCAAATTATAT
>NZ_JAOPHP010000007.1 GCF_025515455.1 Mycoplasma sp. CSL7503-lung | reverse complement strand
ATGCTGTTTTAAAATCGGTTTGATCAATAATTTTGCAATATTTAACTTTTTGTTCAAATGTAAAATGTTTGGACATAAAAATAACACTCCTTTATTTTGGAGTGTCAAATTTTTTTCACCTAACTTATTAAATTAGAAGATAGGTTTTTAAATAATTACGAAGAAATTAAAAATAATCTTTTGAACAAAGTTTCGGACTTGCAACAAATTTATAAAAAAAGTAATAATTATATAGAACTAGAAGAAAAAATTAAAGATATAAATTATATTGTGAGTCAATTGGAAGATGAGTCAATAAAATTTAAACAAGAAAATTCAAAAGAGGATTCTATTGTTTCTGAAGATGATAACCATAAAGAAAAAGAATTCAATAGTTCTGAAGAGGTTAATAAAGATAATAATTCAATTACTAGTGATGATATTATTGATAACAATGATAATGAAGAAAATAGTGGTGATGAAAAAATAGATCCAGAAATTTCTGATAGTAAAATAAATGAAAACGATGATACAAATAGCAATATCATTGAAAAAGATCAGTCAGAAGATGATGAATCAATTGATAAAAACTCGAATAATGATTCTACAAGTTCTAATAATGAAATTAAAAATAATGAATCAATCGATGAAAACTCAAGCGGTGAATCTGTAAGTTCAAAAAATGAAATCAATAATAAAGAGTCAATCGATGAAAATTCAAACAATGAAATAAAAAATAATGAACCAATTGATCAAAATTCAAGTTCGATGAATAAAAGTAAAAATAGTTTATCGCATGAAAAAACCGAAACTAGTGACAAGAATATAAATTCTAATATAGAAAATGCTAAAAATGAAAAAAAATCTACAAATAACTTAGATTTTAAGAATAAAAATAAAACAAAAAAACAAAATAATAATTACTTTTATTTATTATTGATTCCTATCGGAATATTTATTTTATTATTAAATATTATTCCTATATTGAAGTACAGAAATAAAAAGAAAAATTCAAGTTTATAAAGACTTGAATTTTTTATTATTATTTTTTGTTATTTTTCTATTATATGCACTTCAAGTTCACTTGAATAAAAATCCTGCCAATATAAATGAAAAGTAAATTACAAAAACAAATGTATTTTCGCTTTTTCATGAATCATTTATTATAAACGGAAAAATTATAATAGTTGTAATTGTGAAAATTCATATTACATTTATTGTATAAATAATTTTTTCTCAAAATGGTATTTTTGGTATTATTTTTTTTCTATCCAACATAAATGCAACTATATATGTTAACATATCTTCAATTAATAAAGCTATACTATTAACGATTATAACTGCATTAAAATAAGGGTTTTCAGAATTATCATTAGTTAATAATATTGGCAACAATCATAAAATAACCATTGATATAAAGGTAAAGATTCCAGTAAAAATTATCGCATTATGATATTCTCCTTTTTTATTTTGCTTAGCAAAAAAAGGACTAATATGATTGTCTTGAGATAAAGGTATTAATTTTCTTGCGGTTGAAACGGTTTGCGAAATTTTATAGCCTATATCATTTGAAATAAAACCTACTATGAATAAGACTACTCCGAAAATACCTAACCCTCTAGTGTAACTTGTATAAAAAGAAGAAAAGTTGCTATATGATGATAAGTCTTTTATTCCCATGATGAAAGTATAGAATAATAAGTAAATAATTAATACTATAGAAATTGATCAGAACAATACTTTTCTAAAGTTTTTAAATTTAACATCTTTTGTCATTGAAGCCATATCTTCAATTCCTGCAAACGAAAATATAAAAAGTATTACATTAGTAAAAATTAGCTTTGGAGTAATTTTTATATTGATTGTATTATTTATATTCTCTTTATATCCCTCTAATGATGAACTTGTTAAGGCGTTGTCTACGAAGGCTAAGTATATCAATATTATTAATCCAATTCCTAGAAAAATTCATTTTATTATACCTGTAAAAAATACTATTTTAGTATTTAATTTCAATCCAAATGTAGATATAGCAATCAATAATGCAAAAAATATGAATGAAATAATCCTGATAATTCATACTATAGTTGAATAATTAGGATTTTCTTTTGAAATTACTAACTCAATTATTGTAGAAAGAAAAAGTGGTGATATTGAAGATAAGATTGGTGATTGAATAAATTGATTTCATCCAATGAAAAAGTTAAAATGGTTTAACAATTTTTGTTTTTTTGGTTTTATTGTTTCTATATTATTTTCTTTTTTATAAATATCATCCTCAAGTTGTCTAGTAAAAGCGTAGGAACCACCGTAGTGTTCCTTAAAAGAATTAGCTAAACGAGAAAAAACTAAGGATGTTCCAAAAATAGTTAAAACAGATATTAATATTATTAAATATCCGTAAAATCCTACATTTCAAACATTTGCTATTGTGGTTAAAAAACCCAATCCTATTATGAAATTAATTGTAAATAAAGTAAAAGATTTTTCTCCGAAATGCTTTTTACTCATTATTTCCAGTTGTTATTACTTTTTTAGGTTTTTTATTATTAAAAATTACATCATATATTTCTTTGTAATATTTAACAGGGATATATGTTATTTTTTTCTTTATTTCTTCAGGTATTTCTAATAAATTTGATTCGTTTCCAAAAGGAATAAATACGTATTTTAATTTCTTTTGTGTTGCAGCAAATGATTTTTCTTTTAATCCACCTATGTTTAAGACTCTACCTCTAAGTGTAATTTCTCCAGTCATTCCATAATAATGAGGAACAACTTTACCGCTAAGTGCGGAAATTAACGCAGTTGTGAAAGTTACACCAGCACTTGGTCCATCTTTTGGAGTTGCACCTTCTGGAACGTGAATATGAATTGTATTTTTATCGAAGTCAAAATCCTTAATTCCGAATTTTTCCGCATTAGCTTTAACAAAAGATAAAGCAATTTTTGCAGATTCTTGCATTACATCTTTTAACGAACCTGTTAATTTTATTTCACCTTTTCCTGGATAAGTATTTACTTCAATTTGAAGTGATGTACCTCCCACTGTTGTGTAAGCTAATCCATTAACTACCCCTGGCACTTGGTAATTATCTTCTTCGGTATCTTTATAATATTCAGGACCTAACAATTCTTTTAGTGACGAAATTTCAACTTTATACTTTTTAGTCTTAGTTTCGGTTTTATCTAAACTTTTTAAGGTGAATTTACGTGCAATTTTGTCTAAAACACGTTTTAAACCACGAACACCTGCCTCTATTGTGTAGTTTGAAATTATATATTCAAGAGTTTTATCGCTAATATTTAAAAATCCATTTTTTTCACCCACTTGTTCTACAACTTTTGGTAGTAAATGTTTCTTTGCGATATTCATTTTTTCAGAAAGAGTATATGCTGAAAGTTCAATAACTTCAATTCTATCTCTTAATGCATGTGGAATTGCATCATAATAATTTGCTGTAGCAATAAAGACAACTTTAGATAAGTCATATTCATGTTCAAGGTAGTGATCTTGAAATTTACTATTTTGTTCAGGATCTAAAACCTCTAACATTGCTGATGCAGGGTCTCCTTTATTTGTAGATGCCATTTTGTCAATTTCATCTAACAATACAACAGGATTTGAAACTCCTGCTTGTTTAATACCTTTAATAATTTTTCCGGGCATTGCACCGACATATGTTCTACGATGACCTCTTATTTCTGATTCGTCGCTAACCCCACCTAATGAAATTTTTACAAATTTTCTTTGTAATGATTCGGCAATAGCCTTAGAAAGTGAAGTTTTACCTGTACCTGGTGGACCAACTAAACAAATAATAGGAACATTATTAAATGTTTTTTGACTTTCTTTTTCATCTTCTTTGAAAAGATTTAAATCTATTTCGTTATTGTTGTCGTATTTAAGTTTTTTATCTGCGTCTATTTGGTTTTGCTTGATTTTAATTATTACCGCAATATATTCTAATATTCTCTCTTTTACCTTATCTATACCATAGTGATATTTATCTAATGTTTTTTTAACATGATTAATATCTAGATTTTCTTTTTCTGTTAATCTTCAAGGTAATTTTTTTAATAAACTTACGTATGTTTTTGAAATATTAGCTTCTGGAGAAGTAGGCATCATTTCAGAAATCCTTTTTGTTTCTTCTTTTATTAATTCACGAACAGATGAAGGATATCTAAGATTTTTATTTTTGTCTTTTAATAATTTTAAATATTCATCTTCATCTACAGGAACTTTCATTTCTTCAAGTTCGTCCTGAATTGATTTTAATTTTTCTCTTAAAATAAATTCTTTTTGTTGATTTGTAAGTCTACTATTCATTTTGTCAGCAATCATTTTTTCGGTCATAAAGTTTTCTGTAATGATTTCTGTAATTCTTAGTATTATTGCTTGAACATTTAATCTATTATATTCTAAAAATAGATCTAATTTTTCTCTAACTTCTTCATTAACTACAGAAAGAAGAGAATTTAAAAATGTTAATTTTTCATCATATGTTGTTAAGTTTTTGCTAATACCAAAATCAGACATTAATTTTAAAAATTCTTTATATGTTCATTTTTTGTTTGTTGCTCTTCTTGTCGCAAATCAAATTTTTGTTATTTTGCTATCTTCTACTATTGACTCAAATTTTTGTAATTCTTCAGTAATTTCATCGTTAGGAATAGTTACGTCAATATTTGTTGATATTGCATCATTACTACTTAACAAGTAAATTATTTCTCCTGAAGAAACAGGCACGTAGTTTTTAGATTGCAAATCATCAATATTTTTCTTGAAAAATTCAAAATTAACAAAACTATCTTCTTTTATTTTTAAGTCATTTTCGATTTGTGCAAAACCATAATCATCAAATTCAATAAATGCAAGTGCTTTAAAAACAAATTTATAATCATCAGAATCTTCAAGCTTTGAAATATCTAATATTTCTGCATAAATACCACGATGTAATAAATCATTTTCAAAATCTTTGAACGCAAGAGCAACAGGTTTGTTTTGTTTGTAATGCTCGAATACTAATGATTCATCAGACATTGAGTCGTTACTTACTACCAATTCGTGAATGGCACTTGGGTAAGTATATAATTGTTCATTTAATACTATTGTTGTGAAATAATTTTTCTTTTTCATAACTCTCCTTATTTATTTAATAACAAAGTTAACAATTTTATTAGGAACAAAAATTGTTTTAACAATTGTTTTGTTTTCTAGTCATTTTGATGCTTCTTTTTTTGCTAATTCTATTATTTGTTCTTTTTCCATATCTTTTTGTACTTTAATTTCAGTTCTTGCTTTACCATTGACTGTTATTCCGTAATTGATTTCACTTACAGTTAGAGCACTTTGATCAATATTAAAGTCTTTTAAGTTTTTTAGGTTGAAAAATTTATCAGATAATTCTCATGATAAGTGAGGAACAAAAGGTTCTAATATATTTAGAATTACATAAAACATCTCGGTTATTAATTCTATATTTGTTACATTATCATAGGCGTTTAAAGTTTCCATAGCTCAAGAAATGAGTGTATTAAAGCCGTAGTCTTTATCTCTTTTTTCAAAAGTTTCTATCGATTTGTTTAAACCTGTATAAAGTTTGAATCTAGCATTTTTATCAATATCACTTAATTTTGGTGTTTCAATATTTTTGAAATTAAAATCTTTATTAGGTTTTATTTCTTTTGAACGTTCGATTAATCTATTTAAAAATTTAAAACATCCATTAATACCTGCATCACTTCATTCTAATTCTTTTGTTGGTGGAGCAGCAAAAAATATAAATAATCTACTTGCATCAGCACCATATTTTTCAATAATATCTTTCGGTTCTATTACATTACCTTTAGATTTTGACATTTTAGATCCGTCTTTTAAAACCATACCTTGAGTTAGTAATTTTTTAAATGGTTCTCTAAAGTTTATGAATTTTAAATCAGCGAGTGCTTTTGTGAAGAATCTAGCATATAAAAGGTGTAATATAGCGTGTTCAATACCGCCGATATATTCATCAACTTGGTTTCAATATTCTATATTTTCTTTAATAAAAATATTGTCTAATCTTAAGTTTTTTGGGGTTGTATATCTTAAAAAATATCAACTAGACTCAAAGAATGTATCTAAAGTGTCACTTTCTCTTGTTGCGTTCGAACCACAAATGTGACATGTAGTTTTTAATCATTCTTGATTTGTTAAAAGAGGATTTCCATTACCTGTAAATTCAACTTTTTCAGGTAATAAAACAGGCAATTCTTCTTTTTTAACTGGAATTGTTCCGCATTTTTCGCAATGAATAAGTGGAATTGGTGTACCTCAATATCTTTGTCTTGAAATACCCCAATCTCTTAAATTGTATTTAATTTCTTTTTTAATTTTTGTAAAATCATATCTTGAACTATCTTTTGGATTAACAACGTCTAAATTATTAACTTCTATAAAATTTTTGTGATTATCATTTAAATTTGAAACGAATTTGATATCAATATTTGAATCATAACTCGCAAAATCTGTTATATATACATTTAATAATTGGTTATTAACAGGGTTTATAATCTTTAATGGAGTTCGAATTGAGATTTTATTTTTAAAATTTTTGGTTGCAAAATTTTGGTCAATTTGATTAATTAAATCTAATTCTTTTTGACTATAATAATTCTTTTTGATTAAATCTTTTATTAAGTTATGTTTATTACTTATAGCAACAAAGTTAGCATTTTTAATAATTTCTAAATCTTTTTCTAAGATACTTATGGTTGATTCGTAGTCTTCACTTATTATTTTTGTCTCAAATTTAAAAAACTCATTTTTACCAATTCAATTACGTTGCATTGAAATTACTTTATTTGGCCAATTTCCTTCCAATTTTTCTAAATCGTTTAAAAGTTCTTGAGCATAATTAGTTATTTTTAAATAATATGTATCCATTTCTTTTTTTGTAACAGGATTATCACAACGTCAACATTTTCCATCGATAACTTGTTCGTTTGCTAATACGGTGTTATCGTTTTCACATCAATTTAGCTCGCTTTTTTGTTTGTAAATTAAATTGTTTTTTCAAAATTTGATAAATATATATTGTTCTCATTTTGTATAATCCGGATCACTAGTAATTACTTTTTGATTTCATGCAAAAGAAAGACCTAGTTTTTTGAATTCCGAATCCATAGAATCAATATTTTCGTATGTTCATTTCTTAGGGTGAATATTATTTTTTATAGCAGCATTTTCGGCAGGTAATCCAAAAGCGTCTCATCCAAATGGGTTAAAAACGTTGTAATTACGTCTTTTAAAATATCTTGCAATAGCATCACTAAGTGCATAATTTCTTGTGTGTCCCATATGGATTTTTCCACTTGGATAAGGAAACATACTTACAATATATTTTTTTGGTAATGTAAAATCGTTTGAAGGCTCAAAGTATTTTTCTTTTTCTCATTTATTTTGTCATTTATTTTCAATTTTTTTAAAAAAATCCATTTTTACTCCTTATTTAGTTCCGAAAATACGATCCCCGGCATCTCCTAGTCCGGGTTCTATATATCCATTTGAATTTAATTTTGAGTCTAATGATGATAAGTAAATATCAAAATCTTCTCCAAAATTTTCTAATACATTATCAACACCATTTTGAGCACCTACCAAACAAACTAATTTAATATTAGTAAATCCATCATGTTTTATTCTTTTTATAGCATCTACAGCAGAGTTTCCTGTTGCCAACATTGGATCAACAACTATAATTAAACTATCTTTTGATACATTTGGCATTTTATAATAGTATTCGTGAGGTGTTAAGTTTTCTTCATCACGATACATTCCTATATGTCCTACACGTGCATCTGGAATTAAATTTAATAATCCTTCTGTCATTCCTAGTCCAGCTCTCAAAATAGGGACTAATGCAATTTCTTTATCAAAAGTTACTCCTTTGAATTCTTTATTAAGCGGAGTTATAACTTTGTATGGTTTGGTTTCATAATCTCTCATTATTTCATAAACCATTAAAGATGCAATTTCGTTCAAATTACTTCTAAATTCACGGTGATTTGTGTTTTTATCTCTTAGTTTTGTCATTTTAATTTTAATAAGTGGGTGCTCTAATATTTTTAACATTTGTATCCTTTTTTTTATTGAATTTTCATAAATATATAAATTTTATTATATTATACTTTTTTTTATTTATTTTTGATTGTATTTTTTAATTTATAATTGATCTTCAATTTTTTAATAAAAATATTTTATTGTTTTAAGATTTAAATGTGGTATAAATTTAATTACTATAATTATGATTTAAATTAATAAAAATAAGAAAGGAAAAATATGAATAAAAATAATTTTAAATTCAATTTGTTTAAATTTATTTCTAGCGTTTTGATTCCTTGAGTTCCTTCAGAGTCGTTAAAGATGGGTAGTGCAATGCAAATATATAATTTTACTAATTCATATTGGCTTGTAACTACGCTTTTTATGTTGATGCAACTTCCTTTAGTTGTGGTTCAAATTTTTAATAAACAATTGTTAAAAATAATGGATTTTAAAAAAGGATTGATTTTTTTAGACTTTGTTAGTGCTGTTTTTCTTGTTGTTCCAATTATTATGTGAAATTTATTCCCAATTAGTACTAATACTGAACTTATTGTTGCAATTTTATTGATTTTAAATGTTTTGCAATCATTTACATACTCATTAAAAACATTATACATTAAAAAAATGACTCACTTCATTTCTTCTAGCAATAAAGAATTCAACGTTATAAATAATATTTTTAACTTAGGTGTTGGTTTGTCTTTATTGATATCTCCGATCTTTTCGGTTGAAGTTTTTAATAAGGTGACTTTTGATATTTTTATGACTATTAATTTAATTTTTTATTTAATTTCAATGCTTTTATTTAGGTTAGTAAAACTAAATAAAAGTCCATTCGAAAAAGAAGTAAAAAAAGTTGAAACCGATAAAATAGTTCATAATAATATATATTTAATAACTTTCATATCGATAAGTACTTTATTTTTGTTTACCAGACAATCGGGAGTAATTTCTTTTTTTAATTATTATCAATATGATTTTCATTTTTGAAGTTACTATTTAGCAATAACTATGGCCTTTGTTGGTATACTAGGACTTTTAGTTGCTTTTATAGTCAAAAAGAAGAAAATAAACATAAATAACACAATATTATTATTTATGTTTTTTGCTTTAAATATTAGTTGATTATTTATCAGTCAAATAAAAAATACTATTTTGAGCATAACTTGATTTTTTATCATAAACGCGATTCAACAGTTTATTATAAATTTTGCAAACAATAACATTAGTTTTGAAACTAAAAATATTAGTGATAAAAATATTTGTTTAAACATTAAGAAATTAGTTTTAATCGTACCAGTTATAAGTTCGATATTTTTCACATACATATTAACTTATGTTTTAGTAAACGTTTCATATTATCATTCATATATTTTATATACATTAATATTATTAACCATGCTTTTATTATTATATTCATATAGAAAAAAAGAATTAATTAACTCAAAAGACATTTAATCATTTTTTTGATTAGGTGTTTTTTGTGGTAAAAAATGCATTTATTTCATATTTTTCAAAAAGTTAGTCAAAAAAATAATATAATATATTCGAAATTATTTATCTATTTTCGATATGTTTTTTTATATTTAATTTAAAGTTAGAGAATTAATTTCATATATATTTATATTTAATTTTTAGAGGGGAAATATTTAATGAATAATAAATTTAAAAAATTCGCTTTTGCGTTGTCAGGTGTTTCATCATTTGCCGCATTAAGTGTCGCAATTAGTTGTGGTCAATCGACCGAAAGCGTAAACGAGCCAAGTAACACAAATAGTGGTTCAAGTAGTTCAACTGTAGAAATTCCTGCAGAACAACTTGAAAGAGTTACAAACGCATCAATCGGTGCAAATACATCAGTACCTACAGATTCACGTTTTGACCAAGTTAATGATGGTGTAATTAAAATTGGTACAACTTTTAGTGAAACAGGTCCACAAGCAAGAAGTTTAAATGAAACTCTTAAAGTGTATAATGCTTTAGTTGAACAAAAAGAGACAGTTAGAAAAAACAATACTCTTACTGAAGAACAAAAACAAGAAGAGTATAAAAAATTAGGAGTTAGTGAATTTGCTCTTCCTGTTCAACAACAAAATTTAGGTAGTGGTTATGATGCAGGAAAAGATGATGTTTCAAGTAAATTAAATGCAAAAGACACTAATGGTTTTTATAATTTAACAATTAACTATGCTCCTGTAGCTGCTACATTAGCAAGTAAAAATATGTTATTAAGTTTCAATGACCAAGAAACTTCTATAAATACTGATATTACTGAATTTGATAAATCATTTGTTTCAAATAATGACGATTTAGAAAACGTTGTAAATAAATCAACATATGTTTTACCATTTTTCAAAAGTACACAAGTTCTTTCAATTAATGCTTCTGTAATGAGTTATATTCTTGAAACAATGGTTGAAAATGGAGCTACATACGCAAATAGCGAATCAAAAGCAGAATTTCAAAAAATGATCGATGCAGGAAAAGGGGATAGAGCATCTGTTGAAAAGATTTGAGGTCAACCAGTTTCAACTGCTCAAACAATTTTATCTAATGTAAAATTAGACTTTGGAATGTTTGATAATTATTCTGATTTAGTTAAATTTAGTATTATTGCACAATCTTTATTCACAGAATCTGCTAAAAATACTAGCTCATCAGTTCATGTGTTTGGTATAGATGATATTGCCGGAGTTTATGAACAAGCTTTATATTCATCACTAAATGCTGATCCAAGATTAATGTTGCAAAAAGTCGTTAGAGAAAGTGATGGTAGAACAACAATCAATTTCACAAATATAAAAAACTCTAACCAAAGCACTTACAAAAATTCTAATGCTATTTTTAATGTCTTTTCCGACGCTTTTGAAAAAGGTGCAGTTTATGCGTTCCCTGGAGGGCAATATTCATCAACTACACAAACAGAACATAAAATTGCATTTTCTATAGGTTCTACAGCGGGTTATTCATATAACTTTAAAAAAGCGGGTAAAGCGGTAAGTATTTATAAAACAACAGATGGAAAAGTTGTTTTAAATGATGATAATAAAACATTTTTAGAATATGGATTAACACCTAAAAAAGGTGAAAAACCAGAAGATGTTATAGGTTATATAAGTTCATACAAAAATCAATTATTAAAATCTACAAGTACTAAAGAAGTTGGTAAATATGATTATAAATCAAAAGATGCAAGTTCGGATACTAAATTAGAAGCTTTTTTAAACACAGAATCTTCAACACTTTTAGTTATTGATAAAAAAGATTTTGATTTATTGAAAGTTAACGAAACATTTAAAGCTAATGAAACAGAACTTTCAAGTAAATATGTTGAATTAATGAACGGTAACAAAGAAGTTGCGTTAGTTTTAGTTCCTAATACTAATAAAAATGACTTTTTAGCTAAATTAGGTTTATCATTTGAATCAAGATCAGATCAAGATTACTTAAATGAAAATGAATTAATATCAAGAGTAACACCTACAAAATGAGAATCAACAGATGCTAAAAAAGTATTATACTTACAAGGTCCATCATTAATCGGAGTACATGCAAATGAAGTTGAAGATAACGCAACTAAAGCTTTTGTTAAATGATTAATGAATAATAAAGAACAATTACTTTCATTACAAAAATCAATGAGTTACATTACACCAGTAGCTAACTTCAATACATTTACAGAAGAAGATAAAAAGAAAATTTATGGAAACAATAAATATTTACAAGTTGCACTAGAAGAGTTTGGAAAAGTATCAGAAGATGATAATTATGTTGCTTTTGAAGAACCGGCAGGTGAATATTCAGCTTCATTTAGAAAACAAATTAAAGCTGCATGAGATGCAAGACAAAAAGAATATTCAGACAACGCTGCAACTAAAACAGATTTCAATAAATTTGTTGAAACAATGACTCAAGGTTTAAACGCTCAATAATTAATATAAAACAAAAAAATAAATAGGGTTTGCATTGCAAACTCATTTATTTTATAAATTTAACAATAGGATGTCAAAATGAAAAAAAATATTAAAAAATTATTATATGCTTTTCCTATAATTTTAAGTTCTTCATCATTAGTTGCTACAATTTCATGTTCTTCAAGTTCTAATGATTCTAAAGAACAATCTAATGAAAAAATGGATGGTTTAGACTTAAGTACAAAATTAAGAGGAAATGTTTATTATATAGAATATAAATCATCAATACCAAATGAATCTGTAATAAAAACAAGAAATAGATTTAACGAATATATAAATAAATATGTTGATGATATTAAACAAAAAAATAATTTAAATTCAATAATTATTCCTGAACAAAATGGCTCAAAATTGTTGAGAGATCCTAAACAAATTTCTGGATATCCAGAATCATTTGAAAGCCAAATAAATATAGATGGACAATTAAAAACCATCACTTGAAAGTTTTTAGAAACAAAATCTAATCTCGACTTGGGAATTTTAAGTCAAAAAGGTCAAGACTCTGAATCTCAAGAAGCTGCCTTAAACTTAGATGAAGTTAAAAATTATATAACCGTAACTTATAAAGCATATTTAGACGATAAAACTTTCTTCAATTTAAAAGATATCGAATTTAGAGTAGATGTTCCAAAAACAACCATTAACCCAATTTTAAGCCAATTACCAACAGCTTATGATAAAACTAAATTCAAACCTGCTTTCGATTGAACTACAGAAAGTGCAAAAAAAGTTGATTATTTCAGAGCTAAAATAGTTCGTGTAAAAGACGGAGATACATTTGATGTTATAGCATTAGAAAATAAAGAAAATGTATCTAATGTTTCTGTAGTAAAAGATAAACAATATACAATCAGATTAGCCGGAATCGACACACCTGAAAAAGCAGTTGGTAGTGGTAATAATGTAGTTACTTCTTCCCCGTTTGAATATGCATTTGCTTTAATGCCAACTCATTTTGCTGAAAGTTTATTCAAAGATTCTGATGAGTATAAAAATGATGTTTATGTTGGTTTTGTTACAGACTTTGATGCTTATGGGCGTGTTACCGCTGATATTTTCTTTGGAGATAAACATCAATTTTCGTATAACAACGAGGTTGTTAGAGCAGGATTTACTTTACCATATGCAAATGATGCTTGAGAAACTGCAATGAGATCTGAAACATTAGAAAATTCATATATTAAATCAATTTACCCAGAGATGTATAAATCATTTAATGAAGCTATAAAAAATAATAATGGTTTCTTCAAATACTTTGATAAACCACTTGATGTAACAAAATACATCTATAATATTAAAATTAATAACAAATGACACCCATTTTATGGTGAAAAAAGTGATAAAAATTCCAAAAATATAGGTGATTACATTGATAAATAATATTAAATATAGTAAAATTAGATTAGAAAGGATTATTAATGATTTCACTTAAAAAAATTAAAAATTTATTGTTAGAATTAATGTTGACAAACAA
This sequence comes from Mycoplasma sp. CSL7503-lung, assembly GCF_025515455.1. Classification (GTDB taxonomy): domain Bacteria; phylum Bacillota_I; class Bacilli_A; order Mycoplasmatales; family Metamycoplasmataceae; genus Mycoplasmopsis. The sequence continues at coordinate 25,616 of NZ_JAOPHP010000007.1, read as the reverse complement.
TAATGAATCAAAAGATCAAATTAGGTCATATTATGATAAGTTTAAAAACGAAAAAGATGATGATATTTCGGCTATTGAACTTAAAAACTTAAATATTGACTTTGGAGAAACTTTAGCAGTTGACAATGTTAGTTTTAAAATTCCGGAAGGAAAATTAGTTACATTACTTGGTCCATCAGGATCTGGTAAAACAACAACACTTAATGCTATAGCAGGTTTATTAACAGTAACTTCAGGAAAAATTCTTTTCAAAGGAAAAGATGTTACTGATTTTACTCCACAAAAAAGAAAAATCGGTTTTGTTTTCCAAAACTATGCTTTATATCCACATTTAAGTGTTTATGCAAACATTGCCTTCCCTCTTAAAAACGATTTTGATTGACAATTCAAAACATTTTTAAAGAAGGAAAAAGCTAAAAATAATATTAGATCATTATATCTAAGAAAATTAGGAGCTTCAGAAGAAGAAATAAACTCATTAGTTACTTCTTTTGACACTTGACAAGTATTATCTGAAGAATTACCTCACAAATTAAATGAATATTATGCAAAAATAGTTGATAATTATGAAAAAGCACATACAAATTACAAATTATCAATAGTTCATGAAACTTCAGATATTTCATTGCTTACAAAAAATGTATTAAAAACAAACGAAAAAGTTAAACAAGATTCTAAAAACAAAATTAGAAATATAAAAGAAAAATTTGTTTCTGATAAAAACAATCATTTATTACCAGAAACATTTAGTAAAGTTGAAATTCTTGAAAACTTCGATAAAAATATTTTAAAATATAAAGAAGTTAAAAATGAAGATGAATATAATGTTCGTATAAATGAATTACAAGAAAATATTGCTAATTTAGTTTCTGTTGACCTTCACAATTACAATTTAAATGACAGAATAAAAATTGTTAAACTTGAAGAAAAACTACTTAAATTATTAACTAGATATAAATATATTCAAAAACATAAAGAAATTGTTGAAAAATACAAAGTTATTAAAGAAGAAACAAAAGATCAATATTTAAAAGAGAAAGAATTATTCAAAAATGTTAAAAAGACTGACGAAACATACAAAACTCTTTTAAAAGATAGTAGAAATTTACCTTTATTAGCAAAAAAAGATTTTTATACTTTAGTTAAAGAAATTGAAACTAAATATAATTTAAATCAAAAACTTAAGGAAGAAAGACAAGGGACTATCCCTTCAATTCTTGATGAAGAAGAAAAATTACAATTAAAAGAATACTTAAAAGATAACATATCATTACGTAAAGCAATTCATAATGAAGTTATGGAAGTCGCTAAACGTGTTGAAATAGTTCCTATTCTTCAAAAGAAACCAACTAGATTATCTGGTGGACAACAACAACGTGTTTCAATTGCTCGTGCTATTGTTAAAAAACCAGAAATATTATTGATGGACGAACCTCTTTCAAACTTAGATGCAAAATTACGTATCTCAACAAGACAATGAATTAGAGAAATTCAACAATCGTTAGGTATTACAACTGTGTTTGTTACACACGACCAAGAAGAAGCGATGTCAATTTCTGATATTATTGTGTGTATGTCTACAGCAAAAGTTCAACAAATTGGTTCACCACTTGAACTATATAATAGACCAAGAAATCAATTTGTTGCTCGTTTCTTAGGGATGCCTGAAATGGGACTATTTAGTTCCGAATATAAAGATGGTAATTTATACATTGCAAACAAAAAAATCGATTCAGTTAAAATACCAAACGCTTCAAACTTATCATTAAATGTTGGAGTTAGATCTGAAGATTTTGTTTTAACAGAAAAAGATCAAGAGCATATGTTCGAAGGTAGAGTTGCAATCCAAGAAAACTTCGGTAAAGAAAGTAAATTAGTTGTTGAAATTGAAAACGTAGGAAAAATTAATTTCTTACTTGATAATACATACAACTTCAAAGTTGATGACAAAATTTATTTCAATTTACCATTAAATAAACTACATATCTTTAACGCATCAACAGAAGAAAGAGTTGAATATGAATTTTAATAATAGTTTGCATCAATTTATAGCAACTAAAATTCCATTCATTCTAAACTGATCACTTAAAAAACAATCTAAGAAAAAACTTTCTTTATCACACTCAATTTTAGATGAACCAACTCCTTTTTGAATACCACTATTGCTTTTAGCGCCTGGTCTATTCTTAATCGGTATGTTTACGGTTTATCCTATGATTCTTAATATAAAAGAATCATTCTATACACCTGATGGTCAATTTACACTTTCATATTATTCTAAAATATTCCAAGACATTAGATTTGCTGTCGGTGTTAGAAACTCGTTCATTTATGGTTTAATTGTTTTACCTTTTGTTATGTCTATATCTTTAACAATTTCTTCGGTAATTTCAAGATTACATCGTAAGTATGCTAAAGGGTTATGACAAACAATATTCTTTATGCCATATGTAACCAATGCTGTTGCAGTTTCTGCAGCATTTATTCAATTCTTTGGAACAAATGGTATTTTAAACAATATGGTAGGTGGTAATACACCATGATTATCAACAAATGATCCATATACTTTTAACGCTTTATTCGCCATGTTTATTAATGGTATTTGAAGCGGTTTAGCATTTAATATTTTAATATTTACAACATCAATGTTAGGTGTTGATAAGAACTTATACAAATCTGCTTCAATCGATGGTTGTGCTGGTTTTAAACAGTTCTTTAAAATAACATTACCTTCAATCAAAGGTACAATTAACTTTATTATTACACTTGGTATTATTGGTGGACTTAAAGTGTTCCCACTTGCTTTATTCCAAAATAGACCAGAAGATGCATTTACATATGGTGGTGGTACACTTATGTTATATGTATACTTAGTAACTAAACAAGGTAACTTCCACTTAGCTGGAGCTGCAGCCATTTCATTATTCATCATTGGGGTAACATTCTCATCAATAATTCGTGGTGGATTCTTTATGGTTCAATTATCACTAAATAACTTAGGAGAAAGAAATGTTTGAATGAAAGTTAAAGCTTCAAAAGAGATTAATAAAAAGCAAAATTAAGCGTAATCAAGAAAAAGTTACCTCAGAAGTAGTTGATAAAAATTTATCAACAGTTATATTAAGTGGGCTATCAAAATTATTATTACTTTCATTTTTTGGAGTATTAATACTATTTCCGTTTATTTTAATGATTTCTATATCATTTATGACAGATGATGAAGCATTAAAATTACAAACAGAGTTTAGATTTTTGCCATCATTTACAGAGGGAAGAACTTACTTTGTTAATACTAACGCAGATACTGCTGGAGGTTTCTCAATAGCGCCTTGAGCAACAGTGGTTGCTAACACATATAAACGTGCGTTTACTTCAGGATTTTGATCATCTGCAGGATTTACATTTTTAAATGTGCTTATTTCAGTTGTGCTTAAAGTCATTATTACATTTTTAATGGGTTATGCATTTTCATTGCGAAATTGAAAAGGCAAGAATATAATTTGATTCTTTGCTTTAGCACTTTTAGTTTTACCAGAGGTTGCACTACTTTCTGGTCAATATACAGTTGTAGTTAAAACAAATCTAAAAAGTAATTTAATTACAATGTTATTAGGTATTTCACTTCCTTTTGTTGCTAGTGTTTTCAATACTGTTATGTATAAAAATGCTTTTGAAGCAATTCCCGGAAGAATTAAAGAGGTTTCACTAGTAGATGGTGCTTCAGGGTTTAAATACTTATTTAAAGTTGCTTTCCCAATGGTTGTTCCGACAACATTAACAATAGTTATTCTAACAGCCTTAGCGTCTTGAAATTCATATTTATGACCATCAATTATTGCTTCAGACTTTAAAGAAGCACAAGTTATTTCTGTATGATTATTTAAAGCAGGTATTGATCCTAACGATCCTGATTCAACTCAAAATGTACAACAAAACATTAGATTAGCTGCTTCGGTTATCGTTATTTTACCAATGTTTATCATTTACTTAATCTTTAGAAAAAGAATTATGAGTGCAATTAGTAGACAAGGTTCAACAATTAAAGGATAGATTATGGGAAAATATAAAACAAAAATTATTATATGATCAATTGTAACTTTAATTGCTTTTATTGGAATAGTATCTTTATCAATATTAATTAGCAATTTAGAATTTGTATTAAACTTGTCTGAAAAAGTAACATTAGATCAAAAAATAACCGATACATATAAATTTATCAAATCATATTCAATAGGGGGGTTAGCATTTTCAGTTGTAGTCTTCGGGATTGGATCTATCATTTCGTATGCTGGATATAAATCTTGAAAATACGTTGATATGTTTTCATAATTATGAAATTTAAGAAAATAAAATTTTTAATGGGTGGAATTGTGCTTAGTACACTTGCACCTCTTAGTGCTGTATCATGTTTTTATGATAGCGATAATTCAGTAAAATTTTCAGATAAATTTGTAAAAAATAATTTATTTAACAACGTTACTTTTAATCCTAAAGATGGATATTTTAAAAAAGATGAAGCTTACAAACAAAAAGAATTTGTAAAAGATATTATAGAAACTAAAAAACTTATTTATACGTTTTCAAACGTAGATGTTGCACTCCCGAATATTGTAAGTGTTGATAATCAACATTTAAACAAATTATTTAATGACTTTTATGAATTAGACTATAGTTCAATAAAAATTAATACAAATAAAATTAATGATTATAAAAATCAATTTGATGCTGTAAAAGAAAAAATAAAGAAAGAAAAAGATGCATATCCAAACACAGATTCAGATGGTCAATATGTTTGAGATCGTCTTAAATATGTAGAAGAATTATTAGGAACTAATTTTAATAATTTAGAAGCCTTAAAAACTACAATTAGTGAATTAACTAATGAAATACAAGAGTATAAAGAACTTGAACCTAATCAAACACATAAAGATTTATTTAGAATTAAAAGATATATTTTTAATGATAAAAGAGATACAGGTATATTAGTTGATAAAGAAAAAGAAATCCAAAAACGTTTAATAGCATTAGATAATTTCTTTTATTTTGATTTAACTAATATTAAAAATGTTGTTACGGAAGCTGATGTTAAATGAATTGTTAATGCTTTTATAAAAGACACTCCGTTTGCAACTTATGATGTTTTATCAAAAGAATCAAGTAAAAACGAAACTTCCGCAGAAGAATATTTAAAAATCGGAAATCCAATATTATCACATGACTCATCTTCTTATAAATTTAATGTCTCAATTTCGCCACAAATAGTAGAAGACGCTATTCCTAGAAACGTATTTGAAAAAATAACTGGTAATAATTTAAATTTATTCTTAAATTCACAAAATAAACGTGGTTCAGAATTACTTAAAGAACTTTTTAAAAACTTCATTACTAATTATTCTAATTTTAAAGTAGATTCTTTAGATAGTTTATCAAATGGTATTTCTTTAGGTTTTGGTCCTACCCACTTATTACAAGGTATAGACAGAATTAACAAAGAGAAATCATTTGAATTCCAAATATTCACTTTTGAAAAAGATCAACCTGACAAACAAATAGAATTAGATGCTCAACAAAATGAAGAATTCTTAAAAAATCCTATTGAATTTATAGAATCACATTTATATTTAATAATTTATAAATATAGTTCTGATAGTATTAATGAATTGCGTAATAGAATTAATAAATATGTTAACCTTAATAATACATTAAGAGCACAAATGAGTACTAATCCAAAATCTTCTTCATTAAATTCGAGATTAATTAAAGAAAATGAAGCTAGAATCGTTGAAGCAGAGGTTAAGCTTAAAAAATTCGAAGAAGAAATAGAAGAAGTTGAAAGAATTCAAACTTCTAGAGCATATATAGATAAATTAAACCTACCAGAAAAAGACGAACAATTCTTAACAAAATTTAGACAAGATCATAAAGAAGATATTGATAAAATAATTAATTTTGTTAGAGAAGAAGCTAATATAGCTAAATCAACTCAGTTTTCATTAAATGAAATATTTGCTAAAATATTATTCTTATTAGAAAATAAAACCCAAATTATTTTAGGTACAAAACCAAGTAAAACAGACTCAACTCAAAGAGAAAAAACTTATTGATTAGAAGTTCAAGAATCTAACGAAGAATGAAAAGCTTATGATATTTATTCATTATTTCAAGATACAAAAACAGCTTCGAGTTTAGATAACGTTAATTTTAATGACTACGAAATAACAAAAGAAAAAATAAATCAAGGACAATTTATAATTGATCCAGCATTTGTTAGAATAGCGAATGTAAAATAAATTTAATTATACTAAAGCAAAAAAACACCAAATTTAACAACTTTTTGGTGTTTTTTATGCTCAATCATATTTTAAATTCTATTATATTAAAAAATAACATCTAAATTAATGTTATTTTAATAGTTATTATTTATTTGAATCTTCCAAGAAGTTGTTTATCTTTTCAACAACACTTATGCTTTTATTTACTTTTTCTATTTCTTTAGCAATATATTTTTTCATTTCATATTTTATTATGGCTAAATTTAAATATGAAGATAAATAAGCTTCTGAATATTCTTTTGCTTTCGCTCTCTTATCGTCTGTCATTGCATTTTTAATTAAAGGGCTAAAATCATTTATTCTTTTTGATAGTTCAGTAAATTCGTTTTCTTTAAATGTTTCTACATTATCAATTTTTTCTAACTCTGTAAATAATTGTTCAACTTTATCATTTATTTTATCAACAGTATCACCATAGTGGGTGTTATTTTGATCTTTATCCCAATTAAAAATTAATCAATTTTCCAGTAATCTTGGGTGTAAACCAATTTTACCATTGTCATTTCCTTCAAAGTGTTTAAAATTATCATAATTTTTGTTATTTAAATTATTTTTATCAATTATATATGAGTTATTTATAAATAAATCATTATAATTTTCCTCATATCCTAGTAATACAGCAAACATATTTTTAAGTCCAGTTGTATCTAATAATTTGTTTTTAATAGATTCTTTTTCTTCTTCGTTAATTTCAGTTGTTAAGAAATTTGTATATCTATCTTTATCTGTATTTTTTTCAAAAGTAGAATTGTTAGCCCCTAACTCTCAATTGAAAAATGTATTTTTAGATTTATTTTCATCGTTACTTTTTATAAATTTGCTATCTTTAACTTTTTCAAGATTTTTAATTGCTACTTCGTTTAATTCTGTTAATTTTTTAGAGATTTCATCGTTATTCACATTTCTTAGTTCTTGATGCGAATTAATAACTTCATCTAAAATTTTTGTATCTCTTTCAAAATTATTAAATTCACTTTCGAATGAGATTATTTTTGTTTTTGTTGCCTCTAATTGATTTCTTGTTTGCGTATCATCATTATTGAATGTTAAAAGTTTTGCGCTAACTTTATCTTTTTGTGTTTTATATCTATCATTTAAATTATTATTTTGTTCGTTTATCTTTGATTTAATTTGTGTTATTTCTTCTTTAAGTGATTGAATAGCTTTTTTGTTTTCCTCTTCTATTCTTATTTCTTCATCTTTAGTTCTTACGTCTGATTTAGCCTTGTTTAAGGCGTTTTCGATATTTCTTGTTTCGTTTCTATATGTTTCTTTAGGATGATTATCTTGTTTTTGTATTTTGTCAGATTCATTATATTTATTTTGTAATTCTTGTTTTATTGTTGGATATTTTGTATCATCTAAAGAATCTAGATATTTCTTAATCTCGTCTAGTTTTGATTTAAGTTGTTTTCTTGCGTTGGAAACCAAAACTTTTTCTTTATTATCTTTCGCTTCATTAAATGATGCTATCAATTTTTGAGTTTCATTTTTTAATTCTTCAAGAGTTTTATTATCTAATTGAATTATTTTTTTAGCCTCTTCGACTTTAGATTTTAATTTTTCTTTAATGTTTGAGAAACCTTGATCTGGTGTGGAATTTAAAAATTCGGTCGCTTCATTTATGACTTTTATATATGCAACTTTTTCAGGTGATTCTTCATTGTTTTTTAAACCTAGAACAGTACCAACGGTGATAGCTGCCGCTGCAAAAGGTAAGACTAAAACTAATCCTTTAAATCATTTTGTTTTAAATTTCATTTTTTCTCCTTGTATTATTTGTGGAAATTATTTAGTTTTAAATAAAAAATAAATAATAATTTTATTATTTATTAGATTGATAACTAAACAATATTATTATATATTTTTTTATTTAAATTTTAGTTATTTTTTGAGTTCTGGACCTATCAAGATGTAGAGTTAAAATAAAAAATATCTTGTTTAATAAATAGGAATAATTGCTTAATAATTTAAATCATCAATCAAAAATATACTTTTTTAGGTATTGTACGAGTGCTAATATAATTTTTATAGTAAGCTTCATTAAATGTTATACCTAAAAACATAAAATAAGAAAATCAGTTTATAAAAAATCCAACAGTAAAAAAGAAACCTACAGCAGACCCAAATTTAGAGTATGAAATAACTTTATTTAAATATGTATATATTATTAATAATCCAAACGTTGGAATTGTGGATATTATTGCTCCTCTTCAAATAGATTTAAAATTTAATTTAAAAGAAGGTGTTAATCTAAATAAAACTAAAAAAGACACTAAGAAGAAAACTAGCGAAAAGAATAAGTAAAATACATCTAAAATTCAATGAGTTTTACTTAATCCATTTTTAATCATTGAGGCATATATTAATATATAAATATTACTAAATATAAATAGTAATATAGAAATTGCGAAAACTAAAAACAATCCTTTTAGTTTATTTCCTCAATAAGTTCCTACTTTATCGTGAGAAAACATATAATTATAAGCTGTAATTATTTTTCCATATCCGCCCGCAGAAATGTAAAGCGAAGGTATAGCAATAAAAGAACCAGGTATTAAAGAATATAATTTACTAAATGAATCGTCAATAACTTCAACACCTTCGTTGTTATTAAAATATTGTTGTCCACCAGGAATAAATTTATTAAAAATTATATTGTTAAATAAGCCTTGAAAAATACTTGTATTGTTAGTGTTGTATTCTTTGGTTAACACTTCAACATGATTTGTTAAAGTTGAAATATTATCGGTGATCGTCAAATTTAAAAAGTTAATTATATAAATAATTGGAACCACAGAAATGAGAAGATAAAAAGTAATTGATAATCATATAAATGTAAAATTCTGAGTTGAAAAATTTTCATATACTTTGTGAACTACTTTAGTTCTAGTATCTTTTTTTTCAATATTATTTGTTCTAATGAGAATGAAAGCGAAAAAGCTAATAATATACTTTATTATTTTTTCATATATTATTGAAAAAATAATAAATTTACTTGGTTGAATTATATTCAAATAAAAAGCTCTTATTATAGAGTTTTTCCCTCTTAATTTTGAGAGTTTTTTATAGTTAATTTTTGTATTTTTCATCTAATACTTTAAGTGCTCTTTGGTTAGATAATTGAGGATTAACTTGTCCGTTAGTTTCTTTCATTAACATACCAAGAATGAATTTAAGAACTTTTTCGGGTCTTGTTATGTATTCATCTGTAATTTTTTGGTTTTTATCAACTATATTAATTATTATTTGATCAATTAGGTTTTGATCTGTTATTTGTTTTAAGTTGTGCTTTTCAAGTAAAATATCAATTTTATCGTTATAATTAACTAAAAGCGGTATTAATTTCTTTAATGATTTACTTGAAATAATTTCTTGATCTAAAAGTTCTATTGCTTGTTTTATGTGTTCTGGTTTTATATTTAATTCATAAGCTTTGACTGATTTAGTATTCGCCAAAGATACTACTTCTGCAAAAAATATTTTTGATAATTTATTTTTATCTAAATATTCGATAGAGTCAAAATAATTAGCCAAATCAATATCATCAATCAAACTATCTACATAAATTTGTTGAATTTTACTATCTAAATATCTTTGTTCTTTTTGGTGTGGTAGTTCATTTATTTTTATCGAATTTATAAAATTGCTTGAAAGTTTAATATATGGTATATTAGGGTCTGGGAAGTATTTGTATTCAACTGTACCCGTTTTCGTTCTCATAACTATATTTGAATTTGTTTTTTCATCAAATCTTTTGGTTTGTTGAAGAATTTTTTCCCCAGTAAGTAATTGTTTTGACTGTGTTTCAATTTCGTTTTCGATTGCTTTTTTGATATTTGAAAGTGAGTTCATATTTTTAATTTCTACTTTAGTACCAAAAATGTTTACACCATATGGTCGCAATGAAATGTTTATATCGGCACGTAATGAACCTTGTTCCAATTTACCTTCTGAAATACCCAATGCTAGTACTGTTTTTTTGATCATATCAACGTATGCAGCTGCTTCGTCAGCACTTCTAATAACCGGGTAAGTAACTATCTCAATCAAAGGCACTCCGGCACGGTTGTAATCTAATTGTGTACTATCGGTGTTGTGGTGTTGTCTTGCAGTATCTTCTTCAAGATGGATTCTTTCAATTTTAATTTCTTTTTTTTCTCCGTTTGGTAATTTAATTTCTAAAGAACCGTTTGATCCAATTGGACGGAAAAATTGAGTAATTTGATATCCTTTTGGTAAATCCGGATAAAAATAGTTTTTACGATCAAAATGTAATTCGTCGTCTATTTTCATTTTTAAAGCTTTCGCTAGGGCGATACCATATTTAACAGCTTGTTTATTAACTAGTGGTAAAGTTCCCGGATATGCTAAGTCTATTTGGTTTGCGTATGTGTTTGGTTCGGTATTAAAATCTATTAATGCAGGAGAAAACATTTTTGTCTTTGTTTTAAGCTCAATATGAATTTCTATACCTATAATGACTTCAAAATTTTTCATTTATTTCCCTCCTAATAATTCTTCAAAATATTCTGCAATCCCTAAAAGCTTTGCATCTGAATATATTTTAGATTCTATTGTCAAGTTATAAGGTAAATTTTTGTGTTTATCAAACGGAATTGTAATCGAAGGATATCCACCTAAATTTGCCGCGGTTAAAATAAATTCTAAAACACCATATTTACTATTTTGATCAAAGCTAGGCGCAACACCTCCAAAAGCTTGAAATATAACAGCATCATATTTTTCATGTAAATCGTTCATGTAATCTTTTATCACACGACGAGCCTTTTGGGCTTTAACAAATATTTCTTCGATATTTTCTGAATAAAGAAAATAACTACCAAGTGATAACCTTTCTTGAACCATTTTCCCAAATTTACTACTTCTTGTGTTTTTAATAACTTCTTCCCAAGAATCTCCTTCTACTCTAGAGCCAAAAGCGATACCATTTAAGTTCGCTAAATTAGAACTAGCTTCTGAAAAAGAAATTACTTTGTAGACTGGTTTAATTGCATTTAAAATATCCAAATTAGGTTCAATAACATCTACATCAACACCTTCCTTTTTTAAGTTTTTATGAAGTTTTTCAACCGAAACATTAACATAATCTTCTGAAAATTTTGAAAAGTTTAATAAAGCAATCTTTTTAGGTTTTGTCTTAATAACTTCTTTAATCTCGATATCTAAACTAGTCATGTCATATTTATCTTTTCCGAATAAAATTTGCGAAGTTACAATTGCGTCGTTAACATTATGTGTAAAATATGCTACTGTATCTAGTGAAGAAGCGTAAGCAAATAAACCGTATCTGCTAATTGCACCATAAGAAGGTTTAAAACCTACTGCACCGTTATAACTTGCCGGTAATCTAACACTATCACCTGTATCGCTAGCTAAAGCTATTGAAATGTTTTTGTCAAAAGTAGCTATAGAACCTGAAGAAGAACCTCCGGATAATCTGCTAGAATCAAATTTGTTTTTTACTATACCGTAAGCACTATGTGTACCTGTACCACCAAGTGCTAATTCATCCAAATGTAATTTTGCAGGTATTAAAGCTCCTTGTTGAATAAATTTATCAATAACTGTAGCGTTATAATGTGTATTAAATTTTTCTAATATCAAACTAGAAGCGCTTGTTGGCGCATCATTTGTAGCATAATTATCTTTTATTGTAACGACAACATCTTTAAATAATCCAACATTTTTATTTTCGATTTTATCATATACAAAAGCAACGGCGTTATTTTTGTCGTTTTTTAAATTGTTTAATGCAAGTTGTAAATTACCTTTGTTTTTAATAACTCTTTTCATTATTTAACCACCTTTGTAATTGTTACATAGTCCTGGTCAGAAGTTTTTGCGTTTGATAAAATTTGATTTTTATCAATTGATTTAAATTCATTATCAAATTCATCTTCTCTCAATAAATCTATTTTGTATTCCTCGTTTATGTGTGAAAGCGGTTTTATATTATCCAAATTTAATTTATCAAGATTTTTTAAATCATTTTCTAACTCATTTCAATTTTTAATTATATTATTTAAAACTTCCTCACTAGGGTTAAACATTAGCGAACTTACTATTTCTTTAATTTTTTCCTTATTTATAATCATTATACTCCTATCATTTTGGTAATGAGTAAAATTCAAAACCATTTAAATATTTTAAATCACCATTTAAATTCTGTAGTTTTAAGTAATAAGAATGTAACATTAATCTATCTGCTTTTTTACCACCGTATTTTATATCACCATAAATAGGTTTACCTAAAAACTTAAGTGTAAGTCTAATTTGATGTTTGCGACCAGTTAAAATTTGAGCAATTTTTTTATTCTTCTCAACATAAAGTATTGTTTTAGAATACTTAGAATTTTCTTTTTCTTTTGGTGAAACTTTCATTTTTCCTGTCGAATAATCTTTTAAGAAATAAAGTTCAACCTCTTTGTATTGTTCATTAAAATCACTTTTAAACATATATTTTTTATCAAAATTAGAAATTTTATCATTTAATTGTTTAACTGTGTGGTAATTTTTACCATAAATTATCAACCCACTTGTTTCTTTATCTAATCTACCAACATGGCTTGGTTTAAAACTATCTATTTGTTTAAATTTCAAATAAGATAAAACTTGATTATCTAAGGAATTATCAGGCCCGTGAACTTCAACTCCTATTTTTTTATCTACTATTAATATATTTTCGTCTTCGTAGATGATATTAAAATTTTGTTCTACTTTAAAAACTTCTTTTTTTTCTTTTTTATCAAAAATTCCGTAAATTACTATTTGGTCATTTTCTTGAACTATTAAACTTTTTTCGTTTATTCTTTTCCCGTTTATTTTAATATCTTTTTTACGAAATAGACTTTCCAATTTGCTTTTAGGCAAATTGGTTAAATACTTGGCAATTAACTTATAAATAGTTCTACCAGAGTCGTTTTTGGTGGCTAAAATTTCAAACATTTATTCTCCTTATTATAATTATTAATTATACATTAATTATAGTTTAATGTTGTATAAAATAAGATAACGCCATTAATAAATAGAGTTATCTTACTAGTATAAAATTCTTATCTTGTCAATTCAATTTGGTATAAATTTTTTACATTTTTAGACATTTTTTTAAGCATTTTTAATTCTTTTGCAAATTCTTCAATATTAATGAAGTCTTCATAATCTTGTTTCGTAGATCATCTTTGTATTACTAATATTTTTTCTTCTGTCATTAATCCGTATTCATAAGAAAGGTTTTTTTCTTTCATTCTTGTTTTTTGTGTAAAAACATATAAATAATCAATAAAACCTTTTAATTTTTCAGGATCAATTGTGTAAATTGTTGCTTGTGCATATATCATAATTATTCTCCTTAATTAAATTTTAAACGTTTGTATAGAATGAACGATTCAGTTAATTTTTTGTCATTAAATTTAGTAAAGTCTTTAACTTCATCTAATTTAAATTCTTTTAAATCTAGTGCCGTCGCAACTTCTGATACTTTATTTGGTAAAACAACCGAATAGTATGTAGAAAGTGCGTATATTCCGTTTAATAATCTAACTAAAATTTGTTCTAGGCGATCTAAATTTGTAATAGTTCATGGTTTAGTTAAATCAATATATTTGTTTAATTGGTTTCCAAGCTCGTTTGCAATTTGAAAAGCTTTATTTATTCTAAACTCATCAAAGTTATTTTTATATTCTTTAATTGAATTTATTATATCATTTTCGATATCTAAATCTTCTTGATAAGTAGTTTTTGCATATTTTATCGGGTTAGAAAAAGAATTGCTTTTCATTTTTAAAGTACGTGCAATCAAATTTCCATAAGTATTAATTAATTCAGCATTAATTGTATTAACGAATCTTTCTTCATCGAAAACAATGTCATCACCAAGTGCGCTTTGACTAACAAAGAAATATTTTATAATTTCAGGATCGTATTTTTCTAATAATTTATATGGGTCTATAATGTTGTTTTTAGATTTTGACATTTTACCAGTAGGGGTAATTATCCATCCGTGCGATTGTATTTTTGAAGGTAATTTTAAATTTAATGCTTTTAAGAAAATAGGTCAATAAATCATATGAAAACGAGATATTTCTTTCCCTATTAAGTGAACAACTTCTGCATTATCATCTTCTCAAAAATATTTAAAATCATCTTTGTGATTACCGTTAATATCAAACCCTAGTGCTGTAATATAATTAGCAAGAGCATCTAGCCAAACGTAAACAGTATGTGAAGGATCTTCATTAATTTTAATTCCTCAATCAATTTTGGCTCTTGTTATCGATAAATCTTCAAGCCCTTTTGAAATAAAATTATTAATCATTTCGTTTTCAATTTTTTTCGGAGCTAAAAATTCTTTATTTTTATTTATATAATCAACTAGTCAATCTTGAAATAAATTCATTTTAAAAAAGTAACTTTCTTCAGATACTAAAGTAAGTTCGTGGTCTGAAGTTGGGTGATAAAATTTACCATTTTTTTTAATTGCTTGAGTTTCGGTTAAAAACTCTTCATCAGGAATAGAGTATAGACCTTGATATTTTCCTTTATATACAAATTCTTTTTTTAGAAAATAACTAAAAATATCTTGTATTGTTTTTTTGTGGTATTGTGAAGTTGTTCTTGAGTAATAATCATATTCAATGCGAAAATCTTTTCACATCTGTTGAAATTTTAATGCTAGTTCATCAACGAACTCTTGTGGTTTTACCCCTTTTTCTTCGGCTTTTTGTTGTATTTTTAATCCATGTTCATCGGAACCGGTCAACATTCTTACATCATAACCATCTAACTTTTTATAATTTGCAATAACTCAAGTTAGTGCGGTTGTGTACAAATGACCAATATGTAAATTTCCGCTAGCATAATAAATAGGTGTAGTTATATAAAATCTCTTTTTCATATTATTCCTTAATTTTAATAGGTTTATAAATATTTTTTATTTCAGGTAAATAATCGTGGTTTAGTTTATCGTTATCAGCGTGCAAATACAAGTTAGGTAAAAAATGTGTACCTCAACCAGACTGAAATCTAGCCTCTATCAATGCAAATTTAGGTTTTTCACTAGATCTTGTAAATACATATTGAACTCTTTTAGGTTCGAAATTATACTTTCTCATTAAGGTAAAAGCGTCAATTGAACGTTCTATAGGGAGAACAATTGTTAAATATCCTTTTTGTTCAATTATTTTAGAACAACCTTGGAATAGTTGTTCTAAATTTAGTTTTACTTCATGAGTTGCTATTAATTTAGCTTCATTTCAATCTTTTTTAATTTTAGTTTTATCAAAAGAATAAAAAGGGGGGTTACAAAAAATAACTTGATATTTTGGTTTAACGTTTTTTGTGTGGTCCTTTCAAAAAATGTTAAAATCTTCATTTATTACATTAATTTGTGAGTCTAAATTGTTAAATTTAATATTAAATTTTGCTAATTCATATGCTTCTTTTTGGATTTCTACTGCATCAATTTTAAGTTTAGAACTTCTAGAAGCAACGAAAATGGATAAAGCACCATTGTTCGCTCCTATTTCTAATGTTCTACTTATTTTTTGATTTAAAGTAATAAAATTCCCTAACAAGATTGTATCTACTGAATAATTAAACATGTCTTTATCTTGGTAAACATATAAATTTGAATCAAACCCAAGAGAATTTTTTATGATATTACGATTTTTTAAAGCGTCTGTTAGTTTCATGGTTTCTTCTAAATTGCTCATCTTTTTCCTTTTTTGCTATAAATTCAGGATATAAAGAAGCTAAACAACAATCAACTTTCCCTTCTACCAAATCTACCCCAAGAATAACAACTTCAACATAATCACCAATTGTAAATGTTTTCTTAGTTTTTGTACCTATAAGTTTTGTCAATGTGTCATTTGCTTCATATAAATCGTCAATTAACGAAGTTTTATGAACTAAACCACTAGCTTTAAAGTCAAATTCAACAAAAAAACCAAAATTTAAAATACTTAAAATTTGAACTTTATATTTTTTTCCAATTTGATTTTTCAAAAATTCTGCAAATTTTAAATCATTAACATTTCTTTCGATTTGAACTGCTTTTTGTTCTGATTTAGTATTTAAATCTCCATAACTTATTATTTTACTTCTGTATTCATCAATCTTATCTTCTTTTTTATCAATAAGAAAGTTTCTAATAACTCTATGGATTACTAAATCTGGATATCTACGTATCGGACTTGTAAAGTGACAATAATATTCTGATGCTAAACCAAAATGACCTATATTTTCGGGAGAATAAATTGCTTTTTGCATTGTTCTCAAGAACATTAATTTAATAAAATCATCATTTCTATGTTCTTTTATTTTTTCTACGATTTTAGAAAAACTTTTAGGTGATAATTTATTGAAATTTAAGTTTTCAGATTTGATTCCTATTGCTTCTAAAGTGTTTTTTAAATTTGTAATTTTCTCCTGGTCAGGTAATTCGTGAATACGATATAAAACAGGTAATTTATTATCGTATAAATATTTTGCTACAGTTTCGTTTGCTCTAACCATAAAGTCTTCTATTAAAACTTCTGAAAACCCACGCTCATTAATTAAGATATGACTAACTCTTCCTTCGTTATCTAATTTTATTTTTGGTTCCACAATTTCAAAATCAACATAACCCTGTTTTATCTTAAAATCATGTAAAACCAAACTTAGTTCTTTTGCATCATTTAACATTAATTTTAGCTTATCAACATCATTTTTAGGTTCTTGAGTAAAAACTAGTTTATTCTCATTGAAAAATTTATCAACTTGTTTATAAGTTAATCTAAATTTACTTTCAATAATACCTTCAAAAATATCTACTTTAACGTTATTTCCATATTTATCAATTTCCATTTCACAAGCTATAACAAATCTTTTTTCGTTTGGGTTCAATGAACAAATACCGTTTGAAAGGCCGAAAGGTAACATAGGTATAACTCTATCGACTAAATAAATGCTTGTGCCACGTTTTAAAGCTTCGCTATCAATTTCTGTACCTTCTTTTACATAATGGGAAACATCAGCGATATATACCCCTAAAAAGTAGTTACCATTTTCTAATTTTTTAACGTAAATAGCATCATCAAAGTCTTTTGTTTCGTCACCATCGATTGTAACAATCATTTTATCGGTTAAATCAACTCTTCTACTTAAATCTTCACTTTCGATTGTTTCGGGGATATTATCAATTTCATTGTCTAAAATTTCAGGAAAACTATTTGGCGCTTTAATTTGTTCTAGGTATGATTTAACATAAACCATTGGATCAGCTTCGTTAGTTATAACTTTAGTTATTTCGATTAAAACGTTTTTAGAATCGTATTTTAAAATTTTAGCAACTACCAAATCGTTAAGTTTAATAGGAATTAAATTAGGTATTATAGTTCATGTTAAAGTTTTCATTTTAGCTTCGACTGGAACAAAATAATTAGTATTATTTTTTAGTTTTATAAAACCAACTATTTCATCATTTCCACGTTCGATTATTTCGACTACTACACCACTAGTTAAGTCCGACTTATCATCTTTTGGATTTTTAAAAACCTTCACTTTAACTTTGTCATTATGTAATGCGCTATTAAAGTTAAAGTTTCTAATATAAACGCTATCTTTGGTGTTTTTTACCTCATCGATATTATAGTCAACAAAACCAAATTGTCCTTTATTGTTTACGTTTAATACACCCTCTATAATATCAACTAAAATTGGTGCATAATATTCATCATTATTATTTTTGAAAATTTTATATTCTTTTTGTAATTGAGATAATATTTTTGTTAATTTATGATTATCTTTAGGGAGTATTCTAAAATGTTTGGCAATACTTAAAAAACTCCTTGACTTTTCGCTTTGTATATATGATACAACTTTTTCTATATCCATTTATTTAACTTAAGATGGCTTTAAGTATTATTGCAGAAGCAAATAAAACAAATCCAAAAAACATCATTGAATATTTTAAAACCTTCTTAATTCCCCTTTCTTTTGAGTTTTTGAACAATTCTAAATCGCCAGAACCTACTAGTGCTCCTGAAAAACCATTTGAATCAGGAGACATAGCAAAGGAAATAAGAATAATTATAAAACTACATAATATTAATACTACTGTTAAAATTGTCATCTTTACTCCTTAAATTTACACTTTATTTAAAGTATAACATAATTAATTTTTTTTAATTTAGTTAATTACTTTTTTTAAATTAAAAATTTAAATATTTATCTGTATAAGATATTTTTCAATTATTTTTTTAAGAAAATAAATCAAATATTAATTTTTATTTTGTGTCCATGTTATGGTTTAAAAAAACATAAATACTTTTTAATTTGTTTAAAAGAATATGGTTTCGGATGTTGCTTAGACCTAAAAAAGAGAACGCTTATATAATATTTTGTAAATTATTTATATATTTCTAATGTTTATATTATTTAGAACTAAACACATTTATTCAAAATCTTGTCTATTAATGTTATCAATATATTTCTATATTTTTTATAGCATTATATTTTTAATTTAGTCTATAAAATGTTTTTTAATTGTAAATGTAAATTAAATTAAACCTAATATCCTGCTAAATGACATTAGCAGAAAATGTCCACATAGCTATTTGTTTTTTTCTATTAATACTCAATAACTAAAAATTAATTAAAAAAATATTATAAAAAATATTTATAAATTTTATTTTAACCCTATACCGTAGGCGAAAAAGTTTTTTATATTTTTGTTCCAATTTTTTTGATTAACTTTTAAAGTGCTATAATGTACGTGTCTTATTAATATATATATATATATATAAATATATATAAAACTAAGGAGGTGTTAATGCACTTTGCAAAAAGAAAAAAAATAGTGACGCTACTTGTTGTAGCTTCTACTATAGCTTCTAGTAGTGGTGTAGCTTCTTTAATTTACAATTTTTCAAAAGACAATGATAATCCATTTGAATTTGTAAATAAAGAAAGTAAACCGAATTTAATTAATAAAGATCAATTAGAACTTGATAATGATAAGATATTAAATTCAAATGTTGATTTAAATTTACGAGTTAAACCTCAACCAAAAGAAGAACCGGTGATACCAAAACCTAAAGAAGAAGAAAAGAAACCAATAATTATTGAAAAACAACCTGAAAAACCGATTGAAAAACCAAAAATTATTGAAAAACCTATTCCGAAGCCGATTGAAAAACCAAAGCGGATTCCTAAACCTATAGAGCCGCCCGCTCCTACGCCACAACCAAAACCGGAACCACAACCTGAAGTTGTTCCGGATCCTACTCCTGGCGTTGCTGATGCTTATATTACTATCGAAGGAGTTAGGGTTAAAGCTAAATTAAAAAACTTTAAAAAGCGTGTTGTATCATCATATGATGTTGAAAATAAAATAGCAAATAGAGAAGAATATTTAGCTAATATAACAGGCGAATTAATTAGCATTGAACCAACAGAAGAACTTAGAAAAAAAGTTACCGATAATGCTGCCGCTGCCGCCCGCACTATTCGTGATCATGAATATTCTACTATTGGTATGGCGTTACAAGTTTTAGATTTGGTCGACAAAGGTAAAATGACAGAAACTAATTTACATTCATTTTTAATTAAAAATGAATTAAATAATTGAAATTGACGAAGAGATTATTATACTTTTCAAGTTTTAATTGAGCACGGTGATTTTCAAAAGTTTTTAACTCCAGAAGCACAAGCTCAATATCCAACAATGCAATTTAGAAGTGATTTACATCGTAAATTATGAATTATTAAAAATTTAGATTTTTCTAAGTTTACAAAACTTGCGCCTGAGGGTGAAAGATTTTTGAGAGAAGGTAAAGTTTTAGATCCTAGAAATGTTTACTTAAATGAAAGAGGTGAGTGAACTTCAAGTAGTTGAAGCGGACCTAAAGAATTTAACGGTGTTATCGCAGAAAGAGAGAGAAATAATAGTCAAAAACGTGCTTTTGACTATGATACTCCTTGGGGTCGTAGTGCCGATGATATTAATAGTGGAACTTATCCAGGGTGAACTAAAACTAAAATAAACCCTGATCAAGATCCTAATTTTAAAGATTTACATATATCAAATATAAATGGACTTGATGTTTTTAGAATGACAAGAAACGGCCAACCTAAAACTGATGGAGATTATGTTAATGATGGATATGTAGTCGAAATTGATGCATCTAAAAGTAATGCTTATGAGCGTACAAAGACATTAGTTAAAGAACTTACTGACAGAAAAGTAAATATTACTTCATATAGAATTAAGCATATGGGTAAAGCCAATGCTGCTCAAAACTTCAAAGAAATACTTCTTGCATTACCTGAAGAATTAAGGCAATTAGAGTTATTCTTTGATGCTAGAGCAACAAATACTTCATCGTTAATTGCTTTAGAAAATAAAAAGATTAAAGAATTATCGTTATACACAGATGGTAACTCACTTTTAGATAGTTGAAGTCTAAATCCTTGAGCACTTAAAGAAACTGCGTGAGTTAATACTCTTGATTATAATGTAAGTAGCGAGTATCCAAGTGATGCATATATCATTACAAGAATAAGATTTGATACTTTAGCTTTTGAGGAAAGTGATATTAATAAATCGTATGCTGATGACGATCCTACAAATAGATTTAAGAGAATTAATGATGGTTTAAGACGTGCTTACTGAGCTAGAAATAATGAAGCTATATTCCAAAGCATGGGTCCAGGTTTAAATCCTGATAATAATGAAAGTGGTAATGGTTATCCTATGGGATTAGATTTTGGTAGAGCACCAAGCGTTAGAACTTTAAGAGGATTGGTTTTTAAAGATATTATCAAACCTCAAAACGGAAGTAGAAAAATACAAAGAGCAAATTTTGCTAATACTGGTCAAAATTATAAATTGAAATTAATAGACTTAAATGATTCCGGTTTTGAAAACTTTATACCAAAAATACCCGGTGTTCAAGAGCCTAAAATTACTTTTAGCAATGGAGATGAAACAAAATATCTTTTTATTGATGATGCTGGACAATTGACAAGTAATGGTGTTCAAAGCATTTCAAAATTCTTTGAGTTAGCAAAAACCTTAAATAAAACCATAAGAGTTAGAAAAGGTAATATACAAACTATTCAATCACTTAGAAATTACGGTTTTGATGTAGAAGAATTTGAAGAAGGTGATGAACTTAATTTTACATAGGAGGCAATTATGAATTTTATTAGTAAGAAAAAAATATTTTTAAGTTTTGCTAGTATATCAATATTACCTATTGCGATATCATGTAGCACAGATAATAATTCAAAAAATAATGGAATCAATAATAATTCTGAACACAAAAAACAAGAAGTTAGAGATATATTAAATGATGATTTTTTAAATATTGATTCTAATAAGAAGCAAGAATTAAATACTCGTTTAGAAACCGCTAATAAGAATACAGTTGTTGATCAAATATTATCTGAAGCGAGAGAATTAAAAAATAATTCTTTAAAAAACAAAGGTATTGAACAAATTAAAACTTATGCACTTGATAAGTTATCAAATTTGAGAAATTTAAAAAATTATGAAGCAAGAATTACTAGCGAGAGTAATAAGGAAAATTTAGTTGATATAATTAAAGAAATTGATTTAGATATAAAAAATCAAGGACAAATAACTGACGCCGAAAAAGAAAAAGCAACTAAAGAGTTTAGTAAGTTAGTTGATTCTAATGGTTTTAAAGAAGTTTCGGTTTTTGAATTACTTAATACAACTCCTTCTTTTACGCCTCAACAAGGACATATAAAAAGCGAAGTTTTACCAACGACTTTTATAAAAAATATTTCAACATGGGTTGCGAAAATAAAACCAAAATATTCATGGTTTTTAAACTCATTTATTACTAATGCTAGACCAGAAGATAGTCTAGCGCAAGCTAATCAAAAAGGCGAGTTATTATTAAGTATAGTTTTTCAAAATAAATTCAATGAAAATCAACAATATACTGAGTCGTATAAAATTTCTGGTTTTAAAAGTAATTCTCAAGGTTTAGACGATGATGGAACTATTTTAACTAGTTCTACTGAAAGACTTAAAACACCAGACGAACAATATGTTTTAATGAATCAAAAAGAAAGATTTAACGCTGATGATTCAAAATATATAAATGTTTTAAAAGAACAACTAAGATTAAATGATTGAAAAGAACTTCGTAAAGATGCAAAAAACGTAACAGACGAAGAAATAGCTAAGTATAATAAAGAAGCTGAAAAAGTTGGATTAAGTTCTTACGAATCTTCTGCTTTAAAAGGGTTTTCTATACCCAAATATAAGTCTGATGGAAGTTTTGAAGGATTTAGTTTGAATACCGAAAGATTAATTCCGATGGGACCCACTTGAGCCGATGCTTTAGGTGGTAGAAGCACTTTTCAAATTGGCGGATTAGGAAGAAGAATAACAAATGAAAATTATTTAAATCTTGCCAAACAAACATATTCCGTTACTTTTAGCAATCAAAGTATTACGGAATTAGAAAGTGAAAGAGTTGAAATTCAAAGAAATTTAAAATTTGTTGATCATTTATCTAATTTTGCTAATAATATTAAAGATCAAACCACTAAAGATAAATATTTAAAATTAATAAACGACGCTGAAGGTCAACAATATTATTTAGAGCCTTACGAATCACAAATTTGGGATATTATAGCCAAAGAAACAACAGATACCCATGCTAGCGATCTTTATAAAAAATATTTAAACGAAGAAAGAAATTTTTATAAAGAGAAAGTTAATAATTTAAAAGTTAGAGAAGAGACAAAGAAACTTTTAAATGAAACAATCGATAACTCTAATTCTTTTTATAATTTAGATAGTTTAGGAAATACAGGTACATCACCTTCAGGAACAATGTGAATTATGGATTATGAAGAGCCTGTTAATGGTCAATATCCAACTAAATTTTATTTTGGTACAAATTTACATGTTGCAGATAGTATTGCTAAAAATAAAAGAATGTTTTCTGGTATCGGCTTAACAAGATTGAACGGTGATAATAATGGTATTTTAAATAACTTTAAATTAATGGAAATGGAAGTAGAAAACGGAACTTTTACTCAATTCACCATGAATCCCGAAACAGTTAGAAGAGTTTTTGATGGTAGAGATTATCTTAAAAGTTCTCCAAGTGAATTTATAACTTCTACTCAAAAAGAAATATTTAAAGATGCGGAAGAATTTTTAGATTTTGCAGTAATTGAAATTGATTTTGGAAAAATACAAAATAATAGAGTTAGTGGCACAGGTTCGTTTCAGCCTTCGTCTATTACTCCACAAAATTTTGCTAAGTGAGTCACTAATGATTATGCAAATTGAGAAGAAAAAGACAAAACAAAATTTAAATCAGAATCTTATTTAAAAAATTATAAAAAAATTGAATTCCCACTTGCTACAAAAGGAAATTACGATTGAAGTAAATTAGATCAAATATTTGCGTTAGGTTATCCTAAATCAATTAGCAGCGGGTTTCAAGATTATTTCTTAAAGCCATATATAGACGATGATCAACGCGCTAGAGCTGAGTGAAGTCATTCTCTTTGAACAAATGCGGACCATAAATTTTATGATTTACAAGCAACTGAAGATGGACCGCAAGGAAATCCTGAATTACTTAAAAGAGGTAATTTCTTATCTTACAATATTGGATTTAGGTCATTTGCGTATAAACCAGGATTGACCGATGCGTTTTTAGCCGCTCCTTTAGTTGGTGATAAACCTGATCCTAAGAAAAATATATATGTTTCTACCGATGACAATAAAAAATATATTAATTTCGGTTTAGAATATCTGCCACGTTGATTTACTCCTGGTGTTGGGGCTAGTGGTTCGAGTTTAAGAACCCAAAATAATGAAGTAGTTGCTATTTATCATGCCACAAACGCTAGTTCAAATACTGGTTTAGCAGCCGCATTTAGATCTGAAGGGTTCGATTACGGAGGAATGTTTGGAAAATATACATTACCTCAATATGATTTAATTTATGGCGGTGGTAAGGATCAAAAGAATTCTTATCGTGAAGCTATGAAAAAGTTATTTGAAAAAGGAGAGATCAAAAATACTCATTTATTTAAAAATGGTTTTGATAATATTCCTAAAGGGTTTGAATTTAAGGAAACTAATGGCTTTATTAAATCAACAGATTTAGAAAAAGAGGAAGGAAAAAATGAATAATACTACATTTGAAAATAAAAGAATTTATTCAGATTACAAATCTCACTTAACCTCTGATTCAAGAAGTAAATGAAGTTTATTTTACAAGAGTATTTTGATATTGTTTTTTGCAACAAGTATTCTTGTTATGCTATTCATGGCAAAAGCTTCTATATTTCCTGAAGTTTATATAGGTAACGATGGTGATGGTTGAGTTAATTTGTTTAAGTTTGACGATCAGTATAGAGAAGGAAATGCGGTTATATTAATACGTTTTAGTACGTTATTCTTTGTATTTTTATTCTCGATATTTAAAAATTATAAGAACATTAGCAAGCAAAAAGAAAAAATTAAGCATTATATATTTTTCTATATATCTTATTTATTATTATCAATAGCATCTGTTGCGTTAATGTTTTTCTATACATATTGAAATAATCCAATTGAAACAGAAGAGGGGACTTATGTTCAAAAAGTACCTTATCAGTGAAATGAAATTTTATCATTAACTTTTCTATTGATACCATTATTAGTTATCAATATTTCATTTGAAGTATATAACTATATTTATAAGAGAAAATCAGAACCATTACTTTATTCATCTGTTATTAGTTTTATAATACAAATAATTTCACAATTTTTATTAGTTGTGGCGATTATAGCAATTGCACAAGCGTGAATTAATCCTGCACCAGTTGATGCTGGAAGTATAGAATTAAAAAATAATGTTTCAGGTGAAACGGAAATAAGAAGTTTCACAAAACAGATATTAATGTTTAAAGATAATCAAACATGAGAAAGTATTGAATCATTATTTACAGTTAAAAAGGCAACAAATTTAATTATTATAATTGCATTATTTATAGCTTTTGGTTTTTTAATTGTAGGTTCAAATATTAGAAGTTTATCAAGATTATCTGAAAAAAATCTTTTAACTCATAATAACAAGGATAAATATATGTTATCAATAACATTATGCTAAATTGTAATTTCAAGTGCAACACAATTTATATAAAATATAATTGTGGAGCACTTGAAATTTTTTAATAAAAAAAATGGCCCCACATGAACCGAGGAACCATATGAATTATACAACAAAAAAT
>NZ_JAOPHP010000073.1 GCF_025515455.1 Mycoplasma sp. CSL7503-lung | reverse complement strand
TTTTTTATTTTCTTGTGCTATTTAATATTATTTAGTAAATACGTACTTTTATTAAATTTAAGTATAAATTACATTATTTTTTAGTATTTTTAGCCTTAAATTATAATTTAAAAGTTTATTATGTCTAAATGTTGTCCTAAAACGCTGTTTAAATCGCTTGTATTGTAAAATTATGTATTATTAATATTTAATTTTCATTTATAACATAAACAATGGCTTAAACGCAATTTTTAAATAAAAAAGCACTGGTTAGTGCTTTAATTAT
>NZ_JAOPHP010000072.1 GCF_025515455.1 Mycoplasma sp. CSL7503-lung | reverse complement strand
CTCAAACACAAAACAAAAAAGACTTAAAATTTAATAATATCGATATTGAAACTTTTGTTCTTTCTTATTATGACAATTTAGAATCTACAGAAGAAACGTTTGAACAGATATCAAATAAAATTTCAAGCACTTTAAATAATAATTTAGAAAATCATATTAATCAAAAAGAATACTATGAAACAATTTTAGAATACTTTGAATGTTTAAATGTGCTTGATTTAAGTGTAGATTTCGAAAACTATAATATTATTCGTATTTTAAATGACT
>NZ_JAOPHP010000071.1 GCF_025515455.1 Mycoplasma sp. CSL7503-lung | reverse complement strand
ACAAGTTAAAATTAAGCGAGTTTTTTGTTGTTAAAAATAGAAAATAATTTAAAAAACAATTTATAATTTTTTGGTTTAATTTGAAATACCCCTTAAAAAACCCTTAAAATCGTCTGTATTGAAAAGTTTTATGGTTTTAATGGTATTATTCATTGGACCATTTTAGGACGTCTTAAAACGCGTTTTTTAGATTCAATGATAATTTTGATTATTTGTTCAAATGATAGGTTCAAATTCTATTTCGTCTAAATTGGTATATTCAGTTTTAAA
>NZ_JAOPHP010000070.1 GCF_025515455.1 Mycoplasma sp. CSL7503-lung | reverse complement strand
AATTTTTTGTTGTATAATTCATATGGTTCCTCGGTTCATGTGGGGCCATTTTTTTTATTAAAAAATTTCAAGTGCTCCACAATTATATTTTATATAAATTGTGTTGCACTTGAAATTACAATTTAGCTTAAATTGTAAATTTAATTGCTTTTTTTCCTAATAGGGGATTCACACATCTACGAAATTAAAATGCTTCAAATAAAAATATTGTTTTATTTTAAAAAGAAAGGATGCGACAGCATCCCGGAGAGCACCCTTCAATAGTATTCAAGGCTTCAACAAA
>NZ_JAOPHP010000006.1 GCF_025515455.1 Mycoplasma sp. CSL7503-lung | reverse complement strand
GCTGTTTTAAAATCGGTTTGATCAATAATTTTGCAATATTTAACTTTTTGTTCAAATGTAAAATGTTTGGACATAAAAATAACACTCCTTTATTTTGGAGTGTCAAATTTTTTTCACCTAACTTATTTAATTATAAAATTATCTTCTTTTTTCGTTTGTACTGATTAAAAGCCTGAATTTATATTAAAAAAACACAAAGAAACAATAGTAAAAAAGACATTTTTTTAATAATTTAATTTACTAACGCTTGAGTACAAGATTATGTAGGAAATATGTTTAAAATAACACGTGGTGAAGTTTTATCAACAAACAAAATTAGTTCTAATTTAACATATATTAATAAATACCCTGTATATTCTTCTAAAACATTAAACAATGGTTTATTAGGTTATTATAGTAATTATTTATTTGAAAACTCATTAACATGAACAACTGACGGAGCAGGTGCAGGTAAAGTTAGATTTAGATCTGGTAAATTTTACCCCACAAATGTTTGTGGAGTTTTGCTTAGTGATAAATATTCCGATCATTCAATAGCTCATATTTTAAATTCAGAAACTTTTAAATATGTGTCAGCTGCCGCGATACCAAAATTGATGAACAATGTTATGTCATCTATAAAAATTTCATACTCGCCCAATAAAAGTGAAAGAGAGAGTATATCTAAATTAATAAATAATTTAGATTCATCAATCGCACTACTTCAGCGTAAGTTAGAAAAAATGAAAAATATTAAAGAATTTCTACTTAATAAGATGTTTGTAAGCGGTCAAGCAGAATTTCCTGAAATTAGATTTAAGGGTTTTACTAATTCTTGAGTACAATCTCCTATCGAAACATTTGTTAGCAAGATTTTAAAAAGTAATATATTTATTAATGATTTTAAAAAAACAGGAAATTATCCTGTCTATAGTGCCACTGATATTTTTGGATTTATTAATGATAATCATTTAAAAGAAGATGCAATATTAATTTCTGTAGATGGTTCAATAGGAAATCTTAGAATAGTGAATAAAAATTCATGATTTATTTCTACAAACCAAGCTATTATACCTAATAAAAATATCAATATTATTTTTTTATTTAACATTTTAAAAAGAATAAATTTTAATAAAATAACGATAGGTACAACAATTAAACATTTATATTATTCAGAATATAAAAATATATTGATATGATCTCCTAAAATGAATGAACAAACTAAAATATCAAAAATATTCACCAATTTAGATTCATCAATAGCACTATTTCAACGAAAATTAGAAAAGCTAGAAAATATTAAGAAGACATTATTAAACAAAATGTTTATCTAAAACAGCATTAATTTTTATAAATTTGTTTTTATTTAGCTTTAGTAAGTAAAATAAGATTAATTTAATTTTATTTATTTATTAATTAATAATCATTCTTTAAATTTTTTATTTATAAACTTAGATTATCTAAAACTAAAGTGTCAAATATATAAAATCGTCCACCAAACTATATATTCGAAACACTATGCAGATTTTTATTTAGAAAATTAAGTCGACCACGTAACAATAAAAAATATAATATATTAATGTATATAATCTCTAATTGTCATAGTTTATAATTAAATGTTTCATATATTGTGAGCATAGTTTACAAAAAATATATTTTAAGACATAACAATGTTGTTATGTCTATTTTTTTATATAATTTTTATATGGAAAATATTGAAAAGAATAAAATATTAGTTAAATTCGATGAAATTGCTCATCAAAGAAATTTTGTATACTCTCTTTTTGGAAACTCACTTGAAAAAGCAATTAAAGACAAACAACTTTCAAACCCATATGAGATAGTTATAGATTTACAATCTTTTTTAAAATTAAAGACATATAATAGTGAACAAATTTCAATTAATAAAAAATTCAGTGCTGATAATCCGCTTCCAAGCTTTAATTATTTTGGTGAAAAAATTTACTTAAATCTTTTGTTAGCATCTAATTCAAGTGAATTAAACTATAAAGCAATTAATAAACTACTTAATTTAATTAACAAAAAATCTGATGGCGATCAGATTTATGATTTGATTAATTCTATTTATTCTTACGATCCAGATATTTGAATCTTACTTTATTTTGATTATGATGAATCTTTATTAAAAATAAAAAAAATTACTAATATCAATCCTAATTATTATTCTGTTCACATTACCAAATCTAAATTAAAATTACCATTTCACAAAGGATTTATTAATATAAAAAATGACTAAAACATTTGTAATAGTCATTTTTTAATATAATGAAAATTCTTGGTGAAAGAAAATAAAGTTTTCTGGTTTAATATAAAACTTGGCTGCGATACTAATGCTTTCATTGTCGTATCCTCACATTGTGATAACAACTAATTTATCTTCTCCAAACAGTTTTACATTTTCATATTTCAACTCATAAACAATATTTGTCAAACTACTTCTTTCAGCTAAAGTGTCAATAATAGGTTTATTTAAACTAATTGGTTCAAATTGATCAACGTTTTTTATAGATAAGAATATATCTGCTTCAGCAATGACTTTACCTTCAATTTCGTAAGTTGTACGAAATTGTCTGAATCCTTCAACAAAAATTATTCTTTTTTCATGAAATCAATCCGGTTCTGTTGGTTCTTCTATCTCAATACCTCTAACTCTGTCAGCACCCATTAAAAAACTAACGGGTTTAATTAAATTATAAAAATTCTCCGCTACAAAGTGACCTCTTTTGGATATTGTGTAAACAGCACCAAGCGCGTATAGTTTTTGATAAGCACCAACAACTACACTTCTAGAACATTTGAACATTTCCATTAATGCGTGCTCAGATGGCATAATTTTGTTTACAGGAACTTTTCTAGTTACTATTAAATCAATTAAATATTTTACTACCTCATTGGTTTTACTTAATATTTTTGGAGTTGCCTTAGAAACTAGTTCTTCATTAATTTTTTTTCTGTTTTTTGCGTTTACCATATCACAATTTTACCAAATTTAAAATAAAAAAATTCTTATTTTTTTATCAATTTAAATATTGCGTATCCACCTTGCTCCATCTCAAAGTTTCAACCATAATTTTTTGTCTTCTTTAATAAAACGGGTTTAAAATGATAATCTCTCGAAATTTTTATGAAGTTCAATTTTTCATTTTTATAATTACAAAACGCGAACAGTAAGAATTCTTTATCTTGTTCAGGAGCTTTTCTAACTGTAACACTAGAATAATCGTCAGTATCTATAAATGTATAAGGGTCTACAATTGTATCAGAATTTGTTTCTTTTAAGAAAGGATATTCTTCACGTAATTTAGACATATATTGAATCAAACTATAAGGTGAATTCTCCACCTTAATAGCTTCTTCAATTACAGGCAATTGAGTTGCAGAAGTTAATAAAATATATTCTTCTAAGTTTTCGATTACAATCCCGTCATAGATAAAACAATTTTCTTGTGGATTTGATCATTTCATTGGTTCTCTTAATGATGGATCACCATAGTATCTTGTACCAAAATAATATAATTCATCACCTTGATAAATAATTGGATTTCCAGGTAATGCCATTAATTGGAATAAAGCAATTTTTAAATTATCTTTTTCTAATTCTGTTAGTTTTTTAGTCAATTGATGTGGTTTGTTTTTAGAAACTTCTTCTCTAAAAACATCTAATCATCTTTTAGTATCATGATTATCTATAAATGGCATTCATCTACTTATAGGTGAAGCTTCTTCATATTTTTTTACTAAATCTTTTAAATCTTTATACGGAATTCTAACATCTGTATTTTGTCTAAAATATTTGAATCCATCATAAACGGTGTTAAGACCTAATTCATTTCCGTCTTTTAAATATTGCAACCCTTTAAATGTATCGGTGAAAACTCATTCTCCGACCATAAATACATCATCACGTCCTGCTGGTTTTGTGATTTCATCACTTGCTTTTCTTAAAATAGAAAATATTTTAGCCTCATTAAAGTTGTTTTTAGTTTCTATTTCACTCGAAAAATATTCAGCTATTGCATCATATCTAAAACCGTCAACTCCAACTGCAGTTCAAAATTTTTGTATTTCTACTAACTCGTCAATAACAACTTTGTTATCTAAGTTTAAATCAGGCATAGAATACGAAAATCTTGCTAAATAATGTTTATTGGTAGGTTTTTGATTAATCTTAGGAAAACTTTTTCTATAAAATTCTTTATCTAATTTAACGTCAGGGTCATTTATATCTAAATCGGGTTCAATTCTATAATATTTTTTATATAACTCGTCTCCTTCGATAGCTTTTTGGAATCAAGGGTGTTCAAAAGATGTATGGTTAAAAATTAAATCTAAATAAACTTTTATTCCTTTCTTATGTGCTGCACTTAAAAAATCAATAAATGCATCCATTCCACCTAATTGATCAGCAACATTACAATAATCTTTAACATTATATCCATGATAGCTTGATGACGGATGCAATGGGGATAATCAAATTTGGTCTACACCTAAATTCGATAAATAGTCTAGTTTATTTTTTAAACCAATAAAATCTCCTATACCATCATTATTACCATCTGCAAATGAATAAACTAAGACTTGATACATTATATTTGTATTCTTGTAATTTTGTAAAGGTTCCGCTTTTGGAGCGTTTTTTCATAAATCTTTATAAGTTTGATTAATGTTATCATTATATTTGGGGTCATCTCACTTAGCATATTCTTTTCTAAGTTGATTTTTTAAATATTTTTTATATATTAAATTGTAATATTTTTTTAATGCTTTATTTTTTAAATTCATAGTAATAGAATTATAATAAGTTATTAAAATTTAAAAGTATATTTATTTTTTTCTTGATAGGTGTAAACAAAAAACAACAGATCGATCTGTTGTTTTTTTAATATTATTTGTTATCTAATACATCTTGAATTTTATTTTTTAGGTCAGTTATTTTGTCACTTCTAGACATAGGTAATGTTGTTGTCTTTTTACCTAAAAACATCTTTAGTCTATTGTCTTTTCCATTAATTGAAGGCATTAGGATTTTATCTTTGGTTACAAAACCAAATTTCTTTTTAGCGCTAATTGTAAATACTAATGCTATAAATGACATAAACATTGAAGATCAAATTAGTTTATAACTAAGATCATAACTTAGTGTATTATTAACTTCACGAAGTTCATTATTAATTGTTATTACATTAATTTGATTTACACTTTCAGGTTGTAATGAAATAATCGCAAATGCACTAACAAATAAAACTGTTACTAAAAAGTATAAACTTTTAAAATACTCATCAGCATTACCTATATTTTTATAAAGTTTATATTGCATAATAAACAAAATAATAAGAATGATAACTGCAGAAAATACAAATAATGTATTTAAAAATAGAAATAACTCAGTTAATTGATAAGTAGGGGAAGCTTTTTTTCAGTTTAGAACTAATACATGGCCAGCATTAATTCAATTTTTTTCGATTTCAATTCTATCGAAAAAATTAATATACATTACTATTTGGAATATTAAAGAAATAAATACTAATAATGTAATTAAGAATAAAAGAATTTTTCTTTCTTTATAATTTTTAAAATGTTCTAAAAATTTCATGTTAATTAATTCTGTTTTCGGTTTCTTTATCAAATAAATGTATTCTTGGTATTATGAATTCAACATACACATGTGAGTATAATTCAAATTCTTCACTATTTGATGCGTTAACAATAAACTCTAAATCTTCATTAACTTTTACTGCGATAAGTTGATCTTTACCAATTAATTCAATATTTGTTATTTTTCCTAAAACTGAATTTGGAACTTGTTTATTATGTATTTTTAAATCTTCAGATCTGAAACCAACAACTATTTTTTGATTTTCTTTTACATGTTGTTTAGCTTCTTCATCTAAAGTAATTTCTAAACTGTTATTTACTTCTGTTAATTTACCACCTTTGTAAACTGCGTCAAAAGTATTCATTGTTGGAGAACCAATAAATTTTGCAACAAAAACGTTTGCAGGTCTAAAGTATAAATCTTTACCTTTACCGCTTTGTTGGATTTTTCCATCATTAAACACGACAATTTGGTCACCCATTGTCATAGCTTCTAACTGGTCGTGTGTAACATAAATACTTGTTGTGTTTAACATTCTATGGATATTAACAATTTCTCTACGCATGCTTTCTCTTAATTTAGCATCTAAGTTTGAAAGAGGTTCATCCATTAAGAAAACAAGTGGTTTTCTAGCGATAGCACGTCCTATCGCAACACGTTGTCTTTGACCTCCTGATAAATCACGAGGTTTTCTATATAGATATTCATCTATTTTTAAAATTTTAGCAACATCCTTAACACGACGGTCAATGATATCTTTTCTTTCTTTAGCTATTTTTAATCCAAATGAAATATTATTATAAACATTCATATGTGGGTATAAAGCGTATGATTGGAAAACCATAGCTATATTACGTTCATTTGGTAATAAGTTGTTGTATCTTTTATTATTAAATAATAAATCACCTTTAGTAATTGAGTTAAGACCAGCAATCATTCTTAAAAGCGTAGTTTTACCACAACCTGATGGTCCTAAAAAGATACAGAAGGTACCTGGTTTAATTTCAAGATTAATATTTTCTAATGTATATTTTTCGTTTCCTTCATATTTTTTAGAAATATTTACTAAATTAATGTGGGCACCGCTATTTGTGGAAGAAATTTCCCCAACTTCAGAAAGCATCGAATCTAAATCAATAGTTTCAAAACCTGTTTCTAAATCTGAAGTCAAATTTTGGTCTAAATTGTTTTTCATATATTATCCTTTCACGGCTCCGTCACTTAATCCACCTACAATGTATCTTTGTAAGTACATAAATAATACAAACGCTGGAGCTGAAGCTAGTATTGAACCCGCAGCATAAGCACCCGCATTAACGTGTTTAGGTTCAGTATCAATAAAGTAACTTAACCCAACAGCAAGTGTTGTATTTTTTAATTCAAATAAAACAAACTTAGGTAAAATAACGTCTGTAAATGGTATCAAGAATGATCATAAAGCAACCATAATTAACGCAGGTCTAATAACTGGAACTAATATTTTAAAGAATAGCCCTCAGTTATTGCATCCATCAACTTTTGCCGAATCATCTAGTTCTGATGACACTGTGTCTAAATAACTTTTCAACATAAATGTATTACCAGAAATTGAACCACCTGCATAAATTAGAATCAACATAAATATTGTTGGGAAGCCTAATGAATTACCCATTCTGATAAGTAAATATAGCGAAATTAGAGCTGATGTAGCTGGAATCATTTGAAGCATCATAATAACTGTCAATGAATGCTTAGAACCAGCAAATTTAAATCTTGAATATGCATAACCATTTAAGGCTACTGCTATTGTTGAAATAACCATTGTTAATACGGCTATTAGTATTGTATTGAAATATCATCTACCAAAATAACTTTGCTCACTTGTGAATAAGTATGTAAAGTTTTCTCACCCAAATTTAAATGGTGTGATGGCAATAATACGTGGGTTGTTTATATTAAAAGCAGAAATAATTAGAGAAACAATTGGGAAAAGCACAATTATTGCTCAAACTATTAAGATTAAATAATTAAAGAATAATCAAATTATTTCCATTGTTGTAGGAGGTTTTGAATCTGATTCATTAAAATTTAATCTTTTTTTGTCTAGTTTTTTATTATTGACTTTTATATCATCAAAAATATGTGAATAAATTCTTTTTCTAGAAAACATCTCTTAATCCCTCCTTGACATTGATTTAATAAATCCACGAGCACCAAGTGAAATACTGAATAATGCAGCTAAAGTTGTTAAAGCGGCAGCGAAAGCCTGATCTCCGGCAAATTTAACTGTACCAAGTGTTAACTTATAAACTCATGAAATAATGATATCTGTTGAAGCTTCACCAAACACAGTAGGATTCGCAAAAGCAGGACCACCACCTGTGAATATAGAAATTGTTGTAAAGTTGTTGAATGAACCAACAAATTGTCCAATTAACATAGGTGCAATTGAAAGTAATAATGAAGGTAATGTTAAATATCTAAATAACTGTGCACCTCTTGCACCATCAACTGAACCGGCTTCATAAATATCTTTTGGTATAGATTGTAAGTTACCTGTCACTAACATAAAGATTCAAGCATAAGCAATTCATGTTTGAACTATAATAACAAGAACTCTAGTTGTACCTATTTCAGCTAATCAGTTTTTGGCATCACTAATTAACCCTATTTTAAGCATAATTAAGTTAATGAAACCTTGGTCCCCACCTTGGAACATACTTTTAATAAATGTAAGTGTAACGAACGCAGGAATTGCTCAAGGTAAAATGTAAATAACTCTAAATACTTTTTTAAATTTAATTCTTTGGCTGTTTGTTAATACAGCAATTATAATACCTACACTTATCGGAATTAATGTAGATAATATTGTTCAAATTATTGTTCAAACAATAACTCTTTGTAATGATAATAACAAGTTATTTTCTCTAAATACTCATCAATATCCTCACATCTTAAGCCCTACTCAATCAACTGTTTGAGACGGAGCTTGATGCTCATAACCGAAGTTGGTAAATGAAATTAATATAGATGTAAATATCGGTGTTGCAACGATGAAAATCATTAAAAATCAACCGAATAGTGAAATCATCCATGGAAATCCACTTGTATTTAATCATCTTTTTGTATGTGTTCATTTACTTGGTCTTGAACCATATTCTAATTGTTTAGCAACACGATAAGAACTAATCGATGATACGGATAAATACGCTAATGCGAAAACTAATAAAACAACCGAAATAACACCACCAAATATATATAAACGAGCATCCGTAAAAATACCTAGTGATGAATTATGAAGTCCTTTTCCAAGGTCACTAAATCCTGGAATTCCACCCATTTTACTTCAATAAGCACCAAATGAAAATGGAATAATAACTGTTCATATAAAAGTTGATAACAATGTTAATAAAGTACCTTTAACATATTGTTTGAAGAATAATAATTCTGATAATCCAGGAAAAACAAATCCTAAAAATGATGTTAGGAATCTTAAATTCTTCATTGTTTCAACTGGTATAGTTTTTTGCGCTTCTGTTATTTTACTTTCATATATTTTTTTGTTAACTTTAACTTCAGAAAATTCCCTTCAAAATGCTGTTCTTAGAATTTCTTTATTAGACATTAACATTGATTTTAATTTTGTTTCACGAATAGTTTCTTTTTTATTAATTTTATATTCGTAAATTTTATTTTTGTAAGCTTGTTTTGAAATTTCTTTTGAAGCTATTTTACGTTTTAATTCTGCTTTTTCATCTTTAAATTGCTTAATAGCTTTAGATTTTGCTAACTTAAATTTTTCGTTATCTGTCAATAATTCAAAACTTAAATCATCGATATTTTTGTTATCTCTATTGTTAAGTTTTTCTACTTCTTTTTGTTTAAGAACTAAAAGTTCATACTTAGCTTTTATTTTTTCTTTTCTAAAGGCTAACCTAGTTTTTCTAGAATCAATAAATAAATCTCTTAATGATTTAGATTCTTCTAAGTTAAATTTACCTTCATAAGTATATTTAACTTTACTTAAACCAACTTTTTCTTTGTATTGTGACTTTAATAAATTTTTGAATTCGTAATATGTTCTAAATAAATTAATTTTGCTAAAAAATTGAGAATGAGCAATTTGAACAAAATGATTTTCTTTATTTTCGATTAAGAAATCACTTAATTGACCATTTAATTTATTAGAAATTTCCTTCGCTTCGTCTAGTGTAAAAGTACTCTTGAATGTATAGTCTAATTGAGGAATATCAATTTCATTTTTTGATAAAAAACTCATAAAATCTTTGGTGTTTTGTATCATTGAGCGATATTTAACTAATTTTAATTGTTCTTTATAGTTTGATTTTATTTCTTTAATTTGTTTGTTTGAATTATCGATTATTTCTTTTACAATAGCTTTATTTTTTGTTTCAGCATTTAAAATAATCTCTTTTTGTTCTTCAATTTTCGCCAACGCTTTTGTTTTAGTTTCTTTTGCACGTTCTAGTAGTTCATTAGATTTTTTTGTATATTCATATTCTAATTCAAGTATTTTCTGTTTAGTTACTAACTTAATTTCTTCTGTTTCTTCAATGAAAAGTTGTTTTTGTAACTTATAAGTTCCTTCGTATTTTCTTATTAATTCTTGTTTACGATTGTATAAACTTATTCTTTGTTTTTCAACTGAATTATAAATATTAGTGAAATATTGATTTGGATTATCAAGTTTTTTAACTCATTCCTGCTCTATTGGTAATAGATCGTCGTGAATTAGCTTAATATCAAAATCGGTCTTACCTGTTTTTTTAATATAAATATACATTATGTTGTAAATAGCGAATTTTTTAAACAATTCTTCTTCATCAACATAAGTTTTTGTTTTTAATTTTTCTATGTTATCTAATTTGACATCAATTTCATCAGCGCTTTGTTGTAAAGAATAAACAAAATCTTTTGCATATTTTTTTGTATCCTTTAAAGACGCCTTAATTTTATTGATTTCAAATTGCAACAAGTTGATTGTTGAATCTGCGTATGATAATTTTTTAATAGAATCTTTTAAAACTGCAAGTTTATTCTTGTAGGCAACTTTGTGACTCGCAAGTTCTCTTTTTAAATTATCTTGTAGTTTTGTTCTTGCTCTTAAGTATAAATCTTTGTCTATACTCTCTTGAGACTTTATTCTGTCCCTTGTTCTCAAAAATATGTTTCTTACTTGCTTTTTGTAAGCCACCATATTACCTGAGCTTTGGGGTAAAATATTATCAAATGACTCGCCATATCAATTATAAAGTTTTAAATCTTCCATAATTATTTGCTTCGTCCTTTGTGTATTTTGTATCATTCATAATAATGAAATTTTCTATCTATGTGGTATTTTAACATAAATACAAATAATGTAAATGCATTTATTCCTGATAAAAACGAAGCAAAGATACCTACCCAGAATTGAAATTTAGTATATTGGCTTGTTTGCTCTGAACCACCATAAAATGGCATTGCAATAAAAGTTATAAATACTAAAATTCAAATTATAAAGAATAGATATCCTGCTTTAATTTTATTTTTTAAAAGTAATATATATACCAAGAAAAATATTATCACGAATGAGTTTGCAATGTAAGATATTATTGTTTTCATTGCTAATTGTGAAACAAGTTTACTAACTTCTTCGTCATTATTATTTGCTTCAATTTTATTAATATAATTAGGATTAATACCATAACCAAATGGTATTAAAACCCAAACTAATAATGTTACTGATAGTAACGCTATTAATGAAATTAAAATATAAAATTGTTGTTTATTAATATTTGTCTTGTATTTTTGATACATATTTTATTAATTGTTAGCTGGTTTTTTTGGATCGAAAGCAACTGTAAGTGACGCTTTACCTGTAATAGATTTAGCTGTTTCACCAAATAAGTAACTTAAATGATCTTCGATAGCAGCAACAAATTGTTCTTTGTTATTAACTGAATTTTTAATTTCTTCCAATTTAACTTTGTTACCAACTGTTTTTTCGTTTCAGTTTCCTCATACTTGACCAAATTGAGGGTTAGAGTTATCGATACGTCTTTCTTGAGTTGACAAGATTCCAATTCCACCTTCTTGGATTGTTCTACTTGAAGCAACAACTTGAAGAACTTTATCAACACTTTTTAGTTTGTTGTATTCAGCAGTTTTTTCAGTAACTTCGTCAAATGTAACTTCAGAAGGTTGACCATCAGAATTAACCATTTTACCTTCAGCATAAATTCCTGCTGTAGCATTTCTTACTTTAGCAACGTTAACAAAGTTAGCTAAATATCCTTTTACAGCTTTTTCAATTACATCAGCTGCAACTGTTGTTTTTGCAACTTCTGAAGAAAAGTCTTTAGCTCTTTGGATAACACTATTAATTAAGTCATTTAATCCAGTTTCATCATTTACAACATTTGAAAATGATTGAATTAAAGCTTCTTTTTCATCACCATTATCTCCGTTAGCGCCGAAAATGTATTTTTCTACCTTTCTAACGTGTCATGCGTTATTACCTTCCATTAATTCCGAAAATTTTGGATTTGTTATTGTAGATAATCCACCTTTAATAACACCCTCACCAATTTGTCATGGTTCATTGTTACCTTGAAGATCAGCAAGATTTGTCAATCCTAATATTGCTGAAAGAACGTTTCTAAGTGCATATGAATCTTCTAAACTATTGTTAAGAGTTGTAAATTGTTCGTTAGACATTTGATCAGGTTTAACGTTATAGTTCCCTTTTTGATCTTCGGGTTTTAATTTAACTTCTTCTTTTGTTAATAATTGGTATGTTGATTTAGGTAATTTATTAGCATCGTTTAAAGGATCTGAATTTGTTTCGATGCTTCAAGTATTTCCTAATAAACCACTTCTAGCTAATTTAACAATCGGTTGAACTACTTCTTGATATTTTACAATTAAGTCTTCAAAATTTTTGAATCCTAAATCTGTTGCAAATTTTGCTACTTCAGCATTTTTCTCTGTATTAACTCTATTGTATGCTTCTTGAACTCTTGTACGTTCTGCCTTAGCAAAAGGAATTTTTGAATCTCTTTCAAAGTATTTTAAGTATGGTTCAGTTTTAAAAATAATCTTAATTAATTCAACGATAGCATTTTTTCTATCTTCTGAAACACCATTATTTCTTGCGTTAATAGCGTATGATCATGAACCTGATGCTTGTAAGTATTTATAATCATCTTTTGTATTAACAACGTTAAAGAATGATTTTGCATTTGCTGTAGATTGAGCATTTTGAATATCTCATGTTCCTACTAAAGCAAATTTTATTTTTCCTTCTTTCATTAATCTAAATGAAATGTTTTGAGCATTACCAACATCTGAACCTAAAAATGATACTAAGTCAGCTTGAGAAATACCTTTTTTCCCTCAAACAGTTTGTCCATAATCAACTGTGTTTTTCTTAAAAGCAGCTTCATAAATTGGTCACAATAAATCACCAACTAC
Source organism: Mycoplasma sp. CSL7503-lung (assembly GCF_025515455.1). GTDB lineage: Bacteria > Bacillota_I > Bacilli_A > Mycoplasmatales > Metamycoplasmataceae > Mycoplasmopsis. Next base: position 26,410 of record NZ_JAOPHP010000006.1, on the reverse strand, counting down.
ATCAAGAGCTTTTTTAAATTCTGGGTGGAATTTGTCTGATTTAATAAATCCTGATTTAACTTCATTATTATCACTATAAAGTATTTTTGACATTAAATAATCAGCTGCTTCACCATTTTCAATTTTATCTTTTTGTAATTTATCGAAAACTCCACCAAAGATTCCGTTTCCAAATCAAAAGTCTTGAATTCTTAATAACGCTTCACCACTTGTAACTAATTCCGCTAATGTATCAGTATTTGCATTTTCTAAAATTTTTCTTGACTCATCTTCGTTTTCGCTAGATGCCATAACTATACCTTCAGCGTTATGTCTTAATGCTAAAAGTTTTTTAACTGTACCAGCGTTTATATCACCTTTAATAACACCTTCTACAGTACCAAAATCTCTCATTTCTTTAATTTCTTCAGCAGATGTAACTCCCAATTGTTTAGCAAGTTCATCAAATAAAGTAGGATCAAATTCATCGATTTCAGCTAATGAACCTGTTTGTGCTGTACTTGTAATTCTATCGTTAGGTGCATAAAATAAATCAGGAACTTGTTCATCTGTTAAACCTTGTGTACCGAAATCTAAGGCACCAAAAACATTTTTGTTAATTGTTTGAATTTTGAAACCTTTTTCCTTAGCATAAGATGTTTCATTAAATTCTTTAATAACTTCATTATAAAAGTCTTCTTGGGCTCCATCAACAGCAATAACTATTTCTTTTCTATTTGCTCATGTGTTACCTGATGAACTTTGTGTTGTAGAACCACAAGCAATAACTGTTGAAAGAGATGCGATACCCGCAACTAAACCAGTTGATAATAATAATTTTCTTTTCATTTTGTCTCCATTATTTTTTTACTCGAACGCTAATTCATTTTTATTGTAAGCGACGATTAAGAATAGGATACTTATGGGTGTTAACATTAATAATAAACTAACTACACCAATGATTGCAATCCATTTATTGAATTCTGTCTTTCGCAATATATAAAAGACATGTACCGATAAAATCAAAGCAACCAAATAAGATGTGAAATATATAGATATAAGAATTCTAGTAGTATATTTTTTTATTTCTAGAATTAAACTAACTAAATACCTGTCTTTTTCTACCTCTTTTGCTAAATTTATCAAATATAAAGCAAAAATTATTTGAAGAATTAAAAGCACAATACTTGAAAATATAAGAAATAAGTATTCTAAAATTTTAGGCTTATATTTTCTTTCTAAAGGGTACTTGCCTAGAAATAACCATCTAACTTTAGTTTTAAAGGGGATTTTCTTTATTTTATATTTCTTTTTCATATCCTAATTATAATTTTACAATAAATTTATTTATGATATTTCTACCTTTATAAATTTAATCATTTTTTGTCATTCTAACTTGATATATCAAGATGAGTGTTTTATTTTTGTTCTTTTTTACCAATTAAGAATGCAGCTAATTTAACTCCATCTTTACCTTGTATAAGAGTAGGGCTTTCTTGTGGATTAGATTCATCAATTAATTTTGCAGTTATGTTTTTAGATAATAAAACTTTTTTTACCTCAAACTCTTTTTTAAGTCAAACATTTGAAATAGGTTTATTATCTCCGTTAAAAATAAATAACACATATGTTCCATCGTGATTATCTCTTAAAACTGTTTCATTATATTTAAAATCATCTTGGTAAATTTCAGGTCTTAATTGATAATCTAATACTATTTCGGGGTTAGCTATATTTTCAACTTTTTGTTCACTTACAGATGGAAAATCTTTTCTAACTTGAATTAATTTAGAAACAAGTTTATAAAAACCATTAGGATCAGAGATTAAATATTCTGTATTACCTTCACCAACAGATGCCTTAGGTAAAATTTGAGCTCCGTCTCTTTCGTCACTAAAATAAACTTGTTTAGACATATCACCTCAACACCAAGGTTCACGAACGTTTGTATCACCTTCTCCTTTATTACCGCCTTGCATTAATATTTCATCACCCATGTAAAGAGTCGGATATCCTCCTCTTGTTAATAATGAAAATACTGCATATTCGTATGCTGATCTTTCTTGATCACTAAGTGTATTAGGTTCTGCACCTACCTTACCATGAGAAACAGTATTTCTAAAATATGTAATTCATCTATCAACATCGTGATTTTCTAAATGAGGCATTCATTCTCTTGCAATCCCGTTTTTATCTTTAAGACTATTTAAAACATTTCTTTCGTCTTGGGGACTAATACTTACATTTGTATTGTATCTTCATTTTGTTGCATCAATTAAAGAACCTATCGCCATAGAATCATCTTGTTTATTAAACCAAAAATCTTTCGAATTTCCTTTATCTGTAGCGCCAGCAGGATCACCTCATCACTCACCGAACATGAATGGAGAATTTGAAGATCTTGTTACACCTTCTTTTTCAGCATCAGCATAACCTTTTTCCGCTGCTTTTCTTCATTCAGATAATAGTTTAGTTGTTGTAGAAGCGCCAGACTCTGTACGTTTAAATCTATTTTCACTTTGGAAGAAATGATAGAATGCATCGTATCTAAATCCGTCTACACCTTTTTTAGCTCAAAAGTAGTGAATATTTTTTATTTCTTCTTGTAACCTAGAATTAAATAAATTTAAGTCAGGCATACCTGATCAAAATTCTGCCACTCAATGTTTATTTGTAGTTCTTACTGGATATGTTTTACCATCATAATCTGTAAATTGAGAACCGTTTTGAGGTATTGCTTTAAAATAAGTTCTTAAGTTAGAATCATCAACACCTTCTCTATTTGCTCTTCCTCCACCAACATTTGTGTAAAAATTATAAAAACTTCTATATGTTGATTTATCATTTAAAAGCGCACTTTGGAATCATGGATGTTCGTATGAAGTATGATTGAAAGCCATATCTAGAACAACCCTAATTCCATTTTTATGTGCTTCAATTAAGAAGGCATCAAAAGCTTCCATCCCGCCAAGTTCTGGAGCAACTGCTGTATAGTCAATTGCATCATAACCATGATATGTAGATGCTGGAAATATAGGAGACAAGTAAAGAGTATCTATTCCTAAATTAGTAAAATAACTTAGGTTATTTTTTAATCCAATAAAATCTCCTATACCATCTCCGTTCCCATCTGCAAATGAATAAACCATTAATTGATATACAACATTAGATCTCTTTGCTTTGTTATTAAAAGGAGCAATAGCTTTTACATTTTCGGCTTCGTCAGAGTATGTAAAATTATTTAAACTTTTTTGTCTATTTATCTCTACAAATTTTGGATTATTTCAACCAATTCAATTTTTTCCTGATTCTTTTCTTCTTTTTTGAAAATCGCTTTGTTCGTAAGCTACCAATTTGCTTTTAGCATTATCATCAGTTTTTGTTGTCGAACAACTTAAAGCAATTAGTGATGTTGCTGGGGCTAAAATACCAGCTGTTAAATGTAATAATTTTATTTTTTTCTTCATAGTATTATTAATTATAGGCAATTTTAGAAAATTTCCTCATCATATATTATCTATTTTTTCTAACTTGATACATCAAATAGTACTATATTAAAAAAATACATTAAGACAATGTATTTTGGTTAATCAAGTAATATAATCCTATTAGTGCAGAATCGTCTCCCATTTCATCAAAAACTAATTCAACATTATTAAAATGGTTAAAATCACTAATCTTTTTAGCTTCTTCAAATGCATCTATAACAAATTTTTTGTTTGCTAAAGCTAGGCTACCACCAACAAAGAAAACTTGGGGAGCAATAATTCCTGCACTAATTGCAAACATTCTTGTTAATGCGTCTTTTGCCTCAAAAATTATTTTTTTAGCAATTTCGTTAGTTGATTCTAATTCGAAAACTTCTTTTGCATTATTAGCAATCTTATAAAATTGAGCTTTTGTTGCTATTCCACTGCCTGAACAGTGTAATTCTAATGCATAATCATTTATTAAACGATGTTTTTCGCTAAAATTTGTTGTTGATACAGGTATTTGTGCAATTTCTTGAGCATAATAATTATTACCATGATAAATTTTATCATTTATAACTAAACCTGCACCAAAACCGGTACTAATTGTGAAGAATTGACTAACATTGACATCTTTAGTATATTTATTATGATTTGCTAAAGCCATAGCATTTGCGTCGTTTTCAAAGACAATTGACTTTAAGTTAGTTTTAGATAATAAGTAATTTTTAACATCAAAGTTAACTCAAGAACCTAATAAATTAGGGCTTTTTAAAACAATACCATTTTTATAATCGCTAGGCCCAGGTATACATAAAGCAAGATGTTCAATACTATATTTATTAACTTGATCGATTATTCAATCGCATGTAATTTCAGCACTATTAATATTTGTTTGTGTTTTATTTTTCATCAATATTTTGGCATCTTTATCGAATAAGGCAAAACGCACATTTGTTCCACCAACATCTACTGTTGCATATTTCGTATAATTCATATTAATATTATATATTGTTATTATATTTATTTAATTAAAAATAATTGCATATAAATGCAATTATAATTATCCACAAAATTAAAGTATATGGGTCTAAAAGTTAATTTTTGGTTCTGTTTTATTTTTGATTCTTAAAATATTTGGCTTATGAGAGTAAGTTATTAATGAAACTAAAAATAAAGAAATTAATGGAATTATAAAATAATAATTTATACCTGAAATGTTATTAAAAATACCAAGTTCTCCGGTAATAATTCATGGAATAAAAAGTACCACACTAGAAGAAATTGATGCACTAATGCTTGCTACTGAAACATATTTTTTAATATATAAAACTAAAAAATATATAACAACAAAAACCAAAAAGGAAATTACATTTATACTTAACATTAAACCAACAAAATTTGCGACCCCTTTTCCGCCTTTAAATTTATGAAAAACAGGAAAAACGTGACCTAACACAACCGCAAAACCACCAAATGTAGGGATTAAAATTAATTCATTGTAAATCTTATTCACACTTTCAAATGTGTTTGAAACTTCTAAATTAATTTTTATACTATTGTTTATAAGCTTAGATATTCCGTATGATAACAATATCACAATTATAGGTTTTAAAATATCTACAACTAAAATAAAAGTTCCAAAAAATTTACCATATACACGTCTAGCATTAGTAGAACCGGCATTTTTAGAATTAAATTCGCGTAAATCTTTTTTGAAAAAATATTTACCTAATAATATAGATAAATTAATTGAGCCGACCAAATAACCAATTACAACAAAAAGCAAATTAGTTAATATAGATAAATAAATTTCCATTTTTCTCCCTTTTAAAAGTGTAATTATATAAATTATATATTTAATTTTTCTGTAATTAATTATATAATAAATACTATGAATGAACAAAAACAATTTGATGTAAAAATAGTTGAATTACCAGATAAGGTTTTAAGGAAAAATTCCTTAGATGTAGAATTACCGCTTTCTAACGAAAACATAAAATTAGCAGAGCAAATGATTTACCATATCGATGATTCACAAACAGAAGGAACAAAATTTAGACCTGGTGTAGGTGTTGCTGCAGTTCAATATGGAATTCTAAAAAATGCTTTTTATATTTTTATAAAAGACGAAAAAGAAAAAGTTATTTTTAAAGATGTACTTTTTAATCCAAAAGTTGTTTTTAAAAGTAAAGAATTAGTAGCACTAAGCGAAGGTGAAGGTTGTTTATCTGTTCCTGAAGAATGACCAAATCAAGCAGGTTATGTACATAGAAGTAAAAGAATAATAGTTGATGCTTATAGTTACTTCGAAAAGAAATTTTTAAGATACGAAGTTACAGATTATTTAGCTATTGTTTTTCAACATGAATTAGATCACTTAAACGGTATGCTTTTTATCGATCGTCTAAAGAAAAAAGAACCTTGAAAAAAACTTAAAAAATCTACTTATTTATAGACAAATTATATGGAGAGGAATACAAATGAACTTAAACTACGTTAGTTACTTTTCTGAAAATAGTTCTTCAGAAAAAAGTAAAGACGCGATATCACAAATTTTAGAAAAAATTAACTCGTTTTTTACGAAGTTAGATGTACCTAGCTTAACATATATAATACCAATTGTTATTATTGCGCTTTTTGCAATATCTTTTGTTGTTGGTATGTGATTGAGAACAAAATATATTATTGCTAAAATTGCTTCAGTCGGATTAACAATTATATTTTCTATAACCGCTGCAACTTTGATGCAAAATAACGAACGTTTTAAAGAATATAAAGATGTAATACCTTTTGTAATTACATTTGCAGCTTTATTATTCTACTGATTGTTGAGGGGTATTTTCTTCTCAATCACCCTTTCAATTCACTTTTGAATGCGTAAAAGAAGAAAAAGAATTGACAAACAAAAAGGTTTTGTGACAAAGACAACAATGAGATTAATAACCGGAGCCTCAAATATGATTGCTTCATCTTTTGGTATTTTCTTATTTAGTAACGTTTTACTAAGTGCAAGCCAAAAAGACAACAGCACATCAAAGGCGAGCCAAGTTGCTGTCAAAATAATGACTGGAGGTAAGGGGGCTAGCCTTAACGGTATTGGAAATTTTGCAATATCAGTTTATCAAGTATTGACTAGTGGTGAACAATTGTTTAATGATTATATTAATAACCCTGATAATAAAGATGCTAAAGAAAAATTTGAAAAAGTTATGGAAGGGTTTACAGAAACATTAAACGATCCTAAATTAAGAAAGATTGTTTTAAATAATCTTGACAAAATACCACAATTAAAACAAATGAATGTTATAGACGATGAAACAGCTGCAAAAGTACGTGCTAAAGTTACATCTGATGATCCTAGATACGTAACAGCCTCAAAAGATGAGAAAAAAGAAATTGCTACACAATACTTTGTTGATAACATTTCACAAATATATGATGAATATATTAAAGATTCATTAGACAATAAAACTAAATCAATATTAGGTAATTTTTCAACTAACTTAACAACAGAAGCTAAAGAACAACTTTCAAGTAAAATATCACAAATCGTAGAAAAAAATATCCAAAGAGAAGAAAATAAAATTATAAACTTTGATAAAGTTATTAACTCTTTATTTTCAGAATTGGAAAAAAGAGAGAAACAAAAAGACAATTCTAGTGAAAAAATAGAAAAAACAGAAAACGAAAACCCTAAATCAAATAATAAAGAAAGTGAAAATAGTGGAATTTTAAAATCCATCTAAAATTTAATTATGTTTAAACCAAAACAAAATAACACAAATTCTGTTAACATCGAAACAGGTCAGATACCAGTAAATTTACAAACTTCACAAATTAACAATAGTTCTCTTTTTGTTGATCCACAAAAACAACTTAATCCATCAACATATTCGATAATAAAAAAAGAAAAAAGAATAAGATACCTTTCTTTCACTTTGTGAGGAGTATTATTCCTTCTATCTTTAGCTGCAATTGGTGTAAATTATTTTTTAAACACCGCAAAAGATCCTCATAGAGGAATAGGATGATACGTACTAATTGCATTTGTACTTTTAATTTCATTCTCCGTTTCTGTTAGAAGTTTAATTAAAATTTCAGGTTGAAAAAACGTTGAGAAAAATTACAGATCTAATTATTCTAACGGTGACGCAGCATCAAGCACAATGTTTGCTGATTTATACAAAGCATTAACTCTCAAATCATTAAGGCTTACATGAATATTCGTTTTCTTCACTACTTATTTCCTAATTTTTAACTTAGCAATAATAACACTTTATTTTGGTATAGAAGAAGTAACTATCGGACAACCTTTTAATGAAAGCGAAACAAATGGTTCACTAAATTTACATATATATTTAAACTTAGTGAAAAATCTTGATTCAACATTTGGAAATACAACTACATTGCTAGCAATTGATGGTGGTGTGTTTGTTGGAATATTTGCTTTATATTTATTCATTACTTTATACGATAAAAAAAGAATTCAAGATGTAAAAGCTCAATTTGGTACTGCTGAATCAGCAATAGCTGTAATGAAACTTGTTGAAGAAAGAAAAGCAAGTGAAAATAAAGCATGATTCAGAACATATATAATTATATTTATATTAGTTGTATTATTGCCACTTGTTTTAATAATATATCTTTCATATAGAGGAATTATTAGAAGAGGCAAAAAATAAAATGAAATTATTAGTTATACTTGAAGATAATTTTAATGACTTAGAATTAGTAACTCCGATAACAATTTGAAGTCGTTCAAATAAATTTGAAAAAATTGATTATTTTAACCCTGTACTCAAAAGCGCTAACGGACAACTAAATTTATCTAAAATAGATAATATCCTAAATGAAGTTGATTTTAAAGATTACGATGCCATATTTATCCCAGGCGGTAAAGGTGCGCAAGTTTTAAGAAAAAACTTTAAGTCACACGAATTGATAAATAAATTTGTTAAAAATCAAAAACTAGTTTGAGCAATTTGCGACGCTCCGAATGCTCTAAAAGAAAATGATTTAATTCCAGAAAATACTAAATTCACAAGCTTTCCTAGCGAATGAAGTAAATTATTTAGAGATAATAAAGATTATGAAGATACAGATGTAGTAGTATCAAATAATTTTATAACAGGAAGTTCTGCTATGACTGCTGAAAAACTAGCATATAAAGTTCTTGAAGAAATTTTTGATAAACAAACTGCAATAGATACTTATAAATCTATAATAGGAAAATAAGAAAAGTTAACATTCTGCAATGTTAACTTTTTCTATATTTAAATGTAAATATAAATTGTGTTCCAAATAAGATAAATGAAATTAATTGTCAAATTAATCCACCAATAAACGGACCAACTTCTGCGCCTCCAACAGAAGATATTATTAATAATATTCATCAAATTATTCAAACTAAGTTATTTAATTCATAAATCACATACATTCAAATTGATATACCTTTTCAATGCTTATGTCTTCAAGAAAAAATTAGCTGTGGCAAGAACGCAAATGTAGTTAATGATGGGAAAATTAATGCCATAGCAGTTTGAACATCTGCGGTTCATCTAAAGTCAGAAACATTTCTTATTATTATAAAACTTGTTCAAACTAATAGAAATATTAATAATCCTAAATATGCTATTTTCTTTCTAAATAAGCTAAACTCTTTTTTGAAATAATATAACAAACCAATCATGACTGTATATAAGAATAAACAAACTGAATTAGCAATTAATGTTGCAAATAATTTCTCACTACCAAATGATGATCAAAATGTTCACATCAATACTCCGGTATGAAAAATTCAAAACGAAACAAAATTGATATTCCCTGTTTTCTTAGTTTTAATGATGTTGATTAACTGCGGTAAACTTAAAATCATCACAAATACCGCTGCTATTCACGATAATACGTCAATTGTATAATTCATAGGACAAAATTATAACACATTATTAAATTTTAGTATTTCTATGATAGTTTCCCCTATTGCATTTGTGTTATTTTTACCAATAATTCTACTTGCAGCTTCCTTTGCATCGTCTGTTGCGTTGCCCATTGCAAAACTTAAGTTAGCATTTTTTAACATTGCAATATCGTTTCCACTATCACCAAAACTAATCAAATTTTTATGTGATAAACCTTCTAATTCTAAAACTTTTTCAAGACCCTTTAATTTATTAACACCTAAAGGGTTAATGTCAGTATACACTCCGTTGGTTAGAAAAATTGAAACCTTGTACTTATCAAGCAACTTAATAATTTCACTAGTTATCTTTTTCGCAAGTTTTTTAGGATTTCTAGTTGCGATTTGAACAATATGAAAATTATTATTTTCTATATTATTTTTCAAGTCTTGTATATTACAAATGTTTAATATATTAAGATCCATTTTATTTTCATTACTTAGCCAATTAGGTATTTTACTTTCAGGTAAAATAGTACAATTATAATCTAACGAATCTATTGTTAATACTAGTTTATTTTCATCTGAGTATTCTCTAATAATATCAAATATGGCATTATCTAATTTGCCTAACACAAAGGTTTTTTTGTTTTTTATATCGTATATAACCGCTCCGTTAGAACACACAAAATAATCAAAATTATTAATAGTATTTTTATTAAATAAAGGTAATACTTTACTTATACCTCTTCCAGTAGCTATTACATTTAGATTACCTGATTTTTTAGACAAATTCAAAGCATTAAAATTAAATTCTGAAATGCTATTATCTTCACCTAAAATGGTTCCATCCAAATCAAAAGCAAAAAGTTTTTTCATTTATAAACTCCTATCGTTTTCTTATAAAAAGAAACATTTTTAATTATATATATTTATTTGTATTTTTTATAAAATTAAAAAATAAAACTTAATAAACAAGACACAAACTTAGATTTTTTTTTAATGAATTAATATTACTATTATAACTTTTAAACAATAATAATTATTAGTTAATGTATAAATTAAATTATTGTATAATATAAATACGCTTAAATATTATAATCTAAATAAGGAGGAAAAATGAGCAAACGTACATACCAACCTAATAAACGAAAACATGCAAAAGTTCACGGTTTTAGAGCAAGAATGAAAACTGCCAATGGTAGAAAAGTATTAGCTGCTAGAAGAGCTAAAGGTAGAAAACATTTAACAGTTTCTGACAAATAATAAAAGCACCAACATGAAAAAAATATATCGACTAAAAAAGAATTGGGATTTTCAAGAAATAATAAGTAAAAACAATTCATTACATAATAAATATATTGTTTTATACTACAAGAAAAGTAATTCTTTTAAAATGGGTATAACAATACCTAAAAAATTTGAAAATGCTGTTGGTCGTAATTTTAATAAAAGACAACTCAAGGCAATAATAAATAATTTAAATCCGTATGATTTAAATTATGATTTTGTTATTATTGCAAGAAAAGAGTTTTGTAACTCTCCTTTTTCTATTAAAAAAGTAGAAATACAAAAATTATTTGAAAGATTTAGAAAAAATGAAAAATAATAACTTTAATTATTTTAGAAACAATAACAATAGTTCGGACGAAAAAAAAGAAAAAGCTAAAAAAGGTTTTTTTAAATGAATGAAAATCATTTTATATCTTTTAATTTTTGGTCTAACTATGACAGGTTGTATTCAATCATTTGTTTTGAAAAATTCAACAACCGTTGGTAACGGTATAGAATTTTTCACAAATAAAAATGATATTGCACCTAGAGTTAATACATTCAAAGAACGTGAATATGGTAATGAAAAAACAACAACATTACCTTTAGTTGACAATGACGGAAACGATACAAAAAAAAAATTAGAAATATCAAAGCTACAAATATTAGAACAAAATGCTGATAAAAACATCTATGTTAATGATAGAGAAATTTTATCTAAATTAAGAGAACAAACCACAGAAAACGGTGGTCAATACGGTGTCGAAACTAATGGTCAAAAAATATTCTTATCCGCTATTAATATTGAAAGCCAAAAAGATAATAACAATAGATTTATTGTAGAAAAAAATGGTAGATATTTATTTAAATCTGCTAACTCAACTTCTTATAAATATGTAAACGATATTGATGATATTGTATTGCTAAGATTTTTACCTAATACCGCTATTCCATATATTGATGTAAAGAAACATAAAATAGATGTAAAATCTGCAGATGGTAAAAAAACAATACAAAAAGATGTTTACAATGTTGATAGTAAAGGAAACTTATCAGTTAACTTTATTAGTGGTTTACAATTAGTAAATAACTACAATGAAAAAGACAAAAATATTACAAACGTAAACGATAAAATTACAATTGCAAACTTTATGTTTGCTAGAGATGTTTTACAAGAATTTTATAATTATACATTTGGTAAAAATAGTAAATTTTTAAGTGATTTAAATAAATATACAATAAATAAAATTAACGACGAAGACTTTACATCAGTATCAGAATATTTTAAAAGTTTAATAAAAGACGACAAAAAAGTAATAGTTGCTCAAGATAGTGATGAAACTTTATTTGAAGTTTCTCAACCGGAATTAACATTAATTAGAATGTACCAAGAAACAATGCTTAATTATCTAAATTCTTTAGGATTTGTAGAAAAAAGAAAAGATAAAAACGACCCAAAAAGTGTAGAACAATCTAAAATTATTTCTTCTAATATTAATAAGTATAATTTTGAAGAATCAAAATTAAACGTTATTAATAAAGAATTATTGTTTAGAGGTGATTATCCTTTACAACCTATTTCTAATTGAGCACAATCGTGAGAATATGGACCATTCTATGGTTTAATAGTTTATCCATTATCAGTTGTTGTGCAATCGTTACAACAATCACTACCTGATTTAAAAGGGTGAGAAGCAATTATCGCCATTGTTATTTCATTGGTTTTAACAAGATTAATAGCATTAGCATTAACTTTTAAAACTAAAATGTCACAATCATTACAAGAAGGATTAAGATATAAAAAAGCGGCAATAGAAGCTAAATATCAAGGTTTTGAAAAAAATAAACAAATGAAAATGAGAAAAAACCAAGAAATTCAAGCACTATATGCAAAATACAATATTAATCCTTTAGATCAATTTGGTAGTTTATTAATATCAATGCCTATTTTCCTTGCTATGTGAAGGGTTATTCAAGGTATTCCTGAAATTAAAGATACAGTTTGATTAGGATTAAACTTCTCTTCAGTTTCATTCCAAAAAGTTATGGGTGGAGACTTTAGTTATCTATGAATTTTAGTACTAACTATAGCAATCCAAATACTTTCTCAATTATTACCACAATTCTTAAATAGAAAAAAATTCAAAAGAACTACAACAATCTCAGAAAAGAACGCGCTTAAAAAATCAGAAAAAACTCAAAAAATTATGGTCGCGGTGTTCGCAATTATTACAATTATGTTCGGAGTTGGTGTTCAAATTTATTGATTATTCGGTGGATTATGACAAATGCTTGAAGTTCTTTCATTACACAAACTTAAGAAAACAAAATGGTTTAAAGAAAAATATTCTAAAAAACTAACTAGAAAATCATAAAAATGACTTTAGCAAATGCTTAGTCATTTTTTATATGCAAAATCATAAAAATTTATTAAAAAATATATATAAAATAAATGCAAATTTTAACTAACAAAATACTTATTTTTACGCTATTTTTTGCTTTGTTGATATATCAAGAATTTAAACAAAATTTAATGCTAAAAACGCTTATTTTATATAATACTATCACTATGAATTTAAGAAATAAATCAAGCAAATTCTACATAAATTTCGATAAAGAATATTCATATCAAAAAAATGATTTAGGTGTTTTATTTAAAAACAATCTAATTCAAGTTAAGATTTGGCAACCAATTGCTAAAAATGTAGAATTATTAATTTTCGACAAAAACGATAAAGAAAAAATAATAAATACATTACAAGGAACTAAAGAAAAAGTAATTTGAAAATTTGAGTTACCACTCGAATATGAAAATTTCTTATATCAATTTAAAATTACCCATAGTAACGAAAGCGAAACCTACGCGTTAGACCCTTACGCTTATTCGTTGGCTTCTTTTGACTGAAAAGGTGAAGAAACAAAAGTTGGAAAAGGTATTTTACTTAATATTAATTCAGACAAAAATGGAAACAAACCAAAAAAACTAATTTTAAGAAAAAATAATCACGTAGATGCAAGTATTTATGAATTACATGTTCGTGATTTCACAAGCGCTTTAAATCAAAAAGATTTTAAATCCAGACTCGGAACATTTAATGCATTGAGAGAACACAATTTATTTAGATACGTAAAAGACCTAGGAATTACACACGTTCAATTATTGCCTATTCAATCTGCTTACACCGTTAATGACAACGAAACAAAGATATACAAAAAAGGTGAAGGTAAAGGATGAACAACAAATTACAATTGAGGTTATGATCCGCATAATTACTTTACAATCAACGGAATTTATTCTTCAAATCCTGATGACCCACACGCTAGAATTAAAGAACTTAAAAAATTAGTTCAAGATGCCCACAATAATGGTGTTGGGGTTATTATGGATGTTGTTTATAATCACATGATGACTAATTCTATTTATGATAATATACTTCCAGGATATTATTATAGAGATAACGCTAAAATAACTCCTGTTAATTATGCGCCTTTAGCAGATGAGCGTTATATGGTTAGAAAAATAATGGTGGATTCTTTAAAGTATTTTGTTAAATATTTTAATATTGATGGTTTTAGATTTGATCTTTCATCATTCCATCACAACGAAACAATCGATTATATTGCTAAAGAATTACGTAAAATTAATCCTAATATAATTTTACACGGAGAAGCTTGACCATTCTCTGATTTAAAATTTAAGGATTCATATATTAAAGGAGTAAAATCAAATAATATTGGATTTGGTTACTTTAACGATTCTCTTAGAGATGCGATTAAAGGATACGAACACAATGATTTTAAACCAGGATTAATATCCAAATATAATAAAACACTATTTAAAAGATACGTTACATCGATTGTTGGTGGTATTAAAGATTTTAATTTCGGCAACGCAAAACACTCACGCGAAAAATATGTTTTATATTCAGATGATATAGCAACAAATTTAGCCTACGCTGCTTGTCATGACGGTATGACACTTTGAGACAAAATTAATACAACTACTACTAATTTAACTTTTATAGAACGTATAGAAACTTATCGTCAAGCTTTAATGATGACCACTTTCACCCAAGGAAGACAATTTATTTTAGCTGGTACCGAATTATTACAAAGCAAGCCGTGTGATTACTCTGGTGAAGAAGGGTTTAAATGTAAAGTTTCAGAGTATGATGATTTTAATGAAAAACCAGACAAAAATTCGTATCATCCAAACTCATACAAAACAACAGATTATGTAAATGCTATCAAATGAGAACATCTTGATAAAGAAGGTGTTAAAGAGTTTATATATGACTTCTTCAAAAAAATAAATAACTTTAGAAATAAAACAAAATTCTTTAGATTAGCAACAAACGAAGAAATTAATAAATCATTAAAATTTACAAAAACAAATATTCAAAAAGGGATTTTAAGTTTTACAATTTCACTAAATAATGAAACAATAGAAGTAATACATAACTTTTCGAACCAAGAAATTAATTACAAATTAAATGATGGCGACAAAATATTATTTAATTCAAGAATAAAATTTAAAAAAGGAATTTTAGATAAAAATTCTTCAATATTATTAAGGAGAGCATAATGAAAAATGTAATTAAATTAAAAGATAGAGTTATATATCAAATTTTTCCTAGATCATTTTATGATTCTAATAATGACGGAGACGGTGACTTAAAAGGAATTACAGAAAAGTTAGACTACTTAAAAGAATTAGGAATTGATAGTATATGATTAACACCAACATACGAAACAAATTTCGTAGATGCTGGTTATGATGTTTTAGATTATAAGTCAGTATGAAAACAATTCGGAACTTTAGAAGACTTTAAAGAAATGGCTACTAAGGCAAAAGAATTAGGAATTGACATTATAATGGATATTGTTTTAAATCATGTTTCAAATGAACATGATTGATTTAAGAAAGCAATAGAATCTAGAGATAACATAGAACACAATTATTTTATTTGAAGAGATAAATTAAATGACGAAGAAAAGAAAGCTCAAAGCATTTTTGGTGGTTCTGCATGAGAATTTGTTCCTAGTGTAAATAGATATTATTTCCACTTATTTTCAAAAGAACAAGTAGACTTAAATTGAGCACATCCAGACACAATTAAGGCTATGGTTGATGTTATTAACTTCTGATATGATTTAGGTGTTCGCGGATTTAGATTAGATGCAATTAAACACGTTGCAAAGACATTTGATGATGTTAATGCAAACCCATATTTTGCATGATGTGATGGTGCAGTTGATTATTTAAAAGCGTTCAATCAACAAGCTTTCTTTGATAAACCTGACGCTTTCACTTTAGGTGAAGCAAGTGGTATTACTGCGGAAGAATTATTAAAATACGGTGATGGAGAATCAAAAGTTTCTCAAAACTACTACAATTTCTCATGATGATGAATTGGTTGAAGCAACAAGACCGGAAGAAATGGTTTTGATGCAAACTGAGATTACAAACAATTTGTTTATCAACAACAACCTTTCCAACATAATGAAAAAATTAAACCTGAAATGTTTACTAACTTCTTATCAAATCATGACACTTCACGTAGTATTTCTCGTTGAGGTGATGAATCTATTTTTAGAGAGGAATCTGCAAAATCTCACGCTTTAATGCTAATGACCTTAAAAGGTATTCCATGTATTTATTATGGAGAAGAAATAGGTCTATTAAATACACATTTTGCAAATAGAGATGAATTTAGAGACGTGGACGTTGCTAACGGATTTGCAGATTTAGTGGACCAGAAAAAAGTTTATAGTGAAAGTGAATTTATAAAATATTTAAATATAAATTCTCGTGATGCTGGTCGTTCACTAATGCAATGAGATAATTCAATAAACGCTGGGTTTAATAAAGGTAATAAACCATGATTTATTTTAGGTAGAAGCCAAAAAGAAATTAATGTTAAAGATGCTTTGGATGATAAAAATAGTATTTTTTACTTTTATAAAGAATTAATTTCGATGCGTAAAGATAAATTTCATGATGTTTTAGTTGACGGTACTTCAAAAATAGAATTATTATCAACTGGAGTAGCAAAAATTACAAGAAAATTTGAAGAACAAGAATTAATTGCTATATTAAATATTACAAACAAAGAATTAATTTTAGATGAAGAATTAAAGGGATATACACAGCTTTTATCTTCATATAAAGATAACAAAATAGTTGCTAATACGTTGAGACCATTTGAATCAATATTATTAGCCAAGAAAGAGGTTTAAAATGAAAGACTTTTTAAAATATGATTTAGAAAATAAAACAGTTACACAAGTTAAATTTGATCGTAATGTAACCGCTAAAACAGAAAGTATTTTTGCTTTAGGTAACGGTTATATGGGTATAAGAAGTGCTGATGAAGAAAAAGCTTCATATAACAAAGAAGATTTCTTCGTTAATGGTATGTTTAACAAAGATACAAAAGATGATGTATCAGAATTAGCTAATTTAGCTGATTTAATGACTACTCCTATTTTTATGAATGGTTTACAATTTGATCTTAAAAATAGAGATGAATACGCAAAAACACTTTACATTCGTGAAGGATATTTAAAAAGAACTGTTGTTGCAAAAAGAGGAAGCGGAAAATTTGAATTTAATTTTGAACGTTTTGTTTCAAATGCAGATGCAAACGTATACGGACAAAAAATTACAATTAAAGTTTTAGAAACACCAGAAAATAATGCTGTTAAACTTACTCTTAAACCTGCAATTAATGGTCAAGTGACAAATAGTGGTACACAACACTTCGGAGAAGGTAAAAAAGGAAGACCTACTACCGAATCATTACAAATGGAACAAGAAACAACTTTATCTAAGAAACTCGCTGTACACAACATGATCACTAGATTATTTGTTAATGGTAAACACATAAAAGGTGGACATGACGATTATGTTGTAGAAATGCAACGTCGTTATGTTGGATTCAAAATTAACATTGATGCAAAACCAGGTGATATTATCGTTTTAGAAAAACTTATGTCTGTTCACACAAGTGTAGATGGTAAAAAATTCTTACTTAAACATGATATTGTTAAAGAAAATGCAAACCTTAAACATGCTGAACTTTTAGCTCAAACATACGATAACTTAAAAGAGGCATCAATTAATACAATGGACGAAAGAGTTTGAAAACAATTTTATGTTCAAATTGAAGGTCAAAGTGAAGAAAGTAAATACGATTCACTTGCATTAGATTTTGGTATTTTCCACTTAAACGGATTTGTTCCAAGACACTCAACAAACATGAATGTTGGTGCAAAAGGACTTTCAGGTGAAGGTTACCAAGGACATACATATTGAGATACAGAATTCTTTATTAACCCTATTTACTTATTTAATGAACCAAAAATTGTTAAAAACTTATTAACATATAGATATAAAGGTATTCAAGGGGCACGTGCTAAAGCTAAAGAAATTAAAGAACGTGAAGAAGAAAGTAACTTATTAGGTGCACAATTCCCATGAGAAATGGCATGACCAACAGAAGGTGAAGTTTGTCCATATTGAGGTCAAGCAGACGTTGCTACAGGTAAACAAGTCCCTATAGCTTCAAGACGTCAAGAAATTCACGTTTCTGCTGACGTTGCTTACGCCGTTAACCAATACTATAATGTAACTAAAGATGAAAAATTTATGGAGAAAATGGGATTTGAAATGATAATCGATACAGCTATTTTCTACCAAAATAGAGCTGAAATTCAAGCTGATGGAAGTTATGAAATTAAAGACGTTATGGGACCTAATGAATATAAAGGTAATATAGATAATAATGCTTATATAAATATGTTTGCAAAACAAAACATTGATTTAGCTTTAAAATACATCAAATATTTAAAAGCTAAAAAACCATACGTATGAGCATCTATTAAACAAAAAATACCATACGCAATTAACGTTTCAAAATTAAAAGAAGTTTCAGAAAAATTAGTTCAACAAAAACCAAATCAAGATTTAGTTATTGCTGAAAACGACCAATTCTTAAAATTACCTAAAATGGATATTTTACCATTCCAAATGCTTGGAGACGCTGGTAAAAAACTATTTAATACTGCAGAAGGTATTAAACGTTTATCATCTCAATTAGTAAAACAAGCGGACGTAGTTTTACTAACAAACATATTGCCACACTTATATTCAAAAGAAGTTCGTGAAGCAAACTTTAATTACTACGAACCACTTACAACACACGATTCATCATTATCTCCTGCAACATACGCAATTGAAGCAGCAAGACTTAAAAAAATTGATAAAGCATATGATATTTTTAAATATGGAATTAATATCGATTTGGGTCCAGCTATGCATACTTCAAACGCAGGAATTCATGCGGGTTCATTGGCTGCTATCTATCAAATGATAGTATTTGGATTCGGTGGACTTGATTGACATGATGACAAATTACATTTAGATCCAATTTTACCTAAAGCATGATCTGGATTAACATATAGATTTAAATATCAAGGAACACTATTTGAAGTTATTCTAGAAAAAACACAATTTAGTATCAAAACAATAGGAACATCAAGATTTGACGGTGTGATATATATTCACGGTAAAAAAGAATACATTACAAATAAACCATCATTCTTCGAGGTAAAAAATGACTAAAATTAAAGGGTTTATTTTCGATTTAGACGGAGTTATTACTGATACAGCAGTTTTACACTTTAAAGCATGAAGAGAAATAGTTAAAGAATTTGACATCGATTACACAAATGATGACAATGAAAAATTAAGAGGTTTACCTAGATTAGATACACTTAAAGCGATTATCAAAATGAAAAAACCTGATCTTGTATTATTAGAATCAGAAATGGTTGATATTGCAACAAGAAAAAATGATTTATATAAAGTTTTATTATCTACAGAAATTAACAAAGATTCATTATTACCAGGAGTAGGAAAATTCTTAACAGACGCAAAAGAAGCAGGAATTAAATTATCAATTGCTTCAAGTAGTTATAACGCACCTACAATTTTAGATAAATTAGGGATTAAAGAAATGTTTGATTTTATTGTTTATCCTGGTGATGTTAAAAATGGAAAACCAGCACCTGATATCTTTATTCAAGCAGCCGAAGGTGTTAATCTATCAGTCGATGAATGTATTGGATTTGAAGATGCTCCAGCAGGTGTGCAAGGTATTAAAGACGCAAACATGTATGCTATTGCCATTACACACGGATCATCTGAAGACTTTTCAAAAGCTAACACAATTTATAAATCAACTTCAGAATTAGATTTTCAAACAATTATTAATCTAAAATAAAACTAAAAATCAGGATACTAGATATCTTGATTTTTTTATTAAATTAAAAATAAAAATTAAATTCTGGTAAATTATCGAAAATATTTAATAAAAAATATCACCATTTAATTTTTTATATTATAATAATAGTGCTCAATTAAATATTTTTAGAAATTAGCTTGAAAAAAAGATAAAATTATGTTATACTATACTTACTAGAAAAAAATAATTAATTTTTTACAAATTCTTTTTTTGTAGTATAATACTATAGCCTAAAAAATAAGTTGGAGAAGTAGCTCAGCTTGGTAGAGCACTACATTTGGGCTGTAGTGGTCGCAGGTTCAAATCCTGTCTTCTTCACCATTTATGGGGGGTTAGCTCATTTGGCTAGAGCGCCTGCCTTGCACGCAGGAGGTGGTGGGTTCGAATCCCATACTCTCCACCATATATGGCACTGTAGCTCAGTTGGTTAGAGCATCCGGTTCATACCCGGAAGGTCAAGAGTTCGACTCTCTTCGGTGCTACCAAAAATAACTATAAATCCATTATATTTATTGGACCTATAGCTCAATGGTTAGAGCAACCGGCTCATAACCGGTTGGTTACAGGTTCGAGTCCTGTTAGGTCCACCAATAAAATGGGTGATTACCCAAGTCCGGCTGAAGGGAGCAGTCTTGAAAACTGCCAGGGGCTTCACGGCCCGCGGGGGTTCGAATCCCTCATCACCCGCCATTTTTTATAGTTTATTAATTTTTATATCGCGGAGTGGAGCAGTTTGGCAGCTCGTCGGGCTCATAACCCGAAGGTCACAGGTTCGAGTCCTGTCTCCGCAACCAAATGGTCCAGTGGTAAAGTGGTTTAATACGCCTCCCTGTCACGGAGGAGAACGCGGGTTCGATCCCCGTCTGGACCGCCATTTATGGCCCTGTAGCTCAGTTGGTAGAGCAACAGATTGAAGCTCTGTGTGTCGCTGGTTCGATTCCTGCCGGGGCCACCATTCAAAATAACTCTATTTTGGAAGCTACATTTTAGCTTATAAAATAGAGTTATTTTTTTATTTTATAATATAATTAAAAATATTTAAAATATATCTTTGTGGAGAAAATATGAATTATAAAAAAACACTAAACATGCCTAAAACTGATTTTGAAATGAGAGCAAATTTAACTCAAAAAGAATCCAAATTTAGAGAACTTTGAACAACAAGCGAAGTTTATAAAAAAGTTTTAGAAAAAAATAAAAACAACCCTCGTTTCATTTTACATGATGGACCTCCATACGCAAACGGTGACATCCATGTTGGACATGCATTAAATAAAATTTTAAAAGACATAATAGTAAGATACAAAACACTTAGAGGTTTTTACTCTCCATTTGTTTTTGGTTGAGATACTCACGGTTTACCAATAGAACATAAAATGTTGACAGAGGCAAAATTAAATAAAGATGAATTAAGCCCTATTATTATTAGAAAAAAAGCTGCTAAATACGCCTTAAAACAAGTAGACAAACAATTAAAACAACTTGAATTGCTTCAATTGTTTACTAACTACGATAAAAAATACATAACACTTGATAAAAAATATGAAGTTAAACAATTAGAAGTTCTAAAGAAACTTGTTTTTGATGGTTTAATTTACAAAGGTCTTAAACCTGTCTACTGATCACCAAGTTCACAAAGTGCTTTAGCAGAATCGGAAGTTGAATATCAAGATGTTGTCTCACCTTCTATTTATGTTGCTTTTAATGTTGTAAATTCTACTTTTAAATCAATTGAACCAAATGATAAAATTATAATTTGAACAACAACACCATGAACATTATTAGCAAATGCAGGTGCGGCTTTAGGTGAAAAAATAGAATATAATGTTTTATCATATCAAAACCAACGTTATATTGTTGCTAAAGAATTACTAAACGAATTTGTTTCGAAATTAAACTGAGAAGAATATAAAATTTTAGAAACATTTATTGGTTCTGAAATTGAGAATCATTTAATTTCATATAGTACACCTATAACAAAAGTTGAAGCACCATTAACTTTAGGTCACCATGTAACAACTGAATCTGGTACTGGTATAGTTCATATAGCTCCTATGTTTGGTGAAGACGACTATTTAATTGGTAAAAAATACAATTTAAATATGATAATGCATATTTCTGATAAAGGATATATCGAAAATACAAATACACAATTTGATAATATTTTTTACGAAGATGCAAATAAACTAATTGGTCAATTTTTAGGTTCTGATTTATTACATTTTAGTCGTTTTAAACACTCATATCCACATGATTGAAGAACACATAAACCGATAATTTATCGTGGAACACCACAATGATTTGTTTCGATTGATAAAATAAGAGACAAAATACTTTCAGAAATCGAAAATAACATAACTACATATCCAGAATGAGCACACAAAAGACTTTATAATATGATTTTAAATAGAGGTGATTGAACAATTTCAAGACAAAGAACTTGAGGTGTTCCATTAATTTTCTTTTATGATAAAGATAAAAACCCTGTATTCGAAGAAGAAATTTTTGACTATGTGATAAACCTTGTTTCCCAATACGGAACAGATGTTTGATGAGAAAAAGACACTGATGAATTATTGCCAGAAAAATATCGGGGAAAAGGCTTTACTCGTGAAATGGATATCATGGACGTATGATTTGATTCTGGTGTTTCAAGCATCGCTGTAGATATTGATAATGAAAACGGAATTAAGCCTCCTTATGATTTATATTTAGAAGGTACAGACCAATATCGTGGTTGATTTAACTCTTCAATCATTAATTCTGTAGCATTCAACGGTTTTGCACCTTATAAAAAAATTGTTTCTCATGGGTTCACTGTTGATAAAAAAGGTGAAAAAATGTCTAAATCTAAGGGTAATGTTATTAATCCACTAGATATAGTTAAAAAACGTGGAGCAGATATTTTAAGATTATGAGTTGCTAACTCAGAATACTCAAACGATATTTCAATTTCTGATGAAATATTAGATCAAAATACCGAAATTTACCGTAGAATTAGAAACACAATTAAATTCTTGTTAGGTAACTTAAACGATTTTGAATATAATTCAAAACTAGAGCGTACTGGAATTCATTTATATATTAAAAATCAATTGGAAAATATTAAAGAAACTATTTTTAAAGCTTATGACGAATATAAATTTATCAACGTTATTAAAATATTAAACAATTATATAGTAGATCTTTCTAGTTTTTACTTAACAATAACAAAAGATATTTTATATGTTCAAAAAATTGATAATCCAGAAAGAATTATGGTTTTAACAAACCTTTATGAAATAACTGAATTCTTAATACACATAATTGCTCCTATTTTACCAACTACAGCAGAAGAAGCTTTTTCGTTCTTTAATAATAAAAATAAATCAAGTTTATTAATGCTTTCAGAATACATGAATAATAATTATTTTAGATACGATAATGATATTTTAGAAAAATATCAAGAATTCTTCAAACTACGTGATGAAGTTAATGTCCTAATAGAAAAAGAAATTAAAAGCGGTTTAATTAAACGTTCAAATGAAGCACATTTAATTTTAAACACTAATTCTGACTTAATTAAATCACTAGATTTAAAAACATTATTAATGGTTGGTAAAGTAACTTTTGATAATACAAAAGAAACACAAATAGTAACATTCGAATCTTTAAAATGCGAAAGATGTTGAAACCACTTTGAGGAAAATGATTTCGATAAAAGTAATAGCATTTGTTTAAGTTGTTCTGATATCGTAAAGGACTTTCCTTTAGATGAACTTGAAGATTAAAAATTCGCTACAAAAAATTTCACAAAACAAAAAAAGAATTTTAGCTAGTTATATAGTTATATTTGTAGCATTTATTATTTTCTTTTCTATAGATCAACTAACAAAAAATTTATTATTTAAGCACGGTGATATTTTTACACTAAATAATGAAGGTTTAATAACAGACGGAAACAATTATTTTCTTCCCGAAAAAATATACCAAACCCCAGAACAGTGATTAGATTACAAAATTATTGGTGTGCGTAGTATTTGACATGGGGGAGTAACATTTTTAACTACAAGAAATACCTTTATAATACAATTTATCGGTATAGCAGTTGCAATATTCGTTTTAATATCTGTTCTTTTTTGGCAAAAGCAAAGATTTGTTTTAGCTTTCTTATTAGGTTTGGTTTTAGCCGGAGATATGGGAAATGCAATGGATAGATTTATATTCAACGGATATGTAAAAGACGTATTTTATACACCTTTTGCACAAAGTCGTGGAACATTCAATTTTGCTGATTTATGTATTTTTATTGGAATTGTTTCAACAATAATATACTCTTTATTCATTAATTTCTTGGAACATAAAAATGAAAAGAATAACAAAAACCAAAAATTAATCATTAAATAATTTAAATATCAAAACATTAAAGTTTTTAAAATGTTTTGATATTTTTTAATTCTAAATAGAATCGTTTTAATAACAAAAAAGCGCTTTTTGTGTTAAAATTAAAATACTATGGAAAACACAATGTACAAATCACTAATGCAAATTAAAGAAAAACATGAAGAGTTAGAAAAAGCACTTTTAAACCCTGATGTTATTTCTGATATTAAAAAATATAACAAAATTAATAAAGAAATTAATTCAATAAACGATATAGTTGAAACTTTCAAAAAATACTTAAACAACGAGGAAACATTAAAACAAGCTAAGGAATTACTTTCGATTGAAAAAGATGATCAAATGATTCAATTAGCAAAAATGGAAATTGCTGAAGCAGAAGAAAATATGTCAAAATTAAGTGAAGAACTTAAAATTCTTATTTTACCTAAAGATGAAAATGATGATAAAGATGTTATCGTAGAAATTCGTGGTGCTGCAGGTGGTGACGAAGCTAATATTTTTGCGGGCGACTTATATAGAATGTATTCAAAATGATGTGCTCAAAATAATATGAAAACAACATTATTGGATGCTACAGTTGCGGAAGCTGGAGGTTTTACATTAGTAACTTTTTCTGTTAAAGGTGATAAGCCTTACTCAAAATTAAAATTTGAAAGTGGTGTACATAGAGTTCAACGTGTTCCTGTAACAGAAACAAAAGGTCGTGTTCATACATCTACTTCCACAGTTACTGTTATGCCTGAAATTGATGATGATATTGAAATTGAAGTAAGAGCCGAAGATATTAGAGTGGATGTATTCCGTTCAAGCGGTAACGGTGGACAATCTGTTAACACAACCGATTCAGCAGTTAGAATTACACACTTTGCAAGCGGTATAATAGTATCTTGTCAAGAAGGTAAAAGTCAAATTCAAAACAAAGAAATCGCGATGCGTATTTTAAAATCTAAATTATATGATTTAGAACTTAAAAAGAAACAAGAAGAAGAATCAGGATATCGTAAATTAGCTGGTTCAGGTGCTAGATCAGAAAAAATTAGAACTTACAATTATCCACAAGATCGGGTAACTGATCATAGAATTGGATATTCAACTTCTCTAAATTCCGTTATGGAGGGGAAACTTAACTCAATAATTGACGCTCTTTTAACTGAAGAACAAAACGAAAAAATAAAAGAAGCTGGTATTTAATGCCTTCCAAAGAAGATTTACTACTAGAAAAAAGAAGATATGGACTTAAAGAGGAAATATCTTCTTTTGAATTAGAACAATTAAATATTGGCATGCCTGTACAAAAAATAATGGGTTATATTGAAATGGCAGATATTAAAATAGATATTAGACATAATGTTTTAATTCCTAGATATGAAACAGAAGAATTAATTTATTTAGCGTTCCAAGAAATAAAACAAAATGGATTCAAATCAGTATTAGATCTTTGTTCAGGTTCTGGATTTATAGGTTTGGCGATTAAAAATAAATATAAAGATATATCTGTTACGCTTTCGGATATATCGGATGAAGCAATCAAATCACAAGAACTAAATAGTAATATCAATAATTTAAAGGTTAATATTTTACAATCAGACCTATTTGAAAATATAAGAGGTAAATTTGATATAATCGTTTCTAATCCTCCCTATATAGGAAAAGATGAAAAATTAAATATCTCTGTTTTAGATTTTGAACCACATAATGCTTTATTCGCTGAAGATAATGGTTTATTCTTTTATAAAAAAATTATCGAACTTGCACCAAAGTATCTTAATAAAAACGGAGTTTTACTTTTTGAAATAAATCCATTACATACCGAATATTGAAATTCAATTAAAAACAAATTCAAACTATTAGAAATAACTAAAGATTTAAGTAATAAAAATAGATTTGTTAAAATAATTTTTTAACCTAAAAGCACTATAGATAAACATTTTTATACCTAAAATAAAATATAAAACGAAACACTTATTGTGCTTAAGTTAGGTGAAAAAAATTTGACACTCCAAAATAAAGGAGTGTTATTTTTATGTCCAAACATTTTACATTTGAACAAAAAGTTAAATATTGCAAAATTATTGATCAAACCGATTTTAAAACAGCAT
>NZ_JAOPHP010000069.1 GCF_025515455.1 Mycoplasma sp. CSL7503-lung | reverse complement strand
GTCTTGTGAACCTGTTCCTGGAGTTGTTTCACCGTTTGAACCTTGGTTTTCTGTTCCTTGGTCTTGTGAACCTGCTGTTCCTTGGTCTTGTGAACCTGCTGTTCCTTGGTCTTGTGAACCTGTTCCTGGAGTTGTTTCACCGTTTGAACCTTGGTTTTCTGTTCCTTGGTCTTGTGAACCTGTTCCTGGAGTTGTTTCACCGTTTGAATCTTTGCTATCAGTTGAACTAGAACCGTTATCGGTTGTAGTACCACTACCATTAGACTCACTATTGACATTAGCGT
>NZ_JAOPHP010000068.1 GCF_025515455.1 Mycoplasma sp. CSL7503-lung | reverse complement strand
TACGAATAATATTATAGTTTTCGAAATCTACACTTAAATCAAGCACATTTAAACATTCAAAGTATTCTAAAATTGTTTCATAGTATTCTTTTTGATTAATATGATTTTCTAAATTCTTATTTAAAGTGCTTGAAATTTTATTTGATATCTGTTCAAACGTCTCTTCTGTAGATTCTAAATTGTCATAATAAGAAAGAACAAAAGTTTCAATATCGATATTATTAAATTTTAAGTCTTTTTTGTTTTGTGTTTGAGACATTTTACTCCTTTGTTTTTGTTGTTGAACTA
>NZ_JAOPHP010000067.1 GCF_025515455.1 Mycoplasma sp. CSL7503-lung | reverse complement strand
AATCTTTTTTATCCAGAATATTAGAGGTTTTTGTATTAAATTCATTTATAAATTGACTCATTTCAATAATGTTATTAATTTTTCTATTAATATATTGTAATTCTTGATTTTTTTCTTTATCTATTATTTTTTCTTCTTTATAAGGTATATATCCTTCTTTTTGGTAGTCGTTTAAATAATAATTATAATTTGATAATAATTGATTTTTATTATTTTTAATCACTTCAACAATTTGATCACTTAGATCAACCTTTATTTTTTCAACTTCTTTATTGATTTCTCCGTAGTAAAACTTA
>NZ_JAOPHP010000066.1 GCF_025515455.1 Mycoplasma sp. CSL7503-lung | reverse complement strand
TAGTTCAACAACAAAAACAAAGGAGTAAAATGTCTCAAACACAAAACAAAAAAGACTTAAAATTTAATAATATCGATATTGAAACTTTTGTTCTTTCTTATTATGACAATTTAGAATCTACAGAAGAAACGTTTGAACAGATATCAAATAAAATTTCAAGTACTTTAAATAAGAATTTAGAAAATCATATTAATCAAAAAGAATACTATGAAACAATTTTAGAATACTTTGAATGTTTAAATGTGCTTGATTTAAGTGTAGATTTCGAAAACTATAATATTATTCGTATTTTAAATGACT
>NZ_JAOPHP010000065.1 GCF_025515455.1 Mycoplasma sp. CSL7503-lung | reverse complement strand
GAAGAAAAGTATTTAGCTCATGTTAAATTATGTCTTTTTAATGTTTTGATTATATTTTCGATCTTTTCATCAAAATCTTTATCATTAGCTTTTTTATCATTTACTTGAATTAACATAGCAGGATTGATATTATCTATCAATCCTTCTTCGGTTATATACTTTTGCTTAATTTCTTTAAATTTAGCACATGCAACATCTAATAATTCTAAGTCACTAAGTTGTTCACTGTTAATTTCAGATAATCCTTCATTTAAATGACCATTAATTTTAAGTAATTTAATATCATCTTCTTTTAGTTCTTTTTC
>NZ_JAOPHP010000064.1 GCF_025515455.1 Mycoplasma sp. CSL7503-lung | reverse complement strand
TACCATCTGATATTAATTTTGAAATAACTGATGAAGATTTTAAAATTGAGTTTGAAGAGCAAAAAATAAATTATCAATATGAATTGATATCATTGTTAAATAATAAATCTAAACAAAGATTGCATTACTATGATTCGAATAACGAAAGAAGTTTTATTAACAGTATTGTTCAACTTTTTAAAGATGATTTAAAAAATAATAATTATAAAAATATATCTCTATTTAGGAATCCAGTACAAAATGGAATCTTTTATGAATATTATGATGAAGATAGTAATATCAAACGTCAATTTCCTGACTTTGTTTTAGTTTATAA
>NZ_JAOPHP010000063.1 GCF_025515455.1 Mycoplasma sp. CSL7503-lung | reverse complement strand
ATCTCAATTAATAGATGAAGATTATATAGGAGAGAATGATATTAATAGAATTGATAATAGAGATGATAATGATAATAATAACCCATCGTCGAAAAAAGAAGTAAATAATTCAAAAAATAATGATACCCAAAATGGTTTAAATGATACCTCAAATGGTTCAAGCGATACCGAAAATAATTTTAGCAAAAACAGTGATACAAATAAAAACAACAATAACGATATAAATTTAAAAAAAGATGACAGATATAAATTAAATTCTAAAATAGATATTGGTAAATATCATTTTAATGAATTAGATATTTTTGTTGATGATAAATAT
>NZ_JAOPHP010000062.1 GCF_025515455.1 Mycoplasma sp. CSL7503-lung | reverse complement strand
GGGGCTATGAAATCAAAGTAGGTTGATTACATTTGAAATTATTATATCACATCAATTAAGTTAGTTTAAAAATAAATATTTAATTTAATAAATATTTGGGTCATTCCTTAGAATGACCGTCGTTTGAATAAACAACATCGAATGTTTTAGTTGTTCAATTAAGCCTTGAACTCTGTTTAACGCGTCGCCGTCCTTAGACGGCTATTGGTCGGTCTTCACTCTTTGTTGAAGCCTTGAATACTATTGAAGGGTGCTCTCCGGGATGCTGTCGCATCCTTTCTTTTTAAAATAAAACAATATTTTTATTTGAAGCATTTTAATTTCGTAGATGTGTGAATCCCCTATTAG
>NZ_JAOPHP010000061.1 GCF_025515455.1 Mycoplasma sp. CSL7503-lung | reverse complement strand
ATATTTATCATCAACAAAAATATCTAATTCATTAAAATGATATTTACCAATATCTATTTTAGAATTTAATTTATATCTGTCATCTTTTTTTAAATTTATATCGTTATTGTTGTTTTTATTTGTATCAGTGTTTTTGCTAAAATTATTTTCGGTATCGCTTGAACCATTTGAGGTATCATTTAAACCATTTTGGGTATCGCTTGAACCATTTGAGGTATCGCTTGAACCATTTGCGGTATCATTATTTTTTGAATTATTTACTTCTTTTTTCGACGATGGGTTATTATTATCATTATCATCTCTATTATCAATTCTATTAATATCATTCTCTCCTATATAATCTTCATCTATTAATTGAGAT
>NZ_JAOPHP010000060.1 GCF_025515455.1 Mycoplasma sp. CSL7503-lung | reverse complement strand
ATTGAAGAGTTATTTAAAGGTAAAGGGATAAGTAGTAGCGAATTATGAAAAATAATTAAAGACAAAATTCAAAAGAAAACGATGTCGTCCTTTAATATTTCTAAACTTTCATCATTTATAAATGTTTCAAGAACAACTTTTTATTATGAGCAAAAACCAAGAATAATTAAAGAAAAAATAAAGATAAACAATAAACTAATAAATTGAATTTTAGAGCAAGGTAAATTAAGTGGAAACGCTGTTGGTAGGACTAAAATGTATCATCAATTTATAAAGTTATTTAATAATGATAAAAAGTTTAGAAAACATTTTAAAGAATATAATAATAACATCACAGAATATGAATTTAGACTTTCATATGAAGCTTCTAAATATAAGTCACAA
>NZ_JAOPHP010000005.1 GCF_025515455.1 Mycoplasma sp. CSL7503-lung | reverse complement strand
TTATTTTGATTTCAAATTTTGTATAAATTCATTTCAACTCCTTTAGATTTTCTGTATTTTTCCAAAACTCTTTTAAAAAAGAGAAAAATAAAAAATAGGCTTTAACCTATTTTGTTTTCAGACCCCCTAATTTTTTCATAATGTAACAAGATAAAACTTACTATAAGCAAAACAGACGAAACTATTATATTAGTTATAGCAACACCATTTACTCCTAATTGTAAAGAAATACTTAAATTAGAAATGAAAAAAATATCTAAAATTATAATTAAAAATAATTGTAAAAATAATGGTATATAGATATTTTTGTCTTTTTTTATTGTTATTAAGGAAACCAAAATAAATCTAAACATTATGTTAATAATACTTGCAATAGACTCTAACCTAACATAAGCAACGGTTTGATCAATAATAGACTCATTTTGAGCCATCGCTATTGTTAAAGGCCTAGCAGCTCCAATAACAATAAATGTTAAAAGTAAATAAATTGAAAAAGTAAATAACATACCTGTTTTCAACCTATTAATTAATTTTTCTTTTTGACTAATAACGGCTCCAACAAAGAAAAATAAAGGTAATATAAAGGACTCTTGAAGAATTTCATATAACAATTGAACTCATTGCATTTGAGCAGCAATAGAAAAGGTTCAAACATTAGGAACTTGACCTAGTCAATAAATTCTTATTGTATTGTAAATAGTTGGCAAAAACCCAAAAAACAATAAAGCCAAAAACATTCTTAAATTAATTCCTTGAAATATTTTTTTATGAATAACCATTTTAAAACTCCTTTTTATTTTTAATAACAAATTTATTTTACAAAAATAAGGTATAAAAAATAAAAAAAGAATAAAATAATAAAAATTTATAATAAAAAAACTAAAAAAAATGAATTTTTATAATTATAAAATAATTATATATACCTATATACAAGGCATAAAAGTAATAATGTTTTGCTATTTAAAAAATTTGGTAAAATATTTTTTAAATTATTAAAAGAATATAATTTAATTGTATTAAGGAGAAATGAATATGTTTAGTAGAAAAGTAAAAGTTAACTTGATTATAGGACTTACAAGTGCATCAGTTAGTGCTTTATCTGGTGTGGTAGTTTATGCTACTAACAATTTAAACTCTAACTATAATCAACCAGGTTTTGTAATAACAAGTAGTGATGCTAAGATTATTAGCAAAAATAATTTAGATTTAGACGTTTATACTCCAAGCGTTGTTGATAGAAACATCAAAGAAAAACCTGAACCGAAACCTATTGAAAAACCTCAACCTAAACCAATTAAAAATGTAATTATTGACAGGCCGAAACCTATTGAGGAAAAACCAAAAATTGAAAAACCAAAAGAAGTTATTCCTGAAGTTATAAAAGAACCAATCAAACCAAAAGAGGAACCTAAATTAACTCCACAAGAACAACCTAAACCTAAACCCAAAGAAGAATATAAAACCAAAACAATTAAAAAAGTTTATCAAAACTTTGGAGAAGTAGAAGTTAGTGTTACAGAATTTCCGGAAAGACAGGATTTTAGAAATGATGTTGAAAAAGGGATTGTTAACAGAGTTCCTTATAGAGCTGAAATCACACCAGATTTAAATGGTATTACTGTGACTGATCAATTAATTGCAAGAACCGCTGAAAACGCGAGAAAATCGATTTCAACTAAAATAAATACATTTAAGTTTATTCTAAATGAATTTAATTTGGACTCAAGACAAACTGAGACAGCAAAAAAATCACTAATTAGACAAAACGAAGATTATTATATTGACATAGTTTATAAATTTGGTAGACTGCTACAAAATGGAGATAAAATAAAAGAATTCCTTACAGATGAAGGGGTTCAAAAATATGACCAAATAAAACAAATACCAGGAACCTATGAGTATTACGATAGAGCCGGTAACCGCCATGAAATTAAAATTAGCGACATTGCTCTTATAACATATATTGATTTCGAAAAATTTAAAAACCCTACACTAAATGCTAGAAAACAACTAGAACAAGGTTATTTTATAGACCCAGATGATCCTAATATTTACATAACTGAAAATGGGGAATTAGATTCTCATACATACTCACCAATTGTAAATAAAGTTACAGCAGAATATGAACGTAATAACACCGAAAAAAGAGTTTTTGGATTTAAAACCATTTATACTCGTAATCCTGAACAAATTGCAAACGGTGGATATTATGGTTGAAGTAATAGAGATGTAACTTCAAATTACGCAAGCGAACATAATTTAGATATTCAACCTGGCGACGGAATTAAAGTCGATCACTTAACAAGAGATACAAGAGAAGAAGGAAAATTAAATGAAGCAGATGTTATTACAATTGACGCAAGTAATAATATTGGATATAAAAAAGCTCTCAAATTAATTAATGATATAAAAGAAAAAAATATTCCAGTTGTGGGATTTAGATTTAAAAATATAGGTAAAAACGACAGTTCACAAAAATTTAAAGATATTTTTGCGGCATTACCTAATAAAATACCATTATTAGAATTATTCTTAGAAAGTACAAACACTTCATCATTAAGAGCTCTTAAAGATAAAGAAATTGATGAAATGGCATTTTATACAACAACAAATTCTTTAGTTGAAGAATGAAACTTAAATCCATGAGCAGTTAAAGGGGCAGCTTGAGTTAATACAGCCGACTATAACGTAAGTTTCGGATATGCCTCCGATGCAAAAATAGTTTCAAGAATTACATTTGATAGTTTATCTTTTGACAAGGAAGATTTTATTAAGACAGATAACGGAGTAGATGCAACTTCAGTTAATAACGGATTGCGTATGGCATATTGAGTTAGAAATAATGAAAAAATATTCCAAGGTGGTTTTGGTCCAGGTTTAAAACCTGACAGAAACGAAGCAGGCAACAGTTATCCTGTTGGTTTAGATTTAAGTAGGGTACCTGCAATGAAATCTTTAAGATACTTAGTTTTTAATGATATAGAGCATAAAAATACAGGAACAAGAAAATTAAGAAGATTAGTTTTATTTAATGATAGAGATTATTTCGAAATAGATACTAACGAATTAAATAATGCTCAATTCTATGATATTATTGATAGAAATTCATTCAATGTTCCTAAATCAAAAATTATTTTTAGTAACGGAAAAACAACCAATAAAATACGTATTAAAGGAACTTCAAAAGGTCATACTCTCAACCCGAGCGGATTTAATAACTTAAATACATTAATTGATTTTAGTGATAATACTTTTAGTAGAAACACTATAATCGAAGTTCCACAAGATGAAACAAATTTAATTAATCAATTGAGAAATAGTGGATACAACGTAAGTACATACGACGAACAAGAAGGCGATATCCAATGATCATAGTTCAAATTTATGATTTAAATTTAATAGGAGGAAAATAATGCATTTTTTAAAATTAAAGAAAAATAAGATAAATGTGGCTATTATTATTTCCTCGTTAGCTATTTCCACTTCTTTGGCCGCTGGTGTTTATAATTTTTCATCAGGAAAAAATTCAAATGAATACGAATTTAAAATAGAAAACACAAGACCAAAATTAATTAATAAAAATAATTTAGATATTGTCAGAGGTGAAACTTCAATAATTGATGATAATTTAAAAGAAATTCCACAACCAAAACCTATTGAAGAACCTAAACCAGAACCAATTAAAGAAAAAGAAATAATCAAAAACGAAATAAATCCTAAAAGAGAAAAAATTGCTCCTAAACCAATACCTAAACCAATAGAAAAACCCAAAATAATTACTCCTAAACCAATACCTAAACCAATAGAAAAACCCGAGTCAAAACCAGTTGAACAACCTTCACCAATTGTTAAAGTAGTGCCGGAACCTGTACCTGAAGAAGTTAAAGATCCAGAACCTAGTCCGTCAGATAATAGGGCAGTTATTGATGGAGTTAGAGTTAGAGTAAAAAGAGAATTTCCGAAAGAACCGGTTGTAGAAGAATATGATATTAATAATAAATTAAATAATAGGATTAAATATATTGATTTAATAGGGACTAAAATCACAAGCATTGAAGCAACAGAAGAACTTAGAAAAGCTCAAGTTACAAAAGCTACAGATTTCTTATTTACTAATAAAAGCTTATTTAAAGCACACATAGAAGATTACAAACAAATAGTAAAACAAACTGAACAAACTGGTAAAACTTGAGATTGAGAACTTTATTTTAGTAGACCATCTAATCAAAATACTTTTAGCAAATTTGAGGATAGATTTGGATTGTTATTTGATCCTAAAAACGAAAAAAACTTTGTTAATTTTTTAACAGAGCAAGGACAAAGGGAGTGGCCTGAACATAAAAAATTATATGAAGGCAAACCATATGAAAAGATAAAATATGAGAGACTTTTATGATTAATGAGTAATTTAGATCAAACTAAATTAACAAAGATTTCTAACGATGTAGAGAATCTTTTCAAGGAAGGTCATACTTTAGGAGCGGAAGGTTCATATATAAATGAAAAAGGTGAAATAAGCAGTCATATAGGTGCCGTTCCCGATGGTCATAACCAAACATTAAATAGATATTATAGAGATAATATTGAAAAAAGAGCGTTTGGATATAATGATTGAATGTGGAGAACTGGCGGACAAATTAAAGACGGCTTATACCCTGGATGAGAAAAAAGAAATATAAAAAGTGATCCTAAATTTCAAAAATATAATATCCAAAACATTGATGGTATAGAAATTTATGAACTTACAAGAACCAATAATGACCCTGCAATCAAGAGAGAAAAAGGTACTGTTGTAAGTATTGACGCAAGTGATGATAGAGCTTACGAAAAAACCAAATCATTAATTGAAGAACTTACAGAAGATAAAGTTGAAATAACTTCATATAGAATATTAAACATGGGTCAAAAGTCAGCAGGTCAAAAATTCAAAGACATTTTAAAAGCTTTACCCAAAAAGTTACCGCAATTAGAATTATTTTTTGATGCGGCAGCTTCTAATACTTCATCATTAATTGAACTTGAAGATAAAGAAATTGACGAACTTTCGTTATACACAGAAGGTAATTCGTTAAAAGAAGAATGAAATCTTAACCCACTTTCTTTCCGTAATGTTGCTTGAGTAAACAGCATTGATTATAACGTAGGTTTTGATTATAAACCCGGTTCAAAATTAGCTACAAGATTAGTATTTAATACAATTTCATTTGATAAAGGTGACTTAATAGAAAATGCTCCAAATGATGTTGCTAAATTTAAACGTATCAACGACGGTCTAAGATTGGTATATTGAGCAAGACACCACGAACCTTTTTTTAGTAGTGGAGATTACTCGTACCCAATGAATTTAGATTTTAGCAGAGTCCCACAAATTAGATCACTCAAAAATTTAGTATTCACCGACATAGTTCACCCAGAAAAACCACAAAGAAGACTTAGAAAAGTTAATTTATTTAATACTGGTTCTTACTTCGACATTTACGCAAACGAACTAAATGATGCCGGATTTTCTAAAAATATGGTTATAGGAGAACCAGGACCACCCGAAACCAAAATTACCTTTTCAAATAATAATGAAACTCAATATGTTTACATTAAAGGAAATACAACTTTAAGTACAAGTGGTATTAACGAATTAAGAACTTTAATATCATTGGGTAAACTTAAAAATACAATAAAAGTGGATAAAGAAAATATCGCTTTAATCGAACAACTAAAAGCAAATGGATATGAAGTTGTTGATAGTGATGAAACATGAGAATTTTCATAGGAGATAAAAAATGAAAAAAAATAAATGAACTAAATTGTTATCCTTAACATTCGGAATGACTTCGATTGTCACTGCAATTTCGTGTGGAGCAAACAATAAACAATCTTCTGAAAAAGCTAATAGCAATTCTACTAATAGCTCAGAAAATGAAGATCAACCTACAAGTGCAATTGATATCAAAAAGAATAAAGTTACTGATTTAATAAATTTCTTACCAAACGATGTTAATAAGGACGAATTTATCAACAAAATTAGAGAAGCGAGCGATGATAAAGCACTCGATGCAATTAATAACGAAATAAAAAAATCAATATTAGAAAATGGTAATTCTGAACAATTAGTAAAAACAACAAAAGAAATTTCGAGAAGGATAGTTGACCAATCAAAAAGAAGTGAAATTAATTCAAAAATAGATGATGCTAATAACGAAACTAATGTATCTAACAAAAATAAACAACTACTTAATTTATTTTTATCAGCAACTCAGGAAGCAGAAAAACCTGCAACCGAAGAACAAAAAAAATTATCTAAACAAAAATTCACTGAAGTAGTTACTGACCCAGCTGAAGGAACACATTTTAATTTCGCATTTGAATCTATTAGAAATCAAAGTAAATCTGAAGTTTTACCTTCACAAGTAATTAGAAATATGTTATTAGATAAATTTGTACCTACCGATGAATATGCATGATTCTTAGATATAGAAGTAAATAACGCAAAAGGTGTAGAAGGAGAAGAAAATCCAAACAAAACAGGAAATGTTGTTTTTTATGTTACATTTAAAAATAGATTAACTAGAGAGACATCAGAAGTTAAACAAATTCAACTTTCTGGTTTTAAAAGCAACCAACAAGGTACTGATGAAAACGGAGAACAATACGGCGGAACTGAATTAGGCGGATTGCAAAAACCTACATCAAACAACGAAATAACAGAATACGTTAAAAAAACTCCAATCGAAAAATTTAAATATGACGATAACATTTATTTAACTGCTTTAAAGAACTATATAAAAAGTGCAGGCGATTTACAAGCAATTAGACCAGAATTAACATCAAACACTGACGAAAACATAAAATTCTTCAATAAAAAGGCCGAGGAAGTTGGTTTTAGCCCTTACGAAAGTGCTGTATATAAAGGATTTACATTACCAAAATATGGATCAAACAATAGTGTAGAAGGTTTATCTTTAAATAATGTAATGGAAATAGGTAAAAAAGATTCGTGAGTAGATTCTTTAGGAAAAAAACCTGGAAACGATCAAGGTTTAGCTAGAACAATAACAAACAAAAATTATTTAGATGCATCTTACATTACATATCACGTAGAAATTAATAATTATTTAGCTAGTGAAGATGAAAATCAAAGAAACCTATTAAGAAAGCACGTTAAGAACCCTGAAAAATTAAAAGAATTTGCAGAAAAAATAAACGACAAAAACGCAAAAGATGAATTTATTAGAAGAATTAACGAAGCACACGGCGATACTATGGAAAATCCTCTTCAAGATTATTTAGAGCAAATAACAATCGATATTTTTAGAGCATTAGTTCAACAAATGAATGGCGATGAAAATGGCGCAGCTAGAATTTACACAGATTACTTAAATAAATATAAAGATGTTGTTTTAAATAAAATAAAATCAGATAATGAAATAAACGAACAAACCAAACAAAACGCAGAAAACTTTATAAGAAAAGCACAAAGTATGTGAGATATTCAAAATAAATTTATAGACTCTCAAGATGTTATTGCAGGAACCATTTGAATTATGGATTACGAGTTACCTGAAAGCGGACATTATCCAACTAAATTTTACTTTGGTACAAACTTACATGTTGCGGATGCAATAAATCCAAGTAGATTTGCGGGAATGTCAATAACAAATGTAAATAAGGAATCTGTTAGAGGTGATTATTCAAAATTAAAAGTAATACCACTAGATTCTGATAAATATAATACAGGAGTTATTCAAAAAGAATCGTTAAAAAGAATTTTTGATGCTAAAGATTATTTAAAAACAAATCCATCACAATATTTGATAAATAAACAGCAAGAAAAATATAAGGATGTACAAGAATTTCTTGATTTTTCAATATTTGAAATTGATTTCGAAAAAATTTCAACCAACGAATTAAAAGGTAAAAGTCCTCAAGAATTTGCAAAATGAATAACAAATGATTATGCAAATTGAAAGGACGAAGATAAAGTTAAGTTTAAATCAGAATCATATTTAAAGAATTATGAAAAAATAAATAATCCTATTTTATCTAGAAATGTAGACTTAAATAAATTGGATCAATTAATTATTTTAGGTTATCCTAAATCAAAATCTAACAACTGATTTGATTGATTTATAAAACAATACGTTGAAGAAGATCAAATGAAAGTTCGTGAACATGGTTATAGCTTATGAACAAATGCTGATGGGGATTATTATAATAAAACTGTGACAGAAGACGAGTTCGATAAAAGAACAAAAGAGAAACTTGACCGTGGTAACTTTTTATCATACAATGTTGCTTGGCGTGGTTTTATAGACAAACCAGGTGTTGTCGACGCTTTCATTTCTTCACCAACCGTAGGAGCAAAACAAAAACCATTTGATAACTTATATGTTTCTGACGATAACAAAAAATACATTTTATACGGTCTTGAATATCTACCAAGAAATTATGTTCCGGGTGGTGGAGCTTCGGGAAGTGGTGTGAGAACAAAAAATAACGAAATGGTTTCTGTATATCACGCAAGTTTTCAAGGAGCTAAAACCGGATTATCATCTGCTTTTAGATCAGAAGGATATAATTATAAAGGTTTATTCGGAGATTATAACCTACCACAATATGATTTAATTTATGGTGGTGGGAAAGATCAACAAAATTCATATCGTGAAAGTATGGAAAAACTTTTTAAAGAAAATAAAGTTAAAAATACATGACTATTCCCTAATGGTTTTGAAAAAACAAATATTCCTACAGAATTCCAATTTGACAATAATAAATTAATAGAATATACACCAACAAAAAATACATCAGATATTTAATAAAATTAAAATGAAAGGAAAATGCTTCCTTTCATTTTTTTATTTAGTTAGTTCTAAATCTCAAATTTCTTCAATAAGTTCAGTTTGAACCGAATGTCTTTTTGCCGAATTTATTGAAGAGTCCACATAATTTAAAGGATCTATATTTGGAAAAGATTCCTTTATATAATCCACTAATTTTGGATTATATTCCTCTATATCCGAAGATATTCTTTCAATATCATAATTATTCATAAATACACGATTAATTTTAGGCTTAACCAAAGTATTGTTATTAAGTTTATTACCAATTGTAAGACCAATGACCGGAAATGCTTGCCCTTTTATATTTAATAGTTCAATTATTTCTTTTGCTATATGTCTAACAAAACCAACAAAACATGTTCCAAGCCCTAAATCAATTGCTTGATCTTGTGCACTAGTAGCTTGAATAAATGCATCACCAACAGCTATAGTATATGTTTCTGTTGAATTCTTATTAAATTTAACATCAGGATTACTTTTTAAAACCATATTCATCCTATTAAAATCTGCTAAAAATATAACAAAAATAGAAGCTGTTCTAATGTGAGTTCCTTTAGGATAAAGTTCAGCTATTTTATTTAATATAGTTTTATCAGTAATAACAATAGCACTTGATGAATGTCAATTCGAAGAAGTTGGCGTATTTTTAATTACATCTATAATATATTCTTTTTCTTCTTCAGAAACCGGATGATTTAGATCATATTCTCTAATACTTTGTCTTGATAAAATTTTTTCATGAAAATCCATAATAACTCCTATCTACATAAAATTATATCACTTTGAAAAATACATTTTTATGCTTAAATTTACTTTTAAATTTTTTTAAATAAAATAATTAATAAAATTTTTTAAAAATACTTCCGTTTTTTTTTTTTTTTTTAGAATTATATTGATTAATTCAAAAAATAGAAAGGTCAAAATGAATAAAAATAAAAAATTAGCTTTAACAAATTTATTAAGTAAAATTCTTATCTTAATACTTATAATAGTAATTATAGCCATAAACGTAACAAGCGTTGTAAAAGCAACCAACAATTATAACAATTATGGATATGATAATTATTACACAAACAAAAGTGAAGTTTATAATAGTGCTAAGGGAGTTTTAATCGGTTCTATAATAATAGGAATTTTATTATTTGCATTTTCTATAATAACACTTGTTACTCATATTATTTTAACTATAAATGCAAAAGATAAAATTAGAACTTTATTATTAATCGGATTCATCGCTCCGTTTGCAACTTTTGCTGCTACAATAATGATTTTAAGTTCTTCTAAAAAAGAATTCGTAAACAAAAACAAAATAATTACTGAATAAAAATTTAATCGATACAAAAAGCCTCTCAAAAACTTAATTTGAGAGGCTTTTATTATGAATTGTAACTATTAATTATTTTGATAAGTTACGAACACGAACTACTGTGTAAGGCATTAAAGCAATAAATCTAGCTCTTTTAATAGCTGTAGATACTTTTCTTTGATGTTTTGCACATGTACCTGTAATTGATCTTGATTTAATTTGTCCAGTTGCTGATACATAACCGTTTAATAATTCAACGTCTTTGTAGTCAACATAGTTAGATTTGTTTTCACAAAATGAACACACTTTTCTTCTACCTGAAAAAACTTTTTTACGTTTGTTGTAAGCCATATTAATCTCCTTGAAATATTAACCAAAAACTTCTTGGTCATCTGGTTCATTATTTTCATTTTCAGAATATCCGCTTGTGATATCTTCGAAATTATGTTTACTATTCATAACATTATTTTGAACCGAATTATTATTTTGTCATTGGTTTTGATTGTTAAAATTATTTTGTTGTTGATAGTTATTATTAAAATTATTATTAAATCCATTATTTGACATTTGTTGGTTGTTATTGTCGTTATTTCTCAATCTTCTTTGGAATTCATCTTTAGATTCCAAGAATTCAAATGTATCAACAACAACATCAAACGACCTAACTAATTGATTAGTTTCTCTAGAAGTATAAGTATTTGTTTGTATACTACCTTCTATCATAACTTTAGAACCTTTTGTTGTGTTTTTCGCAATTAATTCTGCTGTAGATCTTCAAGCAATAACATTAATAAAATCAGTAATTTCATTATTAGAAGAATTTGATATTCTTCTATTTATTGCTAATGTGAATCTTGTGTATCCTACACCTGAGCTTGTTGCGTTATACACAGGGGTAGATGTTAATCTACCTATTAAAATAACTTTATTCATATTAAATAACTACCTTTCTTTCTCGAAAATTATTTTTCAACTTTTTCAATTTTTACTGTTGTACGTCTTCTTGGTTTTTCAGTATTTTCAGTTGAGTTATTTTCATTTCTTGTGTTGTTTTTATCGTATGGTTTGAATGTTCTTCTTTTTCTATTTGGTTTTTCTTTTTTAGAACTATTTAAACCTTTTTCACTATCTAAATTAATTACAAGTGTTCTTCAAATTTGTTTAATGATATTTGCACGACGTGTAAATTCTGCAGGTAAGTTAGCTTCTGTTTCAACTTCTGCTTGAATGTATTGTGCAAATTTAGATTTATTTATTTCGTATGCTAATTCGTTTTTCTCTAATTTTTCAGCTTTTTTAACTCCTGCACCGAAAACTTCATTAAGTAAATCAAATGCAATTTTAGAGTCTGCTTTAGGATCAACGATCATCATAATTTCGTATTTAACCATTTTTTATCTCCTTTTGGTCTTTCTGGGCAATATTTGCCAAGGAGTACTCTATACATACTCATAGTTAATTATATAAAATTTTGTATATTTTCTTAATAATATTTTAAGAAATTTAAATTTTAAATTTAATAAATATTAAAATGAAAAACTTGACAAAAAAGTTAATAATTGTGATATATTTATGGTTATGAAAAATTTAGTTATTGTTGAGTCACCAAATAAGGTAAATACAATTAAAAAATATTTAGGTGACGATTATGAAGTTATTGCTTCAATAGGTCATTTTTTAAAAATGAAAACAAGCGGAGAATACGGTTTAGGTATTGATTTTGAAAATTGAGAACCTTCTTATTCTCTAGAAAGAGGCAAAAGTAAATTAGTTAGCGGAATAAAAAGCGCATTAAAAGAAGCTAAACATGTTTACATTGCAACTGACCCTGACCGTGAGGGTGAAGCGATAGGATCACATATTGTTGAATATTTCAAAATAAAACCTGAAATGTACTCAAGAATTAAATATAACGAAATAACAAAAGATGCAATTTTAAAATCTTTTGAAAAGGCAAGCGTACTAGATGAAGGTTTAGTTGATGCACAAAAATCTAGAAGAATGTTAGATCGTATCATTGGTTTTAGAGTAAGTCAATTGATTAGAAAAAAATTCAAAAACTCTCCTGGTACGCCAACTGCGGGTAGAGTTCAATCAATTGCGCTTAAGCTTGTCGTAGATAGAGAAAAAGAGATAAATGCTTTTATACCTGAGCAATATTACAAGTTGAATGCAAAGTTAGTAAATAATGATGTTTTAGCTATGTATTTTAATTCTGAAAATAGTTCTGAAAAAAGAGAATGAATCGAAACAAAAGATATCGATAAAATTAAAAAAGATTTTGAAAACATAGATCTAAAATTAGAAGTAATTAATATAACAAAAAGTCAAAGAAAAGTTGGAGCATTAACACCTTTCAAACAAGCTACATTATACAAAAAAAGCCCATTAAGTTCTTCTTCTACACAATCTGCGGCACAAAATCTTTATGAGGGTTATGGAGATGGAGGATTAATAAGTTACCCAAGAACCGATAGTTCAAGAATGTCGCAAACTTTTGTGAATGAAGCTCATAAATTTATTGCTAAAAAATGAGGAAAAGACTATATAGCTGAAGAAATAAAAGGCTTTAGTGGTGATCAAGATGCCCACGAAGCTATTAGACCAACAAATTTAGAGCTAACTCCAGAATTAGCAAAAAGTAAGTACCCCGAAATGTCAGAAAGTGAGTTAAAAGTTTATAAATTAATTTATGAAAACACCTTAATGGCACTAATAAAACAACCTATTAGAGAAAGCAAACAATATACTTATAAAACTAAAGAATATATGTTTAAAAACACTTATTCAAAAATTATTTTTGATGGTTATTATATAGTTACAAATAAAGAATTAGAACAAAATGATCCAAATTATCAACTAAATCAAATTGTTGCTGTCGAACAATTTAATTTTGAAAAACATGAGACAAAACCTGCGCCAAGATATAATGATGGAACATTAATTGAAAAACTAGATGAAATAAAAGTAGGTAGACCTTCAACTTTTGCTTCAACAATTAAAATAATCAAAGATCGTGCTTATGTTAATATGCAAGGTAAACAACTTGTACCTACAGAATTTGGTATAAAAGTAAGTGATTCTTTAATAAATGCCTTTCCAGATATTTTTAATGAATTGTATACAGCTTCAGTTGAAGAGCAATTAGACAAAATTGCAGATAATGAACTCGAAAAAAATAATTTAATGGAAGCTTTTTGAAACAAATTTCAAGTGGCATTAGAACAAGCTACAGATAAAATGAGTGTAGTTCAATTTGAATTAATTGAACTTGATGAAAATTGCCCACAATGTGGAAATAAATTACTTATTAGAAATAATAAAAAAGGACAAAAATTTATCGGATGTAGTAATTTTCCTAATTGTAAATACACTGCTAGTTACGAAGAAGGTAATAATTCTTCAAATAACGATAAGTACGATGAAGAAGAAGAATAAAAAAATCGCAAAATGCGATTTTTTTATTTATTAAAATTAAAAAATTATTTTAACAATATAAATAATTTTTTTACCAACGTGCAATAACGCGTATTTGTTGTTAAAATATTCTGAATAAACAACAAAATCTTCGTTTACTGGCTTTAA
Organism: Mycoplasma sp. CSL7503-lung; assembly: GCF_025515455.1. Classification (GTDB taxonomy): domain Bacteria; phylum Bacillota_I; class Bacilli_A; order Mycoplasmatales; family Metamycoplasmataceae; genus Mycoplasmopsis. The sequence goes on along the minus strand of NZ_JAOPHP010000005.1, from coordinate 28,536 downwards.
ATTAAATTTAATTGCCTTATTTTGGATAAATTCTCTTGCTTCTCTTTTAGATTTTAAAATTGATTTACCGATTAATTGTTCTATTAAATTAGAGTCTTTTTTAATTTCTACTAAAGGTATTTCTTTTTCAAGAGAAGATAAAATATTAGAATCAAAACTACTCAAATCAAGTTTTTTATTATATAAAATTTCGCTTATTGTTTTTGATTTAATAGCCTCGTTTTCTCCATGAATATTTTTAATAACCTCATATGCTAGTGTTTTTTGAGCATATTGAGATGATGTATTAGAATTATGAATTTCCATAATTTCATTTATTTTTTCAATAGGTAAAAAAGTTAATCATAAAAGTAATTTTTCTACTATAGTATCAGTTTGTTTTATTAAAAATTGATACATATTAAAAGGCTTTGTACGTTCTTTATCGAGTCACAAACTACCTCCACCTGTGGATTTACCGAATTTATTACCATTCTCATCAGTAAGAAGCCCGGAAGTAAACACAAAAGCTTCATGATCGTTTCCAACAACTTTAGAAATTATTTCTAAACCTGTTGTAATATTTCCTCATTGATCTGAACCACCAAATTGGACACGTACATTGTACTTTTTATAAAGTTGAAGAAAATCTCACCCTTGTATCAACGGATATGAAAATTCAGTAAAACTCAATCCCTTTTCTAATCTTCTAGCAACTGAATCTTTATTAATCATTGTTGATATGTTTACTAATTTTCCAACATCTCTTAAAAATGTTAAAAAATTCATATCCTTATAAAATTCAAAATTATCAATAACTTCTATCCCAAATCCTTCTAGTTGTTGTCTAATTTTATTTTTATTTTTATTTAAAGTTTCGCTATCAAGCAATTGACGTTCGCTATCTCTAAAAGAAGGGTCTCCAATCATACCGGTAGCACCACCCAAAACACCAATAACTTTTCAACCATATGATTTAAACCTTAAAAGTATTGCAATTTGAATATAATTACCAAGATGTAAACTATCAGCTGTAGGATCAAAACCAGCGTAAACAGCACTTTCATCGTCAGTTTTATAAAACTTTTCAATATTACTTGTATCTTTGAGAATACCTCTTTTTTCAAGGTCTTTTAAAACTAAATGTCTTGACATAAATCAAACTCCTGTCCCACTTGTGTCTCATCGCCAAAAATTAAACCATCTCTTTCAATTCCTAATGTTTTATAGCTTGTTACCATACCGTTACTTTCTATATTCATAACTTTACCACTTAAAATTTCAAGTCCTGAGAAGGTGGTTGCACCAATTCTAGCAAACACACACACTTTTCCTTCTAAAGTATCCAATGTATTCGTTATTATTTGAGTAGTTTTTTCTTCATTAAAATTAACCTCTAAAACAAACAATTTATTACTTTTTTCATGAATAGTTCTTTTTAGGATTTTACCATATTGAAACATTTTTATAGGTTTTATCACTAATCCTAGTTTATTAGCCACATCTTTAATGATATTAATTTGCTCGCTACTTAATCTAAAAAATTTATTATTATTTTCAATAAAATACTTCTTATTATCCAAAATATTTATCGAAGAAACATTCTTGTTTTCGTCAACAAAAAATACTATTTTATCACCATAAATTTTATTAATTTTTTTAATATTTGAATTAACAAAAACAATACTTGTATTTGCGAAATTTTCATTTAAAACATTGCATATAATCATTTTTATATTATAACACATTTAATTGTTATTTTATATTATAATATACGTATGAAAAAAATAGCAATAGTAGTGGATTCATCAATTGGTTTAACAGAAAAAGAAGCAAACTCGAAAGGTTTTTATTTTTTACCTCTAATTATTGAAATTGATGGTAAAAATTTTTATGACGGAATAGATATTAGTCATTATAATATTTTTGAAAATTTTAATTTAGAAACTAAAACATATTCTACATCCGCTACACCAATAGGTTATTCTTGCAAAATGATCGAAAAATTATCAAAAGAATATGATAAAATAGTGGTTTTTCCTATTTCAAAATACTTATCAAGTCAATACTCAATGTTAAAAAATTTAGAAAAAGATTATCCTAAACTTAGAGTTATTGAATCGGTAAATATTTCAGGAACACTGCAAATGCAAGTTAATAAATTTGTTAAAACATATAAAAAAACTAATGATTTAGAATATTCGATAAAACAAGTTGAGCCATGAGACGAAGATTTAGACGTTACTTTAATACCGAAATATAATAATTATTTACTTAAAGGAGGACGTTTAACACCCGCTGCAGCCACACTTGCAAAACTCCTTAAAGTAGTACCATTGATAAGGTTCGAAAACGGAGAGCTTTTAAAACAAGGTAAAGGTCTAGTTTTTAATAGAACGGTAGAGAAAGAAATTGAATCTAAATTAAAAAAACATAATTATAATACGGATATATTGATAATATCTTCTGATTTAGAGACAATTAACTATTATATAGAATATATAAAAAACAAATATGACATAATAGCAAAAAGTGCATTTATTCCTTCTGTTATTTTGATTCATGTTGGACCAGAAGCGGTCGTAGTAGCTACTAAAAAAGATATAAATAAATTTTGAGAAAATAATGATGAAAATAAAAATTAATGATTTACAAGAATTGGATGATTTTATAAGAAAAATATTACCATTGATTAAGAAAAATAAAATTTTGTTATTATACGGTGATTTAGGTTCAGGCAAAACAACTTTCGTTAAGTTGTTAGCAAAACAACTAGAAATAAAAGACAAAATTACATCTCCAAGTTTTAATTACATGAAAACATATAACGGACTTATACATATTGATTTATATAACTACAAGGGAGATTTAGACGAATTTGTAGATTATTTCGAAGATAATATTGTTGCCATCGAATGGTCTGAATATTTAAAGTATCAGTTTGATAATTTTACAAAAATTAAGATTAGTATAATTAATGACCAAAGATTTATTGAATTAGAGGAGAAATAAAATGAATATATTTTTAGACACTTCATCAACTGATTTTGTTATTTTTTTATTTGATAATAATTTTAATGTAGTTGATTCAATAATTTTAGAAGGTTATAAAAAGAAAGTCGATTTAATTGTCGATCAATACAAAAAAATATTAAGTAGAAACAATTTAACTAATAAAAAAATTGATGCATATTATACAAATGTCGGTCCTGGTTTCTTCACAGGAGTAAGATCTAGTTTGGTTTTTTTAAGGACAATGGCAATGTTGGAAAATAAAAACTTATTTTACACAAATTCTTTTTTTATATTAGAAATTCAAAATCCAAATCAAAAAGATTTTTTTATTGATGCTCAAGGTAAAAAAATGTATTTTTATAACAAACTAGATTTAAATAAAGAAATTAAAACATCAATTAAAATTTTAGATGATAACGGTAAACAAAAAAGTAAGATAAATTATTTTGAAATGAAATTAAATTTCGTAAATTATAAAGATATTTTCAAAACTAAAAATTTATTGGAAATTGAACCTTTATACATTAAAATGCCTCAAATAGGAGAAATTAAGTAATGAAAATAATTGGCATAGAAACCTCTCATGATGACACTTCAATTGCAATAATGGAAAACGGAAAAATATTAGATATGTGATCAATTTCTCAAACTGATATTTTTGAAAAATATGGCGGAACTATACCTGAATTGGCATCTAGAGAACATGTTAAAAATATAGCGATACTACAAAATGAAATCATGAAAAAATATAATTTGTCCGAGATTGATTATATAGCATATACTAAAGAACCTGGATTAATAGGTTCTTTACAAATTGGTTATTTATTTGCGAGTGCATTATCTATATCTATGAATAAACCTCTAATTCCGGTAAATCATTTACATGGTCACTTCTTGTCTGCTACAATAACAGAAAAGATTTTTTTTCCATCGTTATGCCTATTAGTTTCAGGAGGACATACCCAAATTTTATATGCAAAAGATTACAATAATTTTGAAATTGTAGGCGAAACCTTGGATGATGCTGTTGGAGAAGCGTTTGATAAAGTTGCCTCTAGAACTGGTATAGGTTTTCCTGGAGGACCATTAATAGATAAGATTTATCAAAATTACAAAGGAGATTTTTTTAACTTTACAAAGCCTAAAACAGAAAATGAATTAGATTTTTCTTTTAGCGGTTTAAAAACTCAGGTTTTAAATTTAATTAATTCTGAAAAAATGAAAAATAATTCAATTGATAAAAATAAAATAGCCGCTAGTTTTCAAAAAATTGCTGTTGAATATTTAATTGAAAAGATGAGTGTTGCAATAAAAAAATATAATCCAAAAAGTATTGTATTAGGCGGTGGTGTTAGCGCAAATACTTTTCTTAGAAATGAATTTTTAAAATTACACAAAGATGCAATTATTCCATCGCTAAAATACTCCACCGATAATGGAGCAATGATTGCACAAGTTGCATATTTAAAACTTGAAAGTTCTAAGTAAATATTAATTAGAACTTTTTTATTTAAAAAAATTCAAGCATCTTAAATACTTGAATTTTTATTATATTATTTAAATTATATTATTGTAATTTTGCACCTTTGTTTGAAACTATTTCGTTGTTTAAACTTTCTGCTTCAACACCAACAATTGCATGATATCCTGTATCTGAAACTTTTGATAGTCCAAAAATTCCTGATTTTTTAAGTTCTTCTTCGTTAACTTTTGAAGAATCTTTAACTGTATATCTTAATCTTGTTGCACAGTTGTTGTATTCAACAATATTGTCTCATCCACCAAATGCACTAACAATTTTTTTAGCTTTTGCTGATAATTCACCTTCTTCTGTTGTAGAAGTTGTTTCTTCTTGTTCACTATCTGCAATAACTCCGGCTCCACGTCCTGGTGTACTTAAGTTTAATTTTGTAATCATGAAGTAACCTGTGAAGTAGTATGTTACACCTGTTAATAATCCTAATGGTAAAATTCAGAATGGATTTGCCATAACTTTAGCAGCACCTTCGTAACCAGATTCATTAATAATTCTTAATGATTTAGGAATTGAAAGAACGAAGTCCATAAATCCAGCACTAAATCCGAATCCTAATTGAATTCCGAATGCACCTGTAATAAATGCAAATATTCCTGTTAATAATGAGTGAATGAAGTATAGAAGTGGTGAAATGTATAAGAACGCAAATTCGATTGGTTCTGTAATACCTGTCAAGAATGAAACTACGGCTGCTGAACCAAATAAAGCAATAACTTTTGTTTTTTGTTCTTTTGTAGCAGCTGTTTTAACAAATGCTAAAACTAAAGCTGGTAAACCGAACATCATCATTGGGAAGAATCCTGCTTGGAAGATTCCACCAGGGTTACCTTTAGCAACACCTTGTAAGAAGATGAAAATATCTCCGTTAACTGTTTCGCCTGCTGCACCACCTTCTTTAGCGAATGTTCCTAATTGGAATCAGAATAAGTTATTTGGAATGTGGTGTAATCCAAATGGAATTAATAATCTATTTATAAATCCATAAACTCCCATAATTGCAGCTCTTGTTCATCTAGCTGATTCAAAATCTGAACCTTCTTTTATTGAAACTGCATCTGACATAGCTTTAGAAATTAAGTAAATTACGTATGCTATTCATGGGAAAACAATTGCTCATACGAATGAGAATACTAAACCAGAAATGATAGCTAATGCTGGAGCTAATCTTTTTCCTGAGAAGAAACCAAGAACTTTTGGTAATTTAACTGAATTTGTATTGTTGTATACATACGCAACTAAAGCACCAATTGCAAGTCCATTAAGTACGTTTCCTCCTAAAACCGCATTATATTTTCCACCAAATAAGGCTTCAAAACCATTTCCTTCACTAAATGCAACATTTCCGTAGAATCCTGTTGTAAATGAAGGAACTAAAGCTATAACAATATATGTAGCTATTAATCCGGCAAATGCGGCTTCCGCACGTTTATCTTTTGTAAATCCAAAAGCTAAACCTACACCAAATAAAATTGGTAAATTATCAAATACTGCAGCACCAGGTTTGATAATGATTTCTTGAATTAATTTTGAGAATGCTGTATCTGTTGGGATTTCAGCACCAATTCTTAAAAGAACGGCTGCAACTGGTAAAACTGCGATAGGGAACATAAGTGTAGCACCAATTGAGCTTAATTTTGACATTACTTTTGTTCAAAAACTGGTTTGTTGGTTATTTTTTGACATTGACATCATTATTTTTTACCTCCAGATTTTGAAATTGAATTTTTTTGAGCTTTTTTAAGCACAAAACCGTGTACATAAACTGTAGCAACGATTGCTCCTAAAAACACAATAACGAATAATAACGCGATTGCTGCAATAGTATTCGCTCTAGATGCGATAGCTGCTGCATCTTCAGGTTTTGTATATAGTGTACTTAATAGTACTACTGCTACAAGTAAAATTGCGAATAATATTCATAAAGCAATATATGCATATTGTGATTTGTGTAATGAGGATAATTTATTTGACATTTTTTTAGACATTTTTAATTAAATAAAATAACCTTTCATTAGTCGAGCAACTATTAGGTCGCTCAATATTATTTAAACATTTTAAAGAAGATAAAAATATTTTTGCATAAAGTATTCACTATATTTTTTAAAAAATCAACTTTTAATAACATATAAAAATATAAAAACATATATTATTCATTTATATTTTATAATGACTTTTAAAACTAAAATATGTTTGAACCTAATATATTAGAAAGTTGAGGGCCAATATGAAAAAATTAGATAAATACGAGTTAAATGAATTAAATAATTTATTTGTTGAAGCAAATTATAAAGTTGCAGATACTTATAAAGAACATTCAAAAGATATAGAAAAAATAGCTTCAATGTGTATTGAATCTATTAATAAAAACGGAAGAGTTTTTTATGTTGGAGCAGGAACTAGCGGAAGAATAGGAATGCTCGATGCATTAGATTTTTATCCTACTTATGGAGAAAAAAATTGATTTAAGTATGTAATAGCTGGCGGAGACGATGCAGTTTTAGATTCTCTTGAAATGAATGAAGACGATTTTGGGTTAGGAGAATCAAATGCACTTGAAAACAAAATTAATCAAAATGATTTAGTAATAGGTTTAAGTGCTTCTGGAAATACTAAATATGTAAAAGGTTTTCTTTCAAAATCGAAAGAAAAAGGCTCAAGAACAGTTTTAATATCAAACAATAAAAATGGTGCTATTGAAGAATTTGCTGACTTTACATTGGTATTAGAATTAGGGAACGAAGTTATTTCTGGCTCAACAAAATTAAAATCAGCTACAATGCAAAAATTAATTTTAAATTCAATTTCAACAATAACAGCAATAAAAACTGGAAAAGTATACGATGAATATATGATTGATGTTAAACCTATAAATGAAAAGTTAGTAAAAAGATCTATAAACATGATAGTAGATATTGCAAATGTTGATTTTAATTATGCAGAACAAAAATATAATGAAGCTAAACAAAATGCTAAAATATCCATAGTTATGATATTAAAAAACTTAGACTATAAACAAGCTGTTGATTTACTAAATGAAAATAACTCCAACTTAAGAAAGGTTATTGAGCATGAATAATAATATTATTAAAATTGAAAATGTAAAAATTATTAACCCTGAAAAAACAATAAAAAATGCTGATCTTTACATAAAGGATAATAAAATATTTGAGATTGTTGAAAAAGATGGTGAAGGACAAGCTTTATTAGTTCCTGGTTTTATTGACACACATATTCATGGTATATATAATCAAGATGTTATGGATGGAACTAACGCAGTTAAAATAATTTCCAAAAAACTTGCAAATCACGGTGTTACTTCATTTATGCCGACAGCTATGACAAATTCTTGAAAAACTATTTTAAAAGCTTTAAAAGATGTTTCTGAAAATAAAACATGAGTTTCTCGTAATTTAGGAATACATATTGAAGGACCTTTTATTGGAATGTCAAAAAAAGGGGCACACAAACCTGAATACCTAATTAAAGGTACAAAAACCAGGGTTGATAAAATGTACAAAACTTCAAACAATATGTTGAAGAAAATTTCTTTCGATCCTTTAATGGTAAATCTAGATGTTTTCAAATATATGCAATCAAAATTAGGGATTATTGGTTCAATTGGACATAGTAGTGCTTCCTTCCAAATTGCCGACAAATTCTTTAAAAATGGATGTTACTCAGTTTGTCATATGTGAAATGCTATGTCAGGGGTAGATTCTCGTAATCCAGGATTATTAGAAGCTGCACTATATAATAATGATGTTTATACAGAACTAATCATAGATTTATTACACGTTTCAAAAGAGTCTATTGATTTTTCTATTAAGTTAAAAGGTGTAGATAAAATAATAGCAATATCTGATTCTATAAAACCTGCTTATGCTCCTAATGGTGAAAATATTTCAGGAGATATACCCGTTATTAAAAAAGGTAATTTAATTACATTAAAAGGAACAAACACTATAGCAGGTTCTGGAATAACTATTCATGATGCATTTAAAAATATCGTTAAAATTGGTTATTCACTCAATGATGCTGTTAAAATGACATCTTATAATTCGGCTAAATATTTAAATATACAAAATTTAGGTAAAATTGAGAGTGGCTTTTTAGCTGATTTAGTAATTTTAGATAAAGACACTTTAAAAATAAAAGAAGTTTATATTGATGGTAAAAAAATAAAAGGATAAATATGAAAGTAATTATAAAAAATAACGCAACAGAAGTAGCTTTTGAAGCTGCCAAAATTATTAAAGAACAAATAAATAATAAACCGGACACAAATTTATGTTTTGCAACAGGAAACTCACCAATTGCAACATATAAAAATTTAATTGAATATTATAAAAATAAAGAGTTAGACTTTTCGAAATTAACAAGCTTTAATTTAGACGAATATGTTGGAATACCAAGAGATAGTAAATGTTCATATTACTACTTCATGCATAATGTTTTATTCAATCACATTAATATCTCAAAAGAAAATATTAATCTACCTCTAGGTAATGGTGATATAGAAGAAAATGCTAAACAATATGAAAAATTAATCAAAGAAAAAGGTGGAATTGATTTTACAATATTAGGGATAGGTACAAACGGTCATATAGCATTTAATGAACCTGGTTCAAAAATTACAGATAGAACACGTGAAGTTAGCCTAACCCAAAGTACAATTGAATCAAATCAAAAGTACTTCGACAAAAAAGAAGACGTACCACAAACTGCGATTTCAATGGGTATAGGTACAATATTAGAATCTAAAAAAATAATTTTACTTGCTGATGGAGAGCATAAAGCAGATGCTATATTCAAAATGATTCAAGGGCCTATAACCGAAGATGTGCCTGCAAGTTTTTTACAATCACATAATGATGTAACAGTAATAGTTGATAAAAACGCAGCAAAACTTTTAAAATAAAACCAAAAGCGAACTTTTAGTTCGTTTTTTTATATATAATTTACATATGAGCAATTTTAAATTAGAAACAAAAATGAAACCATCAGGAAGTCAACCGGAAGCAATAAATTTTATAGTCGATAAAATTGAAAATAATGAAAAAAACATCGTATTAAATGGTGTTACTGGTTCTGGAAAAACTTTTACCATTGCTAACGTCATAAATAAAATTAATAAACCTGTAATTTTAATATCGCACAATAAAACTTTAGCTAGTCAATTATATTCAGAATTAAAATCTTTTTTTCCTAATAATGCTGTAGAGTATTACATTTCATATTTTGATTATTTTAGGCCCGAAGCTTATAAACCAGATACTGATACCTATATTGAAAAAGAATCACAAACAAACGAGCAAATAGAAATAATGCGTTTAAGCACCATAAATTCTCTTTTAAATAGAAAAGACGTAATAGTGGTTGCAAGTGTTAGTGCAATTTATGGTGCATTAAATCCCGAAATCTACAAGAAAAGTTTTTATAGATTTTTTAGAGGTCAAAATATAGAATTAAAAACATTCATTAGAGACTTAACAAAGGTAAAATATGAAAGAAATGATTTAGCACCAAAAAATGGTAATTTTGCGGTCAAAGGAGACAATGTATTTATTTATCCTTCTGACAAAGAAAACGAAGCAATACGTGTTTCATTTTTTGGAGATGAAATTGAGGAAATTGCGAATGTTGATCCTCTTAACAAAAACTTGATTAAAAAACATATAGCTTATATTCTTTCTCCTGGAGATGAATATGCTGTTGACAATAATGTCTACGATATAATAATCCCAAAAATCAAAAAAGAATTGAAAGAGCAATTAAATTATTTTAATAGTAAAAATAAAATTTTAGAAGCACAAAGATTAAGTCAAAGAATAACTTCAGATATTGATGAAATGGAAGAATTCGGTATGTGTAAAGGCATCGAAAATTATTCAATGTACCTTGATGGTCGTGAAATAGGACAAAGACCGTACACTTTATTAGATTATTTACCAAAAGACTCTTTAATGATAATAGATGAATCACACCTCACTGTGCCACAAATGGGTGGTATGTACAAAGGTGATCAAGCAAGAAAAGACAATTTGGTTAACTACGGTTTTAGATTACCTTCTGCTAAAGAAAATAGACCTCTTAGTTATGATGAGGTCGTTGAAAATTTTGACTTTACCAAAATATTTATTTCAGCTACGCCTAGCGAATATGAAATAAATATTTCAAAAAACAATATTGCTAAAATGTATGTTAGACCAACAGGATTGCTTGACCCAAAAATTAGTATTAAGCCAACTTTAAATCAGGTTGATGATATTTACGACACAATAATAAAAGAAAGAGAAAGCGATGGTAGAACTATTGTTCTTACAACCTCAAAAGAGAGTGCCGAAAAATTAAATGAATACTTGATTAATTTAGGAATAAAAAGTTGATATGTTCACTCTGAACACAATACATTCGAAAGAAATGAAATTATAAGAAAATTTAGACTTGGCGATTATGAAACAATTGTTGGTATAAATTTATTGAGAGAAGGGATAGATATACCTGAACTTACAAAAGTATTAATTTTAGAAGCCGATGCACAAGGATTTATGCGTAGTGCTACTAGCTTAAAGCAAATAGTTGGTAGAGCATCTAGAAACGCCAAAGGTGAAGCGATATTTTATGCAGATAAAATCTCACAAGCAATGAAAGAATGTATAGAAGATAATATAGAAAAAAGAAAAATACAAGAAGAATATAACAAAAAATATAATATAATTCCAAAAACTATTTTAAAAGAAATACCTGAATCTATTTATGGTGATGGCACAAGTAATTCATTAGATTTAATTTTAAGTAAAAAATCTAAATTTAAGAAAAAAGAGATAGTTAACATAATAGAAGAATTAACCAAAAAAATGGAAGAAGCTTCAAAACAAAGAGATTATGAAAAAGCAATCGAACTTAGAGATATGATTTATGAATTAAAAAGGGATAAAAAGTAATATTTTATATCCTTGGCTTAAAAACTCATTTTTTATTATGATATAATTAATAAAATAGTTTTAATATAAAAACATATATATAAATTCAATATTTTTTAAATAATAATTTTATTAAAATAATTAATTTAAAGTTAAAACAGGAGGTTGTAAATGGCAAAATTTATTGATGAAGTTACAGTTAAACTAAAGGCCGGTAAGGGAGGAGATGGTATGATCTCATTCCGTAGAGAAGCTCACGTTGATAAAGGTGGTCCAGATGGCGGAGATGGTGGTCGTGGCGGACACATTTATTTTGTTGGAGATTCCGGAAAAAATACATTACTAAGTTTTTATAGCAATAAAATAATTCAAGCAGAAGACGGAGTAAAGGGTGGTCCGAAAAATTTATACGGAGCAAATGCTAAAGATACATATATTAAAGTCCCGGTTGGAACATTGGTTTATAAAAATGATAAGCAAATTGCAGACATAATAGAACCTAACACACCATATCTTATTGCTTCTGGCGGTAAAGGTGGTCGTGGTAATAATAAGTTTAAAACACCCAAAAATACTGCACCAAGAATAAGCGAAAACGGTATGCCTGGTGAAAGTTTTGAAGCAAAAATAGTTTTAAAAATACTTTCAGATGTAGGTATTGTTGGTAAACCGTCCGCTGGTAAATCTACTTTATTAAGTGCTATTTCGAATGCTAAAGCAAAAGCTGCGGAATACGAGTTTACAACACTAGTACCACAATTAGGTATGGTAGAATACTTTGATAATTCATATACTGTTGCAGATTTACCCGGATTAATAAAAGGAGCTTCATTAGGTAGAGGTTTAGGAACACAATTCTTGAAACATATTGAACGTTGCAAAGTTATCGCACATATTATTGATTTTGGTTCTGAAGAAAAAAATCCAATTGAAGATTTTGAAATAATAAATAATGAATTAAAATCGTATAATTTAAAATTAGAAAATAAATCTCAATTAGTAGTCGCAAACAAAAGTGATTTACCAAATTTTGAAAAAAATATATCTAAATTTAGAGAAAAATATCCATTAATTCCAATTGTTAAAATTTCTGCTATTTTTAGAGAAAATTTAAACGAATTAAAAGGTAAATTATGAGATCTAATCAAAAACTTTGATTACTCAACAATCGATGAAGAAGATGAAGAAGAGTACAAAGTAATCGAATTTGAACCAGATTTTATAGTGAAACAAGAATATAGAGGTTACTTTAACGTTAGTGGAAAAAAAGTTGAAGAATTATATTATAGAACACCAATTAATACTTATGATAATTTAGTTAGATTTAATAATATATTAAAAAAAATTGGCGTTTGAGACGAATTAATTAAACAAAATATTCAAAAAGGAGATACAGTATCTATTTTTGGATTTGAATTTGAATGGGATGATGAGGAATAAATTTCATATTTTTTTAAAATAATGTTATAATTACAATATATTTATAAAAAATAATAAGGACATATTATGAAAAAATTTTCTGTAGAAAAAATTAAGCTATTTTGACCAGCAATCATTGGTCTAATAACAGGTATAGGTATTACTATTATATTAGCTTTAATATTTAACCACATTTAATTTTAAAAATTGCAATTATAAAAATTGCAATTTTTTATTATAAATTTTTTTATAAAAAAATAGGCATTAGACCTATTTTTCTATTTTAATCTTTACACTTGGCCCCATTGAAGCTGAAACTGTTAAGTTTAACATATATGTACCTTTAACAGCAGCTGGCTTAAGTTTTTTAATTAAAGAAATAAGAGTTTTAGCATTTTCAACTAGTTTTTCAGTATCCATACTTGATTTACCAATTAATGAATGTACGATTCCAGCTTTATCTGTACGATAGTTAGCTTTACCTTTTTTAAGTTCTTCAACAGCTTTTTCTGGAGTTGGAGTAACTGTACCTGTTTTAGGATTAGGCATTAAACCTTTAGGACCTAAAACTTTACCGTATTTTCCTAATAAAGGCATCATTGTTGGGTCTGCAACCATAACATCAAAATTAAAGTCATTTTCTTTAATTTTTTGTTCAAGTGCTGGTCCATCTAATACAAAGTCAGCACCAGCTTCTTTAGCTAGTTTTTGTTTTTCTACATTATTTGTTGCTACTAATACACTGATTGATTTACCTGTACCATGTGGAAGTAACACAGCACCACGTAATTGTTGATCTGCTTTACGAACGTCTAAGTTTAAGTTAAAAGCTAAATCGATTGAAGCATCAAATTTTGCGTATGAAGTTTTTTTAGCTAATTCAATAGCTTCTTCTAATTCATAAGCAACAGTTCTATCGAATGATTCACGAGCGTTTTTAAGGTTTTTTGATAATCTTTTAGCCATAATTATTTTGCTCCTTCTTCTGTATTTTCAGACTCCTCATCTGAAATTGTTTTAACTTCAATTGATTGTCCTTTTGTTTCAGCTAAATTAGCTAAATCTGCTTCTAATTCTGCTTCTTTTAATTGTGCTAATTTTTCTGCTTTTGCAGCGGCTTTTGCAGCGGCTTTAGCTTTAAAAATGTCGTCGTATCCTTCAACTAAAACACCCATTTGTTTAGCTGTACCAGCAATTGTAGCCATAGCAGCGTCAATATCATTTGTGTTTAAATCAGGTAATTTATATTCTGCAATTTCTCTTAATTGATCTTTTGAAATTGTTGCAACAATTGTAGTTTTAGAATTTTTTGATCCAGATTGTAAGTTTGCAGCTTGTTTAATTTTGTATGATGCTGGAGATGTGAATAATTGGAATTCAAATGTTTTATCTTTGTAAACTATAATTTTTACTGGAACTGGTTCATCACCTCTATCTCTAGTTGCGTCATTAAATGCTCTTGTAAATTCTGGCATGTTAACACCAACACCAGCTAAAGCTGGACCTGGTTTAGCTTTACCAGCAGGGAATTGCAATTTAGCAATTCTTTGAATTTCTTTTTTTGCCATATTTCTGTATCCTTTCGATATTGTGGTCCAACGATATTTTAATTAAAAAATATCTCCCACTTTGGCAATATTTTTATATTGCTTTAATATTATATAATAATCTATTTTTTTTAATAATTTTCTTTGTATTCTTTTACTCCCTTAATATAAGGAAATAATTTTTTTATTGTGTTTATAAATTAAAGTTAAAAAATAAACGAAAGAAAATAAGGCATTTTAATTTGCCTTATTTTCTTTAGTTTTCTTCTTTTTGTTCCATATCAGGAAGCAATGAATTTCATTCCTTTATTTGGTTATTAATTTCTTTAAAAATTATTTTCTTTTGATCAATAACTGATGACAAGTAAGAAAAAATAATATCACTAATTAAGAAAGCTGAAATTTTTGATCCAATATGACTAATACGGTAATTTTGCTCAATACTTTCTAAAAGAAGTATATTTTTACAATTTTCAGGTTTTATTTTTGTATTTTTGGTTCAAATTGAATAAGTTACATTGTTTTTAATCAAAAAGTTAATAATATTTTTTACTTCAAGTGTTTTACCACTTTTTGAAATTATTGTTACATGTGTTTTTTTATAAGATGTTATTAAACTTGAATAACCGAAAAATGAATGTATATTATCTACAAATATAGTATTAAAACCAATTTTTCTAATGCTTCACGAAAAATAACGGCCCACCATTCCAGATTCTCCAATTGCGAAAATTACATTAACCTTATTTTCTCTTATTGTATTAATATATCCCATTAAATCATTGCTATCTATAAATCTTTCAACAGTTTTTTGTACGGAATATATATAGTGAGTTTTTATGTTGTTAGAAACCTGATTAATAGAATTAATATTTGAATTATCTATATTATCATCATAAGTATCTTGCTTTAATTGTAATCTTTTAGAAACATATATTTTAAAATCAGAATAGCTTTTAAAACCTAGCCCTTTTGCGAATCTAGAAATTGTTGATTGAGATAAATCTAAATGTTCCGCTAATTCTGAGGAATTCATTTTTAAAAAATCATCCGTTTTATTTTCAATAAAATTTCTAATTTTATTTATTGTGTCAATAGAAACCTTGTCAATCTTCTCCTTGTCAAGATTCTGTAAATCAATAATATTAATTTTCATGCTTAACCTCTATTAAAAGAAATTATTTTTCTTTTCCTCTGGTTTTGATAATACGTAGTAACCATCTTCTGTTACTAATACATCATCTTCATTTCTTGCTCCACCAAGACCTTCGATATAAATACCTGGTTCTACAGTTAAAACCATACCTGGTTCTAAAACCACATCACTAGATGAAGATACATTTGGGAATTCATGTACATCAATACCTAAACCATGTCCTGTAGAGTGAACAAAATATTGACCATATCCTTTTGATTCAATGTATTCACGACAAACTCTATCAATTTCAGAGGCTTTAATACCTGGACGAACGATTTTACGACCTTCTGCAGCTGATTCTTCAACTATCTTTAAAATTTTTAATAATTCAGGATTTGTTTTTTGAGGATCACCTACCACAAAAGTTCTTGTTATATCTGCTGTATAACCTTTATATCTTGCAGCAAAATCAACTTTTAATAAATGATTTTCAATTAATAAATTATTTTCATTTGGGTGATGATGTGGTTCAGAAGCATATTGTGCAGCAGCAACTATTTCATCAAAACCTTCTTTTTCAGCACCGTTCATTTTTAATAAATAATTTAACTTGGCCGCAATTTCTTTTTCATTCATGCCAGGTTTAATTCATTCCTTTAACTGTTCTAATGATTTTAATGAAATGTTAACAGCTTCTTGTAAATATTTTAATTCTTCTTTTGATTTTAGAATTCTTAATTCTTGAGCACTTACTCATACTACATCATTAGAGGTTAAATTTGTTAACGATAAAATGTAATTTTCAACATTTTTAATTAGGTAATCTTTTTCTAAGGCTATTTTTTTAAATTTCTTTTCTTCAAAGAATTTCTTTATTGAATTTCCTTCTTTTGTTCTTTGTAGTAATTTAACATCAACATTTTTTGCGTTTGCTCTAACATATTCAATATATCTACCATCAACAAAAAGTGTTGCTTTATCTCTTTCGATTATAATAAATCCATCTGTTGTTTGAACTCCAGCATATCATAATCTTGTTTGTGGAGCTTCAGATATAAGAGCTTCGACTTCCGGGTTGTTGTTAAAAAAAATATCAAGTTTTGTTCTATTCATTTTTACCTTCCTTCATTATATAAATTATATATGTTAAATAAAAAAATAATAAAAAAGATGCTAAAAGCATCAAAAATATTATTATTTCTTTTCTCTGTGAGCTGTATGTGCACCACATTTTGCACAAAATTTATTTAATTCGATTTTTTCTGGGTGAGTTTTCTTGTTTTTCTTAGAAATGTAGTTTTCCATTTTACATACTGTACAAACTAATGTATAACCTTCTCTTGCCATAATATGCTCCTTTACGTGTTTTATTTAAATATTGTATAAATAGTATTTATATTATAATTTAATTTTATTTTTTTAAAAATATTTTTTTAATTTTGGTTTTTTTAGAAAATAAATAATTTATTTGTGAAGTAACATTTTGATTTCTTGATCATAAATTGGACCACCTTCTGGTACGGGTGTTTCCAAAATAATTGGAATATTATCAAAATCTGGATCATGAACAAATTTTCTTAATGTTTCTAAACCAATTGTACCATGACCAATGTTTGCATGTCTATCTTTATGTGAAAAAACTTCATTTTTAGAATCATTTAAATGTATGACTTTAACATGCTTCAATATATCTCATTTTTTTAATTCTCCTTTAAACTCATCATAATTTTGTAAATCATACCCCGAATCTCACATATGGCATGTATCTAAGCAAATTTTGAGACGTTCAGAATTTATAAAGTCTATTAAAAATTTTAATTGTTCAAAATTTGTTCCAATTTCTGTTCCTTTACCACTCATTGTCTCAATACATATAACAACATTTGATGTATTTTCGATTACATATCTTAAAGTTTGGACCAATTCATCCAATGCTTCTTGTTCACTATAAACAGTATACGCTCCAGGATGTAAAACCAAATATTTTAAACCTAAAAAATTCATTCTTTTTATTTCTTCAATTAAAAACTCTTTTGCAAAACTAGATTTTTCTAAAGAAGCAGGATTCACAATATAAGGAGCATGAACTATAATGTCTTCTTTAGGTATAAAATTTTGGAATTTAGCTTCATACTCTTCAAGATTAAATTTTTCTACACTAACCCTTTTAGTATTTTGTGGTGCACCTAAATAAATCATCATTGTGTTTGCCTTATTATCTATAGACTCTTTAACAGAATCGACTAAATAACCGGGACTTTTGAAAGATATATGAGAACCTAATTTAATCATTTTTTACTTCCTTTTCATTCTTTAATTTCATTTTTTCTTTCTTTTGTTTTTTTAAATGTTCTTGCATTTCATTTAAAAACGAACCGGCAATAATTCCGGATGGAATTGCAATTATTGCTAAAGCAACTAACGCATTTACTGAAACTATTATTTTTGTTATTGGTGAGTGTGGTAGTAAATCTCCGTAACCAATTGTTGTTAACGTAATGGTAGCAAAATATATTGCATCTAAAAACGTAATTACATAACCTGATTTTAATTGATCGTATTCTGGAAAAATAGCATCATAAATAGTTATTTTATCTTGATCATAATATAAGTGTTCTTTTAAATAAAGCTCTTTATTATTAGATTCTTGTGCCTCGAGATAAATTTTTCATGATTCTTCACTTGGTTTTATATTGTTTGACAATAAGAAACTATTTCTTTGTTCTTCTAAATAAGATGTTTCGTTACTTCAAATAATAATAGCAAAAATAAATATTAATAATATAGCCAAAAGCAAGACATATGTTAAAACTTTTTTTTGCTTTTTGAAAGCAGCTGCAATTATTGCGAAAGGCGTAAAAATTGTTAAAATCCAAAAAAGTCTTGCAAATCTAAAAAAATTAAGTAACTTAAAAAATTCAAATGCTTTTTGCGAAGTTGAATCTACACCTATAAAATATTCAATAACATGTAGTGAAGATAAAATAGACAATAATATTACGATACCTTTAATTGAAAATATAAACTTATATGAACTTTCATATAACATAGTATGATTATCTATTTTTTTGTATGTCCTATAGGTTAATAAATGTAATATATAATCAATAATAAAAAAGAAAAATGTAAAAATTTGTAGTATTGTAATAAAGTTCTTTCAACCCTGTCCAAATATTTTTGCTGTTGTAGCAATAGATAAGACTGACACTAATGATGCTAAAATAACTAATAATATATAAATAAATTTAAAAATCTTTGACTGGGTTTTATATATATTATTTTTATCCTTCATATCATCATTAAAATTTCAAACTATTGGTGTTAAAAATTCGAAAACCATTTTATAATTTCTTTTTTTCATTTGTCTCCTTTTAATTAAAAAAGATAAACCAAAAAGATTTATCTTTTTGCAGTTTCGATAATTTCAATTGGTATCGTTTTTGTTATTATTTCATTATTTATTTTGTGCTTAGTAATCATATCTTCTATTCTAAACCCCAAATTTGGATAATCAATAAAAATTTTAGCAACATATTTTTTAATATTATCGTATATAGATTGATAACCAATATCAGTATAATTATATTCTTTAGTACCCAATGCTTGAGCTAAAGCCACATAAGTTTCATGAGTTGAACAAACAATATTATGAATATTATATTGTCTCAAAAACTTTGAAATTTGAGCAATATCTTCTAAGGTTTTTTTAGAACTAAAACTATATTCATAATAATCATAGTTATTATCTACGCATGCACGTTCAAACCCTTGATATCTTTCTGTTTTTTGGGTATTCGAAAGTCTTCCGTCGCTTATGAAAGCAACTTTTTTACTTATTAAAGAACCGTCTTCATTTCTATTTGCCGATGAATTTAGTAATTTTTCAGTTAATGTATAAAAACCTTTTGCAATATCAACTTTTATTGAGTTAATCCCATTAACTTGATGTTCATATAATATTACTGTGATGTCTTCTAAACCTTTTAAAAAATCAAATAATTCTTTGTAATATTGAGGAACAAAAACAACAATTGCGGATGGTTTTCAAGAAAAAGCATATCTAATTGCATCTATATATTCTTTAGTAGAATTACCCGCATAAGTTGTATTAACTCTTCTTCCTTTTCGGGCACAAGCTATGGTTATTCCGCTTACAATTGAAGAATAAAGATTTTGAGCTCATATAGGCATAATGATAAAAACAGAGTTATCTCTACCCCTCACTATTCTGGCTCCTGTATTAGGATAAAAATTATTATTTTCTATCGCTTCAGTGATTTTAGCTCTAGCTTTTTTTGAAACATAACCATCATTATAAAATCTTGAAACTGTAGAAACCGACACATTTGCTTGTTCAGCAATATCTTTGTACGAAATTTTTTTCTTCATAAAATTATTATATATTAAAAAATAACTATTTTTAACATTTTTACCAAATTAAGATATTAAAAATAATGTTTAAAATATTATTTTATAGTTTTTTAAATAGAAAATAAAAATATTAAAAAACACCTAATTAAAGGTGTTATCTAATATATTAAATATTAGTATCTATTTGTTCTAATTTAATCATTAATTTGAAAGGAGGGTTAATATCTCAAGAAGCGACCCTTAAAGGGATCTCACACTTACTTTACGTAAGAATCAATATTATTATAACATAAATAAATTAAAATAAAAAATAATTAACAATAAATTAATATATACTGTTAATTATTTTTTTATTATGATTGGTTCAATTTATTAAATTTAATCGCTCTTTGAACCGCTTTTTCTTTAGAAGCATTTTTCATTGATAAAGCTTCTAAAATTGGTATTCCAACAACGTCATTATTTAAAATACCAACCGCTAAACCTGATTTCCCTTCCATTAAATACTCAACTGCTTTAGAACCTAATAATGTCGCTAAAACTCTTTCTTGAGCAGAAGGTGTACCACCTCTTTGAATATGATTTAATGGGTTTATACGTGTATCTCAACCTGTTTTGTCTTGAACTATTTTTTCAAGTTGTTTAATATCGTAACATTTTTCAGAAACAACAATAATTATACTTCTGCGATTAGGTTGTTTTGTTAATTCTAATGATGTATTTGCAATTTCTTCCATTGAAGGTTGAAAATCTTTAGTTGCAATAATTTCTGCGCCTGTCGCAAGACCTGAGTAAAGTGCTAAATCACCACAACCATTACCCATAACTTCAACTATCATAATTCTTTTATGACTACGGGCTGTATCTCTTATCTTATCGATTGCATCAACAATTGTATTTAATGCAGTGTCATAACCTATAGTAAAATCACTTGAAGCAATATCATTATCAATAGTACCAGGTAATCCGATTGTTTTAATTCCTGATTGATGTAAAAGTTGAGCTCCTTGGTAGCTTCCATCACCTCCAATAACAACTAAAGCGTCTATTCCTCTATTTTTAAGGTTATTAATTGCAACTTCTCTTACTTCGGGTTTCTTGAATTCAGGAAATCTTGCTGAATAAATAGCAGTACCACCTTGATTTAAAAATAAATCTAAATCAACGTTATCTGCACTAACTATATTATCGTTATACAAACCTTTATAACCTTCATAAACTAAAAATGCTTCTAAACCATTTGATTTAGCACCTTTAACTACCGCTCTAACGGCGTTATTCATACCTGGTGCATCACCACCAGATGTTAAAATAGCTATTTTTCTCATTTTATCCTCTTTTTAAATTATCTATAAATATCTAATAAATTTTTTAATAAACAAACAACAGTCATAGGTCCTACTCCACCAGGGACAGGAGATAATGCGGATGCTTTTTTAGAAACTGACTCAGCGTCTACATCACCAACTAATTTTTCAGTTAATTTAGCGTCTAAATTTGTACCTACGTCTATAACTATTGCGCCTTCTTTTATGTTTTGTTCTTTGATATATTCGGCAACTCCGATTGCAACTATAACTATATCACCAGTTTCAACTCCTTTAACTCCAGTATTTTCGTTATACGTCGCAACATCAGCTCCCATTCTTTTTATTATGTGTGCAAGAGGTTTACCAACAACGTGGCTTCTACCTACTACACAAACTTTTTTATCTTTTACATCTATATTGTAATGTTCCATCAATTCCAAAACTGCTCTAGCGGTAGCAGGCACAAAATGATTTTCCTCAATATCATTGTATAAAATAAATTCGTTACGGCTACTTAAACCATCAACATCTTTAATTGTTGGAACAGCATCCAATATAACTTGTTGTGGAATATGATCAGGTAAAGGCAATTGAATAATTACACCTGTAGAATTTTCATTAATTATATCTAGTTTTTTAAGTAATGAATTTTGACTTATAGTTTCGGGAAATTGATGTAAAACTCCTTTAATACCTATTTCTTCACATTTTCTTAATTTAGCATTTACATATTTTGTAGAAGCAGGATTATCTCCTACTTGGACGATAGAAAGAACAGGTTTATCATCAGGATCTATTTTCTTTACTAATTCTTTTAGTTTTTCTGTTTCTTGTTTTGCTAATTCTTTACCACTTAATATTTTCATTTTAATTCCTCTTCGTATTTTTCTAAATTACTGCGATGCATTTCTAATTTATGTCTTTCAGCATCAACTTTTTCCTTAGGTGCACTCTCTACAAATCTCTTATTTGAAAGGATTTTTTCAGCTCTATTTATTTCGAATTTTGTTGTTTCCATTTTCTTTAATAAAGAAATTTTGTTTTGATTTTTTTGATCATCTGAAACAACAATAAATAAGGATCTTCCATTTATCGAAATTAAATAATCATTATTCTCTTTAACTGTTGAATTTGTCATTTTATTAATAATATTACGAGAATGATTGTCTAATTCTATGTCCGTAAAATATTGGATAACTTCTTTTTTCGAAATATTGTATTCTTCACGATATTTACGAATTTCGTTTACTACTAAAATAACATTATCAATATACTTAGGTTTATCTTTTTTATAAAACCTTGGTCATTTATATTCTAAAATTTCGCTTTTATATAACTCTAAATAAATTTTATCAGTTATAAAAGGCATAAAAGGATGAAGAATTATTAAAACCTTTTTGAATATTTCTAATGTTGTTTTTTTATTATTGTTAACTTTAATAAATTCTAAATATCAACTACTTAAATCATTAAAAATAAATTTATAAATTTCGGAACCAATTACTGTGAAATCATATTTTTTCATTAAACGATTAATATTTTTTGATAATGTTGATAATTTATTTAATATTCATTTATCTGCATCAATCATTTCGTTTGAATTACTTTCAGGCAATTCATTAATATAATTTGCTATATTTCATAATTTATTATTTATTTTTCAAGCACTTTCAATTTTATCATTTGAAAATTTGAGGTCAAATCCTGGAGTAGAATTAGTAATTAAAGATCAGCGCAAGGCATCTGAACCATATTTTTCGATAACTTCAATCGGATCAATACCATTATTTAATGATTTAGAAAATTTTCTACCTTGAGAATCACGAACAAGTCCGTGTAACATAACTTTTTTAAATGGAATTTTATCCATAAATTCAAGTCCGAAAAAGTACATACGAGCTATTCAAAAGAAAATTAAATCAGTACCAGCGACCATTAAATTAGTTGGATAATATCTTTTTAAAATACTATTTTTCTTAGGTCAACCCATAAATACAAATGGTGCTAACCCGGATGAGAACCAAGTATCTAAAACATCAGTTTCTCTTGTTCATCCTTCTCCAGGTGAGTCGATTTGAACTTTTACTTCGTCATCTTTATATCAAGCAGGAATTTGATGTCCTCATCAAAGTTGTCTTGAAATAGTTCAATCATAAACCTTATCCATTCATTGTTTCATTGTTTTTTTGTATTTTTTAGGTAAGAACTTAACGCCATCTTTTGATTTTAAATCTTTTAATATTAATTCCTTAAATGAATCCATTTTTAAAAATCATTGAGGTAATATTAAGGTTTCAATAACCGTTTTAGAACGATCGGAAATTGAAATATTAGAAGTTGTCATTTCAACTTTTTCCAGCATATTATTTTTACTTAAATATTCACCAATAGCTTCTCTAGCTTCAAAACGTTCCATTTTATCAAATTGAGAATTAGGAACTTTTAAATAACCATATTTATCAATTGTTTCAATTAATTCAAAACCGTGTTTTTGAATTATTTCAACGTCACTTTCCGCATGAGTTGATAATTTCATTACACCTGTTCCGAATTTTGGATCAACATAACTATCTGCTATAATGGGTATTAAAACGTTTCTAAGAGGATGCATAACACGTTTTCCTACTAAATCAACAAATCTTTTATCTTTTGGATTAACAACTAATGCTACATCACCATATAATGTTTCGGTTCTCACAGTTGCAACTGTTAAATATTTATCGGAATTTTCTAAATAATATTTTATATAAAACATTTTTTGTTCAGTCGGAACATTATTTATTTCAATATTAGAAACTGCGGTTTGTAATTTTATATCTCAACTAACTGCTCTTACGCCTTTATAAACTAAACCTTTATTGTATAAATCGACAAAAACTTTTAATACTGCTTCATTACTATTTTCATCAAGAGTAAAACGTTCTTTCGAATAATCTAAAGCTAAACCAAGTCTTTGTCATTGATTTCTAAAATAATTTGCATATTCATCTTTTCATTCTCAAATTTTATTTATAAATGTTTCATAACCTAAATCGTGTCTAGTTTGTCCGGTTGTTTTAAATAAAATATCTTCTATTTTAGATTGAGTGGCAATACCTGCATGATCCATCCCGGGCAATCATAAAACATCAAAACCTTTCAATTTTTTGAATCTAATAATTGTATCTGGAATATATGAATCAAGAGCATGTCCAATATGTAATTTTCCTGTTACGTTTGGTGGTGGTAACAAAATTGAAAAAGGTTTCTTTTTAATATCATGTGTCATGAAAAATTTCTTATCTCTTCATTTTTTTTCAATACCCTTTTCAACTTCTTTATGATTGTAAATTTTGTCCATAAAAATCCCTTCTTTATAGTGTAATCAATAACCATTATTCTAATATTTAAATTATACATTATTTTAACTAAAAGAATAAATTCACAATACCAAACCTTATAAAAAGCAAATATCTTTTTCTACTATTTTTTAAAACTTATAGTTAAATTTTATGTAAAAAAACAAACCATAATATTTAGTTTGTTTTTAATGAGTGTTTTATTCTTCAATTATTTCAATAGAAATTTGATAGGTTCCAATTTTGAAATCAGAACTACTTAAAGAATATGTAAAATTATATTTATTTTTCAAAAATTCTTTATTAGTTCATATTGAACTAAGAGGTAAAATCTGATTTTCAATTTCATAATCAAAATTTATTTTTTGATTATATTTTAAGAAAATAGATGCACTAGATGAAAAAATGTTAATTTCCTCTTCACTAATTTCAATAAGATTTTTTTCTTTGCTTTGTGGATCTAAAAATTCAAGTGAAGTAAACTTACCATTTACATTCAATTTACATTCTACTTCGAATTGAATTTTATTAGATTCGCCATTTTGGTTTATTAACGATAAAAATTTTAATTTCATTTTAATATTTATCCAAAGATTTTAAAATAAATTCGTATCCAAATAAATAAATAGCTTTAGCCAACTCTGGACCATGTTCTTGAGAAGTAGAAGCTAATCTAATAGGCATAAATAATTTTTTACCTTTTACATTTAATTCTTTTTGTACATTTTGTATAACTTCTTGAATGTCTTCTACAGTAAATTTATTATCTTTTATTTTTTCAACTAACATTTTTTTAAAATATCTAACAACATTCAATTCTTCATTAGTAAATTCAATATCTTTATTTATTGGATTTTTATAAATTTCTAAGTTTGAAAATAATTCTTTTATAGTAGTTGAACTTTGCTTGAAAGTATCAATAAAGAGAAGTAATCATTCTTCTGAAAATAATTTTTCATTTCTAAATAATGTTATTAAATCTAGATTATTCATATTTTTTAAATATTGTTTTGAGAATCAATTCATTTTTAAAATATCAAACTTAGATGGACTCTTACTTAGTCTTTCAGGTTCAAATTTTTCTATTATTTCATCATGTGTCATTAGTTCTGAACCATCTTTTGAAGTTCATCCCAATAATGTTAAAAAATTAAATATCCCGTGTGGTATGTAACCTTCTTCTTTATAGTCTGAAATAAATTGTTTTAAACTAGTATCACGTTTAGAAAGCTTTTTACCTTCCATATTTGTAATAATTGTTAAATGACCAAATTCTGGTTTTTCTCATTTTAGATAATTGTATAAAACTAATTGTTTTGGAGTATTACCAATGTGTTCTTCACCTCTTAAAACATGAGTAATTTCCATATCATGATCATCTACAACAACTGCAAAGTTATATGTTGGATATCCATCTGATTTAAATATTACTCAATCTGTTATATCGTTAGAATTAAAAGAAATCTTCCCTCTAACAATATCATTTCAAGATAATTCTTCGTTTTTAGGAATGCTTAATCTTATAGAATATTCCCCAGATTTATCCCTTTTTTGTTTTTCTTCATCGCTTAATTTTAATCAATTTTTATCATATCTAAAGTTTGGGATACCTTTTTGATCACTTTCAAGTTTTTGTTGTTCTAATTCTTCTGTTGTATCATAAGCCTTGTAAGCTACACCTAATTTAAATAATTGTTCTAAAACTTCTTTATATCTATCTATTTTTTCACTTTGTCTGTACTTACCATATTTTTCTACAGGATTAAGAGGCGATTCATCAGGTATTATTCCTAATCAAGCTAAGTTATCTAATTGTGATTCCTCGCCTCCAACAACATTTCTTTTGATATCAGTATCTTCAAGCCTAAAAATAAAATCACCTTTATAATGCTTTGCAAATAAATAATTAAATAAAGCTGTTCTTGCACCACCTATATGTAAATACCCTGTTGGGCTTGGAGCATATCTTGTTCTTATTTTCTTCATTTTAAAAATCTCCTTTTTTTTAAAAAATAAATTTTTATTTTTATAAAAAGAATATAATTAAAGTGCATCATTAGCTCAGTAGGTAGAGCAACTGGCTCTTAACCAGTGGGTCGCAGGTTCGAACCCTGTATGATGTACCATTTTTTTATACTTTTTTTAATCAAAAATGCTAGTTTTCTAGCATTTTTATATTACTCATACTTTTCAGGATGTTCTTTTTGCATCTTTTTAATAAATTCTTTTTTATCCATTGAACCATATTGATTCATTAGGTGTACACATTCTTCATACTCTTGTAATGCTCAATCTACATTTTCGAAGCCAGAGACTTTTGTAATTCCCGGTCTTTTTCAATTTTTATATGTACTAAAGAAAGTTTCTACATTTTTTAAAAAAGGTTCAGGTAAGTCTTCTAAAGTTTGAATATTATCCAAACGATAATCATCAGCATGAACTGCAATTAATTTTGTATCAGTTTCTCCATCATCAATCATTTTCATTGCACCTATAATTCTAGCTTTTAATAAAACTCCTGGTTGGAATGTTTCGTCAGAATACAATAACACATCTAATTCATCACCATCTCAATCTAAAGCGTTAGGTACAAAACCGTAATTACATGGATAAACAAAATCTCCACGTAAAATACGATCAACTTCTATTAAATTTGTCTTTCTGTTATATTCATATTTTATTCTTGAATTTTTTTGAATTTCAATTTTTACATCAATTATATTTTTCATTCCTATATTATACAATATTTAAAAACAATAATTACACTTTATAATAAACTTTAATTTTCTTTAATAAAATTTATTATTTCTTTTTGTAAATTTTCATTTTCACTTAAATACTCTCTCATATTTTTTTTACCTTGAGCAACACTGTTGCCATCGATATAATATCATGAACCTTTTTTAGTAAATTTACCTATATTTTCTCCAATATCTACTAATTCACTTATTTTATCAATTCCTATATTAAAATAAAATTCTGTTTGAGCATTTTTATAAGGTGGAGCTATTTTATTTTTTACAACTTTAAGTTTTATTTCAGCACCTATAATATCTTTATTTTCGATAATAGGACTACCTTTTCTTACTTCAACCCTTATTGATGAATAGAATTTTAAAGCTCTACCTCCAGGAGTTGTTTCCGGACTACCAAAAATAACACCCACTTTTTCTCTAATTTGGTTTATGAAAATTATTGTTGTTTTATTTTTATTTGAATTGGCAGTAATTTTTCTTAGTGCTTTCGACATAAGTCTAGCTTGTGCACCGATTTGTTGATCTCCCATTTCGCCGTTTAGCTCCGCTTCAGGTACCAATGCAGCAACGCTATCCACTACTATAAGATCAATTTTTCCTGATTTAACTAATATGTCAACAATATCTAAAGCTTGTTCACCTGAATCAGGTTGAGATAAAATAAGCTTTTCTATATCTACACCAATTTTTTGTGCAAAAGATGGATCTATTGAATGTTCTGCATCTATAAACGCTGCAAGCCCACCATTTTTTTGAACTTCTGCAATAGCATGTAAAGTCAGTGTCGTTTTTCCTGAACTTTCAGGCCCATATATTTCTATGATTCTTCCTTTAGGATACCCAAACCCCCCTAATAAATTATCTAGAATATAACTTCCACTATGAAATGTTTCTAAATCAATTTCCGGAACTTCTCCCAGAAACATTATAGTTTCTTTTCCGTATTTTTTTTCGATTATATTTATAATATTTTTTAATTCGTGATCATTATTCATTATTCCTCCGAATAATATTTATTAAGAAAACTAAAAAAGAACCTTAAAAAAACTTTTTTTATTAAAAAAGAAATAAAACGCATAAAAAAATGCCCTTCTGGGCTTATTCTTTGAAAACTGAATAGTAATTAATAATTCATTAAAATGTCTTAAATACATCTTAACTTCTAAACCTATCAATTTATTAGTAATGGTCAGCTAAATGTAT
>NZ_JAOPHP010000059.1 GCF_025515455.1 Mycoplasma sp. CSL7503-lung | reverse complement strand
ATAATAGATAAAGAAAAAAATCAAGAATTACAATATATTAATAGAAAAATTAATAACATTATTGAAATGAGTCAATTTATAAATGAATTTAATACAAAAACCTCTAATATTCTGGATAAAAAAGATTTAAGAGCAATAGATCAATACTTTATTAATGATTATAAAGATCACATCCATTCACTACTTTGATATTCATTTATTAAGTTTATCTACCCTAAGGTAAAAAAATATGTATTAGATCAAAGGAAGAGACAAATTAATGAGCTTAATATCCGTGAATTTAAACTTATGTATGATAAACAATTACCATCTGATATTAATTTTGAAATAACTGATGAAGATTTTAAAATTGAGTTTGAAGAGCAAAAAATAAATTATCAATATGAATTGATATCATTGTTAAATAATAAATCTAAACAAAGATTGCATTA
>NZ_JAOPHP010000058.1 GCF_025515455.1 Mycoplasma sp. CSL7503-lung | reverse complement strand
AAACATTTATAAATGATGAAAGTTTAGAAATATTAAAGGACGACATCGTTTTCTTTTGAATTTTGTCTTTAATTATTTTTCATAATTCGCTACTACTTATCCCTTTACCTTTAAATAACTCTTCAATATCTATTAAAAATTGTATTAATGCTGTTTTAAATTATTATGATTAGTAATTTTGCAATATTTAACTTTTGTTTAAATGTAAAATGTTTTGACGTAAAAAATAACACCCCTTTTTTAGGGTGTCATTTTTTAATCTAACTTGATTTCATTACTAAATTTAGCAATGTTTATTTTTTATAAATTATTTCCTATTTAGATTATAATAAAAATAACAAGCACAATAAGTGTTAAGTTAGGTGAATAAAATTTGACACAAAACTCATATTAATTTTTTATTGATATGAGTTTTTTTCATTTTAATTTATTAAATTATATATTATATTAACACCGAAAATAATATAACTCAAATTATAT
>NZ_JAOPHP010000057.1 GCF_025515455.1 Mycoplasma sp. CSL7503-lung | reverse complement strand
ACTATTAATAAACAAAGAGATAATAAACCTATTATTTTTGTAGTTATGACATTATCTAATGCCGAATTGCCTAAACAAATGGAAGATAATTTTAACGAATATAAATTTTATTTAGAAAATAGAAATGACCTTATTTTCGAAAGAAAAGAATCACCATCAAGTAGTAAAAATAATGTTAAAGACGCCGATTATACATTCAAAGTTGAAACTAATAAAGTATTTGTTCTAGGTGCTTCTTCATTCGGTGCTAACAGAATATATACTGAACAAGGTATTTTAGATAAGTTCATTTCTGAGATTTCAAACAATTACTTTGTTGTCTTTATTCGTGATGAAGCACATATCGGAACAAGTGAATCAGGGATTAAAGGTAAAAACAAACAAGCCGTTGAAAACTTTTACGAAAAAATGAGTAAAGCATCTAATTTTCAAATTAATATGACTGCTACACCAAAAGGTATTTATGAACAAGTTAAGATCAG
>NZ_JAOPHP010000056.1 GCF_025515455.1 Mycoplasma sp. CSL7503-lung | reverse complement strand
TAGTATTTCCACCATTTGTATTATTTGAATCAGAATTGCCTGAATTTTCTGCTAAATTATTGTTGCTATTTTGAACATTTTTTTGTTCTTGATCTTTTTTAACTTTATTAGCAGTTAAAACAGATACTGGTATAGCAACTGCAGCAGTAACTCCTGCAATCGTTAAAAGTATTAAATGTTTTTTCATTTTATTTCCTTAAATATTTTTTTATTGCGTTATAAAATCTCTCATATTTAAATTTATAACTTTATAAAATTTATCAAAAAGTTCGTTAAATATGCTTTTTTAATTTAAATATTCATTTTTTTGGTAAAAATATTTATATATTTTTTGTTTTTATAAAAAGGTATAAAATTAATAATAAAAAACTTTTGTTTAAAAAAGTATATTTTTGCCATGAGCAAACTCTTATTTAGTTTATTTTAGCTTTTAATTGAATATTTTATTTTTATATTTAAAAACTTTTGTTTTTTTAATTTAGAAAAATTAAAAAAACATTATCAATATAAAATAGTGTAAAAAACAACAAAAATAAACTTAAAATTTCACTT
>NZ_JAOPHP010000055.1 GCF_025515455.1 Mycoplasma sp. CSL7503-lung | reverse complement strand
ATGAGACATATACTTCAAATGATACTAATAAAATAACAAATGAATCTAGATCTAAAATAATTCAAAACATTATAAAAAAGTATTATTTTATTGATAATAATACTAAACTTTATCTTTTATCAGATGGAGCAGTGTATTTTAAAAAATTAGCAAAAATGTTAGGTGCAGAGCATGTTTATGACTATTTTCACTTTTGTAAAAGATTTTTAGAAATATTTAAAAATAAAATATTTGTATTTGTAGATAAAAAAACTAAACAAGTTTTGAATAATTCCGAAGCTAAAAAATGATTATTCGAATCTTTAAAAACTCCTAGAATTTTTTTAGATAAATTAAAACATTTGACTAACTCACCTTTGGTTACTGAAACTGCTAAAAAGTCTATTAAGACTTTTGTGCATTTTATGCGTAAAAATTGTAAAACTTTTAAATTTCATATTCACAATTACACTGCACAAGCAGAATCATCAGTTTCTTTATTTAAATCCATATATAGAAAAAGATATTCAATATTTTCATTTGAAACAATAATCAATTTAATTAAAATAAACCAAAATAAAAAGTTTAATTTTATTGATTTTAAAACTGAATATACCAATTTAGACGAAATAGAATTTGAACCTATCATTTGAACAAATAATCAAAATTATCATTGAATCTAAAAAACGCGTTTTAAGACGTCCTAAAATGGTCCAATGAATAATA
>NZ_JAOPHP010000054.1 GCF_025515455.1 Mycoplasma sp. CSL7503-lung | reverse complement strand
CAGTTTTAAAGTATTTTATTAATGTTTCTAAATCATTATTAACAATCGCTTTAGAAAGATTATATGTTCCTAATTCTCTCATCATTTTGGTTGCTTGACTATCTGTAATCGTTGCGTGTTCTACTAATGATGAAAACAATACATAATCTCTAAAATTAGAAAAAGCATAATCTTTTGATTTGCATTTTAGAAAATAAACTTTTTGATATTGATTGTGTTTAAATCCAATTGTACTAACTACATTGAATAAATAACCTGTATAATTAACATCAATGATAATTTGATTGTTTTTTAACAGAAAGACTTTTCCTGAAAAATATACTTTCATTATCTTCCTCTAGAATTTTTAGTAAGTTCATGTATATTTTCATGATAGCAATTTCAAAATGTTTCTTCTAATCATTTGATATTTTTTAATAATTCATCTAAATCAATAGTTGCTGGCAACACATTTGCTCAATTTATTTTTTTGATTATGAAATTTATATCTGATAATGGTATTCTATAAAATTGTTGAATATGATTTCTCATTTTTGTTTCGATTAATTTAATTATTTGTTTTAAAGTCATTTTTTCTCCTGTTATTTTCTAAAATATTTTTCATTTAATTTATTAATTAAAATTTCTAACTCTTCAATTTCTTTTGAATTTTCTTCGGGTGAGTTTTTTAAATTTTCTAAGGTTTTTTGATATTTCTTTCATTTTT
>NZ_JAOPHP010000053.1 GCF_025515455.1 Mycoplasma sp. CSL7503-lung | reverse complement strand
AAAAATGAAAGAAATATCAAAAAACCTTAGAAAATTTAAAAAACTCACCCGAAGAAAATTCAAAAGAAATTGAAGAGTTAGAAATTTTAATTAATAAATTAAATGAAAAATATTTTAGAAAATAACAAGGAGAAAAAATGACTTTAAAACAAATAATTAAATTAATTGAAACAAAAATGAGAAATCACATTCAACAATTTTATAGAATACCATTATCAGATATAAATTTCATAATCAAAAAAATCGATTGAGCAAATGTGCTGCCTGCAACTATTGACTTAGATGAATTATTAAAAAATATTAAATGATTAGAAGAAACATTTTGAAATTGCTATCATCAAAACATACAAGAACTTTCTAAAAATTCTAGAGGAAGATAATGAAAGTATATTTTTCAGGGAAAGTTTTTTTGTTAAAAAACAACCAAATTATAATTGATGTTAATTATACAGGTTATCTATTTAATGTAGTTAGTACAATTGGATTTAAACACAATCAATATCAAAAAGTTTATTTTATAAAATGCAAATCAAAAGATTATGCTTTTTCGAATTTTCGAGATTATGTATTGTTTTCATCGTTAGTAGAACACGCAACGATTACAGATAGTCAAGCAACCAAAATGATGAGAGAATTAGGAACATATAATCTTTCTAAAGCGATTGTTAATAATGATTTAGAAACATTAATAAAATACTTTAAAACTG
>NZ_JAOPHP010000052.1 GCF_025515455.1 Mycoplasma sp. CSL7503-lung | reverse complement strand
TTAAAAATTCCATTAATTCTGGTGTGTTGTCTTTCAATGCAAAGTGTGCTTCATCTATAAACAAAACAGTTTTAAAATAAGATTTATTTATTGAATTTATACTAATTTTTGTATTTATTATTTTAAGTAATAAATAAATTTGAGCCATTGCTGAGGATTGATTTTGTTGTGAAAGCAACTTTTTAACATTAAATACAATAAATTTATTATTTAAATTTATATTAGACTGTTGATTGAAAATATTTTTATATGAAGTTTGTTCTTGAAAGAAGAATTTAAATTCTTTAATCATTTTTGTTAATGGTTTAAGATATATTATTTCTTCAGTTTTGTTTTCGAACTTAGTTTTTTCTAATTCGTTAATAAAATCGTCTATAATAGGTCATTTTTTAACACTTTTTAAATCATTTAATGTTTCAATATTATAAAAATCATAATTTTTATATAAGTTTTTTAAAGCCATTTTGATTAAAATAGTATTTGTTTTAGAAAGATTTTTAAATAATATTTCAAATCAAGTTGCGACAAACTCAATATGATTATCTATAACATTAAATACTTTAATATTTTCATCATTAAATTCATTAATTTGTATTTCTAATGGGTTTATAATGGTGTTTTTACCTTCTTTAAGGTCTATATATTGACCATTAACTTGACTACAAATTTTTGAATATTCTTCTTGTGGATCTATTACTATAATTTGTGAATTATCATAATATTCA
>NZ_JAOPHP010000051.1 GCF_025515455.1 Mycoplasma sp. CSL7503-lung | reverse complement strand
TCAATCCTGCTATGTTAATTCAAGTAAATGATAAAAAAGCTAATGATAAAGATTTTGATGAAAAGATCGAAAATATAATCAAAACATTAAAAAGACATAATTTAACATGAGCTAAATACTTTTCTTCGGAAAAAATAGACTCAAATATGCGTGGTAACATTTCTTTAAAAAATATTTCTAAACGCAGTTCAGATATTGATGTAATAATCTTTAAAGTTGGACCTGCAACCGGTTGAAACATACCGCGTGCTTGCATGTTAGTTCAATTAAGAAATGTATCTTCTGATAGTTTAAGTATTCAAACCATTGGTCGTATCAAACGTAATCCCAATCCTGCTTTTAACTTTGATGATAATTCAACAGCATATAGTTATTGAGTATATTCAAATATTGAAAATATCGATAAAATAGGCAAAGAAAGAGAATTTAGTTCATATAAATTAAATAAAGAAAGTTTAAATGATAAATTTTACTACGGAGAAATCAATAAAGAAGTTGAAAAAATAAAGGTTGATCTAAGTGATCAAATTGTTGAGTTAATTAAAAATAATAAAAATC
Organism: Mycoplasma sp. CSL7503-lung; assembly: GCF_025515455.1. Taxonomy (GTDB): domain Bacteria; phylum Bacillota_I; class Bacilli_A; order Mycoplasmatales; family Metamycoplasmataceae; genus Mycoplasmopsis. Next base: position 201 of record NZ_JAOPHP010000051.1, on the reverse strand, counting down.
AATTATTATCAAATTATGATTATTATTTAAACTACTACCAAGAAAAAGGATATATACCTTATAAAGAAGATAAGATAATAGATAAAGAAAAAAATCAAGAATTACAATATATTAATAGAAAAATTAATAACATTATTGAAATGAGTCAATTTATAAATGAATTTAATACAAAAACCTCTAATATTCTGGATAAAAAAGATT
>NZ_JAOPHP010000050.1 GCF_025515455.1 Mycoplasma sp. CSL7503-lung | reverse complement strand
AAGTTTTAAGAGACTACATACACTTTAAAATAGCCCTTTCATTACTAAAAAAAGATAAAGAAAAACCATTCCTAGAACAGTTTGAAGATAATTCAAATACACAGCTACAAGAATTTTACAAAAAATACCATTATTATAATGGTATCAAAGATATTGTTAAAAACTTGAAAGGTTCAATAGGTGAAATTTTAGATCCTTCAATTTATTTAAATTATATAGATGAGTTTGGTACTACACACTTTTTCTATGATGAGTGAAAAGAATCACAAGAATTAGTTAGAAAAAATCATTTTCAAGCGTCAAATCAACGTCAATTCTACACCTTCGCCTTAAACCTATACAACAAATTCGTAATGCCTTTTAGTTATATTTTAAATGATGGTGATGATGAAAAACTTTATTTAACAAATTCACGAGATAGAGAAAAATTTTCAGAAGCCTTATTTGAAGAATTTTACCAACCTATTTTTGGTAAAATCGAAACAATAGAAAATAACGCAAGTCCAGAAGCAAAAATGTTAAGTGCTAAAACCAAACTTAAAAACTTTTTAGAAAATTCTATTGTAAAAATAGAAGGTAAAACAGATAAAAACTTATTATTTAGTTATGATATTATATCCAAAGATATCGACGGTAATCACTTTAATAGACTATGATTAAAATCTAACGAAGAAAATTCAGATAATTAAAGCACTAACCAGTGCTTTTTTATTTAAAAATTGCGTTTAAGCCATTGTTTATGTTATAAATGAAAATTAAATATTAATAATACATAATTTTACAATACAAGCGATTTAAACAGCGTTTT
>NZ_JAOPHP010000004.1 GCF_025515455.1 Mycoplasma sp. CSL7503-lung | reverse complement strand
CTTTTGATATTGAAAACAAAGTAATAATATTGATTTTTTAAGTAAAATTTTAGATTTTTTTAGATCGTTAAGATATAATAAAAATACCAAGCACGAAAGTGTTGCACTTGATATTTCATTTTAGGAAAGCAAACTAACTTTTATGTTTAGTTTACTTTTTTTAATTCGATTTATTTTTTTTATTTCTATATTCTATTGCTTTTTGTTTAAAACCTTCAATTTCATTTTCGGAAGCTAAAACAAAGTGCTGTTCACCAACTTGAATTCATTTAGGTTGATTTTCCTCATCATAATTATGAATATTGGGATCATATGTTTCTCCAACTAAAGAACCTTTTTCTGCTTCGATAGATGGAACTGCATCAAGTAAACTTTGTGTGTAAGGATGATGCGGATTATGAACTATTGTTTTAGCAGGACCGACTTCTAAAAGAGTACCTTTATTCATAACAGCAATACGATCTGATATATATTCAACCATACGTAAATCGTGTGCTATAAATAAAATTGTTAAATCATACTTTTCTTTTAACTCTTTAAAAATATTTATAACTTGAGCTTGAATAGAAACGTCTAGTGCTGAAATAGGCTCATCAGCGATTAAAATTTGTGGTTTAAGAACAATTGCTCTACAAATACCAATACGTTGTTGTTGACCACCTGAAAATTCTAATGGATATCTCCCTAATACCGTTTCATCCAAACCTACTGAACTTAATATTTCTCTAATCAATAATGCCTTAGCTTCCTTTTCAGTAAGTTTACTAATTCTTTCTCTTTCAATGATATATTTATCTAAAAACTTATTCAAATAATTATTTTTTAGTTCTCTAACTTTTGAATAAAAATCTCCGTAAAAAGCTTGATAAGCTTTTTGTTCATCAATTGCTAATTCTTTATCTAATCATTTTTCATATTCACCAAAAAATTCTTTGTGGTGAATATTACATAATTCTCCATAAATCTCTTTTTTAACTCTACTGTCATAATTATAAATATAGATTTCTTTCGCATTTTTTGTATTAGTTAGACCTTCACCAATAATTGATTCAACATCTTTAAATGGATTTAAACTATTAGTAGGATCCTGGAATATCATTTGAACTTTATTGACCATAAAGTTAATAATATCTTTTCCTTTTTTAGATCACTTAAATACTTTATTTTTATTTTTAGGTATTACTCTATCTAATATTTTAATTTGTCCAAAACTATGAGGAGTTAAGCCAATAATTGCTTTACCAGCCGTTGTTTTACCAGAACCTGATTCACCGACTAAACCTAAAACCTCACCCTTGTAAATATTTAAATTGAAATCTTTAAGTGCATAAAAAGTTTTAGCACCGTGTCCATATGTAACGTCCATATTTCTTATTTCAAGAATTTTTTCTTTATCAACAGAATTTAGCATTTGATCAGTACCTTCTCTAATTACACGGTACTGTTTTTTGCCAAGTCAATTAGATTCAACATAATATTTTTTTTCTTTATTCATCTACTTGCTCCTGTTCACTTTCTTCTTGTTTTTTTATTAATTCAACAACTTGCTCATTATACACTTCTGTTTCTTTTAATTTTTTCAAATATTCATTGTGAGTTACAAAATAATTATCTCCATAAAGTTTTTCTAAACGGTTAAAATATCTTTTTCAAAGATTTTCAATAATTTTATGCGGACGATAAAACGGAGCTTCTTTATCTAATAAACTAGATTTTACATAGTGAGTATCTGATAAATAATAAAAGTCAGATTCTTCCTCTAGATCTTTTCCTAATGCATAATCGTTACGGATAGCAAATGCATCTCCTTGAATATCATTAAGTGAAGATGGAACCGCACCTTTGATAACACTTAAACGCTCGTCATTATTGTAATCAGGCATTGACGAAATTAAACCTCAAGTATATGGATGTTGTGGGTGCATTAAAATTTCTTCACGTGTACCAGATTCAATTATTTGACCAGCATACATAATGTTAATAAATTCAGAAATAGAAGCAACAACTCCTAAATCGTGAGTAATAAACACAATTGCAATTTTAAATTTTTCTTGTAATTCCCTTACTATATCTAAAACTAAAGCTTGAACTGTTGGATCGAGTGCTGTTGTAGGTTCGTCCATAACCAATATTTTAGGTTTTAAACTAACTATGGCTGCTATAGCAATACGTTGAATCATACCACCAGAAAGTTCGTGTGGATATAAATTCATTACTTTTTCAGGGTTATTAATTTTAGCTAATTTAAGATACTTAATAGCCTCTTCTATTGCTTCTTTTTTGGTTTTTGTAATACCATTAATTAACATTCCCTCAGTAATTTGTCTCCCGACTTTCATTGTAGGATCTAAAATTGACATAGGGTTTTGGAAAACTGCACTAACAATTCTTCCTCTTAATTTTGATTTTTCTCAATTAAATAGGTTGAAATTATGAACTTCTAAACCATATAATTTAACAGAACCCGATTCTATAATAGAATTATTTCCTGTAAGTCCATATAAAAGTGAAGTTATAACTGATTTACCTGAACCTGATTCACCAATAATTGCGTGTATTTTTCCTTCATAAACCTTAAGAGAAGGCCCTCTTAAAACTAAGTTTTTTTCGCTTGGATTCGCAGGGTTTTTAAATGTTAAATAAATATCTTCTATTTTGGCAGCAACTTTTAAATCTTGATCTAGTACATGTTCTGTTTTTGCGTTATCAATGTATTTTTGAAATTCCAAAGTTGGATTTTGTTTTTTTAATTTAGATAAATTCTTTAATTTATTAAAGATATTTGATCAAAAATCTACAATACCTCTTAAAAATGATTTATTTTTATCTTTTCTAACTTCTAATAAATTCTTGGGATGAGGTTTTGCAAGTTTTTTAATTATTTCAGGATAAAGTTTTGTATATGGAGCTTTATTCAATTCAAGATTAGAACTTAAATTAGTATTCATTGTTGAAGAATAATATTTAATTTTTTCTTGATAAGATAATGTTTTTCAATTATCTATATTTATGTTCTTTACATCTATATTTTTAATTGTCTTTTCTTCTAATTCCTGTTTTGGTTCTTGAATAGTAGTGTTTTGCTCTTTGTTATTTTCTGTTTCTAATTTTTCTTCTTGGATAATATTTTTTTCTTCGTTAATCTCTATGTTTTTTTCGTCTAATTTTTCTTGTACTTCGATATTTTCATCGTTATTTTCGTCTGCTTCTGCATAAATAGTATTTTCTACTTCTTCTTGATTTGTTTCAGTTACATATTCTACTACATCTTCATATTGTCTAATAAATATATAATCTATTTCTTTTTTAGATTTTTTTGTCTTAAACTTAGGTTTTTTATATCTTTTTGATTTTACTTTCATATTTTCCTATCTTTGTCTTAATAATGAATCTTGGACACTTGCAGATATTAACTGAATTGAAGTTGTAAGTAAAACAAGCATAGTAGACGGAATTAAAACATATCTTGGATATGCTGTAAATACTTTAGAACCTTCTGAAATTAAGTTTCCTAAAGTAGGTATATCAATACTTAATCCAATGAATGCTAAGGATGTTTCACTAAGAATAACACCAGGAATGTGGAACACTATTTCTGTAACTAAAAGTGGAACTACAACAGGCAAATAATTAAGAAGAATTTTATAAGTAGGTGTACCTAAAATGCTTGAAGCTGCGACTCATTCGAAATTTTTAGCTCTTAAAACTTGAGACCTCATTTGATTTGCGATACCTGTTCAGGATGTAAAAGTAAGAGCGAATACTATAACTCAGAATGTAGGTTTTCAAACTATTGTTATAACAATTAAAATAATTATTGACGGCACATTAGAAATAATTTTAATTATGTATGTCATAATGGTATCAAAAATTCTAAAGTGACCCATAGTTATACCTATCAATAGTCCAATAGCAACCTGAATAATTGTAGTAACTAAAGCAAGAGCAAGAGAATACCTTAACCCTCATCATAAACGACCAAATAGATCACGACCTAAATAATCTGTTCCAAAAATAGAACCATTTTCAAAAAAGTTTTCATATTTATTTTCTATATGTAAAGTTTCAGGATTTCTTGTGAAAAAAGGAATTATAAGCGAACTAATAACGATTGTTAGAAATAATATTAGACCAAATACACCTGCATAACTTCTAGAATATCTATAAAATAATTCTGATCATTTATTTTGTTGTTTTTTAATATTTTTAGATTCATGGTATTCAAGTAAATTACCAATTAACTCTCATTTTTTATAATTAAGCGGTTGGATAAAGCGATTTGGAGCTAAATCTTTACCGTGTTCATTATTCGGTGACACATGTTGTTTTTTTGTTTTAAAAATCATTTTTCCTACTTTCTTCTTCTTACACGTGGATCAATTAATTTATAAAGTGCGTCACGAGTTGTATATGAGAGAATTGTTAATAATGAGAATACTGTAACCATGAATAAGATGATGTTGTAATCTTTTGAAGTAATAGCATTAAGTAATAAACCACCAGAACCTGTAATAAAGAATATTTGTTCAACAAACAAACTACCGATAAAACTACCAAAAATAACTACAGGGAAAAATGTTGCGATTGGGAATAATGACGGTTTAAGAGCGTGTGTTCATACAAATCTTGATTTTGATAGTCCTTTTAAATAACAAAACTTAGCATGTTGTGAGTTTAGCTCACGATTTAATTCTGTTCTAATATATTTAATATAAACAATAATTGAACCCAATGATAGTGCTAAACCAGGTAATATATAAGTTGTAATATCGGTTTCTACATATAAATAAGGTATATTAATGATACGACCTAATAATAATAGTCATAAGGCAAAAACTAATGATGGGATTGATGAGAAAATTGAAACAACCACAGTAGCAATATGATCAGGTAATTTATCAGGATTCATACCAACATAAACCCCAATTGGTATTCCAATAACTAAAGTTAACATAACCGAAAATATTCCGATTAAGAAAGATTTGTAAAATCTTACTCAAACAAAATCATTAATATTTTGTCCCGGAAATACTGAATATGAAATTCCAAAATTACCATGGAACAAGTTTTGTAAATAAATTAAATACCTTTGAAATAGCGGTTTATCCAAACCATATTGTGCTTCAATCGCTTTTTTTGACGCTTCATCTAATCCTGATGTTAAGGTTGTAGAACCAGGTATTGAGTTGATTAAGAAGAATGTAATTGTTACAACTATTCAAGCTATAGTAAAGAATTCAAAAGCCATAATAAAAAGTCTTCTTAATGCTCTAACTAAACTTGATTGAGTATTAAAAACTTCATTTACAAGTGATGTTTTTGGTTTAATTTTATTTGCAAAGTCAACAAATGAATTATTATTAATTAATTTTTTATCTTTAAAATTCAGTTCATTTTCCGTTACAAAATTATTTGTATTTTTTATTTTCATCTATTTTTCTCCTTATTTAATTATAGTTGGTAAATTAGCAACAGGTGGGTTAAGAACATCATAAGCATATTGTAATGAATATGAATATAATCCACTAACTCCATTAACTCTTGTAACTTCTCAATATGTATCTACTTCCATAAGTGGGATAACAGGCGCTGTTTCACGCACTATTTTTTCAAAACCTGCAATTACAGCAAAAGCAATAACCTCAGTTCATCCTTCTTCTTTTTCTTTTTCAGTAAACTGACTTGTAAAGAATCTTAAATAACGTTGAGTATAATCATTTAAACTTTCATCGTTGTACATAACTGAAAGATCGACTATTTTTTCTCAAACATTTGGACTTTTTGGCTTATTCGGTGCTTCTTCACCACCTAAAATTCTCAATCTTTGCTTAAGATCTTCTATCTTAACTTTGTCTTCTTCATTTTTGATAACTAAATTATTATTTTCATCTCTTGAATAACCTAAACCTTTAAAATAATCATTATAAATTCAACTTCCAACAGGATTATTTCTAAAACCGGTTGTTTTTTGTTGACTTGAATTTATTTCATCTGGTTTTAGGAAAACTCTTATGTAAGAATAAATATCACTTCCAAAGGTATCAAAATTACGATAAATTAAATCAAATTTACCTGTAGTTCTTCAATCTTCATAAACATTTTCTGGTAAGTTTTTAATATCGATTTCAATAAAATCACCAAAGGCTTTTTGCATAAAATCTTTAAGTGCTAAACCAGCATTTTTTTGTTCATCTGTAGAATTAGAAATAAATCTTAAAGTAACATGATTTACACCTGGATGTTTTTCTTTAAATTTATTTATATATGCTCTAGCAACATCTAAATGGTAACCTTTGTCGGTTCTATCAACTGTCTCAAATTTCATAGCTTTTGAAATATGATCAATGTGTGTATAGTTTTGAACAGGAATTGGTATTCCTCAATTGTTTTTATCTGCTTGTTCTTTAGATTTTTTAAATACTGTTTGGTTTAAATAATTCGATGAATCACTTTGATCTTGAGGATATGTTCCGTATTTTGCATACATATAATCATGTTCAAAACCAGCCTCTACAGCATCCCCAAAACTTGAAGAAGCTTGACCGAATGCAGTTCATGTTATAACAGGGAATGAGGTATTTCATCCAACTATATTTAACATTTCATTTCTATCAACGGCATAATAAATAGCATTTCTTAAATCTTGATCATTAACAAAAGAATCTTTATTAGTTTCCTTATCTAAATTAAATCCAAGAGCAATAGTACCAAAACCATTTGATTTATTCATGTATTTTCTTGTAGCTAAATTTGATCAATAATCTCATTGTAAAACCGATGGAATTCTTGTTGCTGAAATATACCCATCTTCAAACATAGCAGAATTAATATTTGGCTCATTTGAAAAGAATATTTTAATTCTATCACTTATTGTTTTAGAAGCAGAATAATACTGATTATTCTTAGTAAGCAACACATAACCTTGTGGACCTAAAACAAGATCATCAATGTTAAATGGACCATTAGTTAAAAAGTTTTCTTTTTTAAGTCCAAATTCTTTAATCCCACCTATTGACTCTATAAATAATCTGTTAACAGGGATTAATTCACCTTCTAAATCACGATATGCACTATTAATACTTGAAGGTTCATATTCGTCATAACCGATTCTTAAAGTATACTCATCAAGACCTAAAAGTCTATTTTTAAAATATTTTTTAGGGTTAAGTTGTCTAACAAAATCATTATCAAGTGTTGTTTGTCCGTTAGAAACTAAATTTTTATATAATTTATTAATTTTTTCAATATATTCATTTTTAGTTTCTTCAGAATACTTTAAATCACCCATTTTATGTTTTAAACTTCTTGATTCTTTTAATAATGATTTAAAATCATCAGAAACAGTTTGCTTAGGATCGAAATATAAATACTTTCTAATTCTTTTTGGTAATCTTTGTGGTATGGTTTCTAATTCTTTTTCAGTATGAAGTTTTAGTGAATATTCTGGATTAGGTAACATAATTAATGTATCTTCTGCTTCAAAATCAAAATCAGGAGAATAAGGAATAGCACTTAAAATTGTTTTATTATCATAATTTCAGTACATTCTACCAGAATATAAACCTAACGCTAAAGCGTTATTTTTAATTTTTAAAACTTCTTCATCATCTCCTATATTTTGCGATGCTCAAGGTTGATAATCAGGATTAAATACATCATATTCTCATTTACCATTAACCTCTATAACTGGAGGGTAAGCAAAAGGATTTTTAAAGGCAACATTATGTTTTTGAATATATTCTTGTTGAGCTTGCATTAATTCATTTGCATTTTGGAATTTACGTTGTAATGTAGATGTTATTCTTTGAGAACCTGTTTCTAAATCTAAAATATAATGGATTCCGTCGATATAATCATCTGCAGTAACAGAATCACCGTTACTTCACTTACTTTGTCCGTCATTTAAAAATATGTTTGATGTTAAAAATTTATTATTTGTAGTAATAATTGAATTTACTGAATAATATTCTGTTTGGTCAGTATTTATTGTTCCAGGAGCAGATCCAAAATTATCTAAAGAATAAAACATTCCTGAATTTTCTGGATTTGGATTCTCCTTTAAAAACGTATCAACTGTACCATCTTCAGATTGATATAACCCTCAGTTCATTCTTGGTATATTAGCGATTCTTTTAATAGCTTCATTAGGTCCAGATTTAATTGGTGATTCAACTAATGAAGGTAATATTTTATTAACAGAAGGGTACTTAATGTAATTTAAAGAGTTAATTGGATTAGCTGCAAGTCCTAAATTATAGTCTTTTACAGAATTTAATACACTTGCATTAAGTCTAACTTTTTCATTTTCATTCTTAAGACCGTTAACTTCTTTGTCTCCTTCTTTAGTTGAAGATTGCGAACAAGCAACACCAACAAGAGGAATTGAAAAAGAACTAATTGCTAATAAAAATGTTTTTATTTTTTTTCTTGATTTCATCTTTCTCCTTTTTTATTTAGTTCCATTAAATTGAACTCCAACTTTGAATACAGGTACTTTTTTACCATCAATTTCTTTTAAGTAAATTGATGTAGGTGCTTGTGAAAATGTCTTACCATTTTCTGAAATACTTTCCGCTGTACCTAAATCTATTTCTAATGTTTTTGTTCCTCTAGAATTATCTGAAAAGTAAATTTTATATTCATGATTTGGTGTTAATAATTTGTTTGAATAATTAGACATGATTGCATAATCACTTACTCATGCAGTAAACCCTTGTCCTTGATGATGACCATTTGAATCAGTATAATTATATCTTTCATCAGCTAATCAATGACGTGAAGTTGGATCGTTTTCATTATTAACATTTTGTGTTTTGTAATAAAACATATTACTACTGTTCTTTTTGTTAATTTTAACTGTTTTAATTTCTTTTGTTTCTAAATCTTCAAATACTAAATAATCAGCTTTATTTATATCTTCATTATTTAGATAACCAAACATAGCTATTGCATCTTTATCGGTGTTTCTTCAAATATTAGAAACATTACGTTTTCCAACACCTTGAGATTGAATATAGTATTCTCAATAAGCTTTAGCCCTATCTGCTACAACATTACCTTCTAAATCAGTAATACGTATTGTATCATCTTGAATTGAGTTACCTTCATCATCATAAAGTCTAAAATTAATAAAATCTCTATATCAACGATCTTTAAACCAACCATTATTAATTGATTGGAAACGTCCTAAATATAATGGAGATTTATTTTGATCATCAGAGAAATTATCGTTTGATGCTAAATCACTTGGTGAATATGATGTACCTATTTTTTCTGATCTATATTTATCTTCATTATCGTTTTTTTGTTCAAATTCAACAATTGTATTTTGAACAGTTTCTTTTTCTTCGCCTTTAAACTTAAACATTAAATCTCTTCATTTAGCTGTATATGAACCATCTAAAACATATTCTAAACCTGTGTTTGATTCATTTAACCCTGATAAAAAGCTTGGTAAGTTTCTATATTCATCTTGAGAAGGTGAATATGTTATTTGTAAGTTATCACGGTTGATTGTTTCAGCAAATGAATATGTATAATCTGAGAATAATTCATTAAATTTACGTTCTGTTTTTGTTTTGAAGTAAGCTTCAACATCAGAAGTTGGTTTAATTTTTTTGGTTTTTCCTCTTGCAAATGATAATAATATATCTTTAAATTGGAATTTTGAAAGTCTTAAATTGTATAAAAGCTGAGTTGTATACATTTGAATTTTATCGTCTAAAATTAAATCATCAAATAATGAAAATTGGTCTAAGCCAACCTGATTTTCATCCGCAAAACTTTGATATGTGTCAAAGAATTTTTTAACAGAAATTGATCATTGATCAGTTTCTCTTGCTTTGTCGCTTACAACAACACCGTCTGATTTAAATAAACCGTATCCTAAATCTTTATCAAAAATTCAACCGTATCTTAATTCATTTTCCTTACTTTCATTGATTTTATCTCTTATTTGTTTAAATGTATGATCTCTTGTAAATAAGTTTAATGATGAATTAGTGAATCTTTTCATTATTTCATTAGCATATTGTTGTTCATTATTGCTTTCTATTAATTTATTATAGTAAGCTTTTTCTTCAGAAGTTAAATTTTCTTCTTTAGCTAAAGCTATTTTTAATTCTCTTGCAAATTTAGGAATATCAAATCTAGCTTTAACATAGTCTAAATCTCAATTTACAACATTATTTTCAACATCTAAAATTGCTTTTGTTGTATCAACACTCGTGAAAGCAAGGAATGTATCAAAATCATTAAATTGAATATCGAAACCATAATTTTTGATTCCGTTAGTACCTGTTACATAGTAACTATTAAATAGATTGTTTTCAATATCTTTAGCAACAATTCCTTGATTAATTTTTAATGTACGAAATTCAGCAAAATTAGGAAGAGTTGGGTTTATAGTATTTTTTGAAACTACATCACCGCTTCCGTTAATCATTAAGAAACTATTATTTGCAACATCACGTCCGATAAATTTAGCAACAAAAGGACTCATTCAATCCATGAATTGTTTTTGTTCTAATTGTTTTAAAATATCAGCACTTAATTGTCCATCTAGAAAACCAGTTGTAAAAATTTGTTTTAAATTAACGTTTGGTAAATATTGTTCATTTTCGCTTAATCACAATACATGTTTACCACCGGCAGAAAGAGTTTCGTAAGTACCCCCTGTACCTAAATATAATTCAAGTATTACATCAACAAATGATGAATCTGCTTTTGATTTTTCAGAATATGGATTTAAATAAAATTCTTCTTGAACTAATGGGTTTTTGATAATATTGTTTTTATTAATTTTTGCGAATCTATCATAAAGAACTTCTCCATCTTCTCCATAATATTTAGCAATAAAGTAAGCTGCATTTATTCCGCCATCACTACGTTTTCTTGATTTTACGTTATCTAAATACGGTAATAATAATGTTTTATTGTAATTTGGACCAAGTTCTGTGAATAAAGTTCCTAAAAGTGGGAATTCAACACTAGTTTTTGGTTCTAACGAAGTGTTAGATGTATTCGAATCTCACCCATTAATTGAGTAATTATCTACAATAAGTGATTTAATTGTATCTTCAGCATCTTTAATTTGTTTGTTTACATATTGTAGTGTTATATTAACGTTTGTATTTGTTCCTTGTTTACCAATTTGATAAAAAGGGTTATTTTCGGCGGATGTAAAATCAATGCCTAAAGGAACATTTATAATAGGAGTTTTGTCTTTATTAAAGATTAAAACTTTATCTATCTTAATAAATTCACCCTTATCATTTCTTTCGCCTTCAACAATTTTAGGTAATATTTCTCCATTATATTCATAAAAATCTATTAAATTACCCATACCATCTTTAGCTTTACCTTTAAGCATATCTAAAGACGCTTTTTTAAATCTTCAAACTCCATCTACATCTTGAACCATATATTTTACAGGATATTGTTCATCTGAATTTTTTGATGGGTTAAGTGTACCTGAGTTTTGATCTAATGTATTCATCAATCATAGGTCAGAAACATTTAATCATTTTTTATCTTCTGCAGAAGTTAATCCGTTTTGTTCTCTACGTGATTCAGTTGCCTTAAGAAGACCTTCGTATGTTTGTAAAAATCTACGATTGTTATTTAATAACGCTTCTTTTAGGTTTTCATTACCAACTTTATTCCCTCAAACATTTTCAGGTTTTTCAACTGTTGACTCATCATTAATAATTTCGTTATTTTCTTTTTTAGGTAAATTAAATAATAAGTATTCTCCATCATTTTCTTCAGAAACAATATTAGGTTGATTTAGAAGTGGTGAAGAATTTAAACTTAAATGAGTTCTAGCTTTTAAGTATAAATCAATAACATCTCTTTTGTAATAATTTTGTATATTAGGTGTTGAACCAGGTGTTAATGCAGAACCAAAAATTGGTTTGTTACCTTTATCACCTAAATCTTGTGCTGAATTTAAAGTCATATGGTGACCATATTCATGGGCAGCAACAAATTTAAGAAAATCAGCTGCAAGCCCTTTGTAATTTTTGTTATTCATTGCAATTAATGATCAAATACCAACACGTGAATCCGGATTTAATCCAAAATATTTTCCGTTTTCTAAAACATATTCAAATTCACCTTCAGAATTTAATTTTCTTACTAAATGCTCTCCTTCAAGAGTTTCAGTTGCTCAAGGAACTTTTTTAACTAGCGAACTAGCAAAACCGTCATAAGCTTCTACATAAACACTATATGTAGAAACATTTTTAACACCTTCTGGTGTACTAATATTTTTGCTTCCTTCTTCTTTAATTGCGAATGGTTGCACTACTGATTTATATTCAATGACATTAAATAAATCTTTTACTTGATCAAGGATATCACCATTTTCTTTTTCATCAATATTTGCATCTACATTAAACTTAACAAATCTAGTATTTAAATAACTTTCAAAATCATTTCCTTCATTATTAACATATTCTTTAAGTGTTAGATAAAGTTTTGTCCCTTTTTTCTCTACTTTATTTAGTTTTACATTGAAAATATTATTTTCACTAAACTCTACTAAATTGGTCTCTGGTGTTATAATTCCAGCTTTAGTTAATTTTTGGATTAAGTCAATTTTAGAATTTGAAACATATAAAGGGTTTTCTTTTGAAATTGTTAATCCTTCAGAATTATTCATAGCTTCTAATCATACTTTTGAAGCAATATCTCTATTAATTATTTTCTTTGCGTTCTCAAAGGTTTGATCCATTACTGTTTTATATTTTGATTCAATTTCATTAAATGCATCAAAACTTAATTTTAATTGATCTGCGTAATCGGAACTTTTACGTGTGAAAGCTTCTGCTGAATCGTAAGTTTTATCTCTAAGTTTTGTATATTCTGTTACATCTGTATTAAATCTATCTATTTGAGTTTTAAATTGTTCTCAAGCGGCAGGATTTTCTTCTTCGAAATCATATTCCATTTCCCCACCTTCTTCAAAATCTTCATTATCTCAATGTTCACTTAAAATATCATATGCTCCATTTGCAATTTTTCCAAAACTTGAATCTTCATCCATTTCTGCTTGAGACGCCAATTCTTTATAATACTCTGCAAAAACTTCGTATTTTTGCTTCATTTCTTTTAATTGTGCAATTTTTTCAGTATCTTTTTCTTCCTTAGAACTTAATTCATTTATTTCATTTTCAAGTTCATCAATTTTTTCTGTATAATCTTCAACTAATTTGTTATTAGTTTCATATAAATTGAATCTATATTCTATTATTGGTTTAAAAATTGCCGCTATCCATTTAATACGTTGTTCTTTAGTATCGTTTTCACCACGAAAACCTAAACTCATAAAAACTGGATTAGAAATAATAGAAAAGTATCTTTTAATTAAATCATCAAAATTATTTAATCCAAATTCTTGTTCTAATCTTCTTAAATAATTTAAAGAATCTTTAAAATCACTTAATATTGTTTGAAGATTTTTATCCGAATTAGCTAAACTAATATTAAAACTATCTATAGCATCTATACTTTCAGAAATTAAATCATTCATATATTGATTAGCAGTAGGATCTAATAAATCAGCATCAGCTATTTTATTAATTATATTATTTAATGAAACTTTAAATTTTTCTGAAACAAGTTTATGATATGAATCGAATTCTGGTTTTAAACTCCCAGTGATTTCAGTAGCTTCAGTATAAATTCTCACAAAATCTTTTAATTTTTCGCTAACTTTCGCTTTGAAGAAAACTAATTTTTCTTGTATTTCTTGTCTTAATGAATCTGAATTGTCTAAAATAGACATAAAATCATCTTTATATTCTGATAAATCATCATTTTCTAGTAATGATTTTTCAATTTCTTTATAGAATACTCTAGATCCATTTTCTTCTGCTTCTGATAAACTTTTTAAAGTCATAACTACAACATAATTACGAATATTTTGTTTATATTCTTTAGAAAGGTCATCTAGTTGATCTTTTGTATTTTTGAATTCTTCTAATAAATTAGAGTAATTTGAATTATTTAAACTATTATCAATTTGAGTTGATTTATTTTTTAACTCTTCGTCGTTTAAAAATTCATCTTTAACTTTTAAAGTATCACTTAATTTTTTATTTATTTCTGTAATAGCTTTTTGCTTAAATTCTTCTTGTTTTTCAGTTGTAGTGTAAGGATCTGAAATAGAATTAATTTTTGGTGCATATACATAAAAATCACTTCTTTCAGAACGACCAGTAGCTTCTTTATCCGCTTTTGTTCTTAAAAATCCATCAATATTGTAATACTCTCTTCAATTAATTTGAGTATCATCAGACAACTTATTAAGTTCGTCAACTGCTATTAATTGTGTTGGTATATAACCTAAGTCAATAGAATATAGAACATAACGATCTGATTCTGGTTTTAACTCAGCAAAAACATTACCGTTTAAAACTTCGCTATATAAGTTAAATAATGGTCTATTTTGAACAATAAAATCATGCACTAATTTAACATAGTCAAATTTTTGTTGAATAGTAGAATTGTTGTAATCTATCTCTTTTTGTTCAACTTCATTTAATTTATCTAATAATTTTTTCAAATTAATTACAGTTTCAAATTTTTCTGACTCTAATCCCGCTTTAATTAAAGCTTCTTCTAATAATCTTTTTTGTTCTTCTAAATTAATTTCTCTTTTTCTTGCAACTAAGTCAGAAATATTTTTATGAGCTTGTTTTAATTGCTCATCTGTAGGAATTAATTGCGTATATTCATCAATTTTAGCTTGAGATCTATTTACTGCGTCTAAATAATCAGAAATTTGCAATTGTAAATCTTCAATTTCTTTATTTAATTTATAAATTTTAAAGCTTATTTCTTTTAATTCTTCTTCATCTTCTTTTTCTTTTAGTTCTTCTTTATGTTTTAAAATTTCAGAATTTTTAATTTCTACTTGCTCATTCAATTCATTAACTTTAGCTTGATTGGTTTTTTTGTTTTCTTCATACGCAGCTAAAATGTCTTTAAATTCTTTTTTACTTTTTTGAACAACATCATTATTTTTAACGATCTCTTCATCAATCTCTTTTAATGATTGTTGAGATTGTATATATTTATCAATGTTATCAAACACTTGTTGATCTAATGATTCATTTTTTAAAATAAATTGATCATATAATGCTCTAATATCAGATGATAAATTACCAAAATTAATACGATTATGATCTATACCTTGTTCAATACTTTCTACTGTTTCAGGAACTGCATATTGCTCATCACCTTTATCATCTATATATTTGTATTCGGCATCATTAATAGCGTTAAATAAAGCAATCGATTTACCATCATCAAAGAAAATTCTTAAATATTTATCTGAATAACCATGCTCAATACCTTCATTATAGAAATCATATTTAATATTAATAATTGTTTTTTCTTCAAAAGTAAATTTATCTAAATCATTTAAAGTATTAAATTTATCTAAATTTGAATACTGTTTAGCATATTCGCTAAATTTAGCTTTAGCTTCTTCGATGTTTTTAGCATAAACAATTGATAAATAATCTGAAGGTATATTAATTCTTGATTTTTCAATAGAACTAAATGAATTTTCTTTTATTGATTCAGGTAAAGAACCTGAAACAACAAAAACTTTTTTATTCTTTAAAGAACGAACGTCACTAATTTTTCTAAATGAAAAACGACGAAGTGTTTCTAATGATGTATTTGAAAATGAATTATATTTTGTAACATTTGATAAGAATTTTTGAACTTCTTCGTAACTTCATAATTTTTTATTAATTTTATACAATAAAGAATCTGAAGCATTTCCGGCACCACTAAGAGTACTATGTAATGGTATAGACCCAAAAAATGCATCAGGATAAAACTTAATTTGTGTATATTCTTTGTTTTCATTTGAGTGAGCCCCTAAAGTAATACTATTACCATGCTGTTCAACACCTTTAACAATTGAAAATTCTTTAAGTGTTATTATTTCAGGACCTCATGAAACATTTTTCATGAATCATTGCGTAAAATTGTAAAAATCAATGGCATTAACAGCTTCTAGATATTCATTATAAAAGTCAAAATTACCATATCTTATATTTAAAAACGGCAATGAATGATTTTCTTCGAAATAATCATTTAAAAATTTATCGTAATCAACTCAATTACCATTAACTAAAACTTCACCATTTGCCCCTCTTAATGGATCAAATTCAGCAATTAATGTTGCTTTATCAGTAGTAACAAAAGATACTTTTGCTTTGCTAACTTCAACAAATTCATTTCTTAATTCATTTTTTTCAACACCTTTTTCGGCTTGTTGATTAACTGAATTATATTTAAGTAAAGAAATTGTTGTTGCAGTTGCAGCAAAAATAAGAGCAGCTGAAATTACATATTTAGGTCAAACTGAAGCTCTTCAATTGAACTTTTTTCTTTTTTTGTTTTTCATATTTCCTTTCGTAAATATTATTTAATATATTTTTCATGTATTTCTGTCATTATATCGCTAACAGCAGCGGTTTTTGCATAGTAACTTAATAAGTCACTTAATAAGAAGTTACTTGAAGTATCATATTGATCATAAATTAATAAATCAACACCAAATCTAATATAAGAATTAGATAAGAAAACATCCATTTCTGATAATTTATTTAAAAATGAATAATATATTTGTCTCTTTTCAAATAAATCATTTTTTAGATCAACATTATTGTTTTCGTTATTAAATAAAAATTCGTATAAACTTTTTGCATAATTTGTTTCAATTTCTTTAAACTTATCGTAAATAACTTTTGGTGTTATTTGATCTACACCTTCAAAAAATTCATTTTGATGATCATTGTTTTCATTATTATCTTCAACATTAACATCAAAACTTTCTAATGTTCCGTCCACATTTGATATTAAATTGTATCCTTCACCCTTCGAAACATTTGAAATTTCTTTATTTAAATAATTTGCCATTTCTTTATCATGATATGTGTCGTTTCCTTGAGGATCAACATGTAATTGAATTTTGTCATATTCTGGCTTAACATTATTTTTTCAGTAACGAAGCAGAACTACAACTTCTTGAGCAGCCAAAATTTTAGATAACGAAGGAATTGATTCTTTTTTTCTTTGGCTTCTTTCTATTGTTCTATCGTAACTTTCAAGTGTTTCTTTTAAAACCTCCACTATTGGAGGGATTCCATCTGATAAATCACCAACTTTATCATATTTATCTTTAGAATATTCTTTTAATTCTTTTAGTAGTTCACTCTCAAAATTATCGTTATTAACACCTTCTTTAGCTGATTCTATTTTTCTGTTAAATTCATCTAAAGTATTTTTTAATTCATCTCTTATTTCTCCTACCAAGGATTCATAAAGTTCATTTCAAGGTTTTTCGCTTTCAAAAATATGTTCTAATTCATTGATATATATATTAACTAGAGATGCTTTCGATTCTAAATCTTTTTGAATTCTTTCTTTATCAACTGATTCTAAATCAATATTTTTGAAAAAACCAAATAAAGATTTTATATCTAAAAATATTTTTATTTGTGAATCATATGTTGAACCTTCTAAATCATACGCTTCAGATGATAATTTTTCATTAAACTCTCCAACTAAAGATTTTTCTTCTATTTGATTTTCGTTACTTGTTCCTTCTAAATTACCAACAAATAATTTTATAAATTTATTTGATTGATTTTTTATTTCGATCATTTTTTGATTTAAAACATCATTATTTTCAGATTCATTATCATTATTTATTAAACTAACAGCAACACCTATTAATTCTTTAATATTTGTTAAAGAAGTTATCAACTTATTAGAATTTGATTCTCCATACATATAACCTCAGTCACTTATAATGTCATTATTTTCATTCTTAGTTGATTGAAGTTTTTCGATAAATGTATCAATTACTGGAACTAATTTTTCATTAACATCATTAAGTTTATCTTGAACATTTTCTTTATCGGAATTTGAAACGTATTCAATATCAAAGTTTTTTAATAATTCCTTTTGTTCATTGAAGTTATTTGTATCTCTTTCTTTGTTTAAAGTAGCTTGTCTTATAGATTTATCATATTTAGCAGAATTATTCAATCTTAACAAATTGTTTAATTCTTCATTTTCAAGATCATCACCTGTTTTTTTGTAAAAATCAATAATTTTTTTAGAAATCTCTACTTCTCTTTTTGTAACTTGATATTTAACATACCTTAAAAATGATTCTTGGAAAGTGTTTGTGCTCATTGATTTTATTTGATCCATTAATCTCGAATATTTAGTATAAAAATCTTTGTATAAATAAACTGTTTTCTTTTCATTACCTGTTGATAGAGGTTTGAATTCAGTATCAAAAACTTTATAAAAACTACCATCGCGGTTTTTATCAAATTCTTGACTAACCTCATTATCATAATCTTGCTTTTCTTTTGTGTTATCTACTAAGTATCCATCTAACAATACCGCTTTTGCATCGTTAACAAATTTATTTAAATCTTCTCAAACATTAAATTCGTTAAAGTAGGTTAAATTATTTGGTAATAAAAGAACATTTATTCTATCAATTATTGATTTAACAGAATTGTATAATTTATCATATCTAACTGAGTTGATATATGTTCTAACATTAGAATCAATTCATTGTTTATAAATACCTTGTAATTCAAGCACTTTGGCTTTAGCTTCTGATATAAATTTAGGATCAGTTATTTGTTTATAAACAGGGAATAATGAAACTCTAAATTCGCTATCGCTAATTTTTAATGAAGGTAATAAACTACGCATATTTGGTGATGAAAAATCAATAAATTTATTTGCTACACCATCATCACCATCTTGTTCAAGATTATATCAAAATGAAATTTGGTGTTGAAGTAATGATGATTCATCAATTGCTTGTTGATATTTTTCTACATAAGATTGAAGTCTATCTAATAATTCTTGTTTGTTTTCGTAAGTACCTTGAGGTTTTGAATTAACAATACTAATAATTCTATTTAAGTCATTAATTCTTCATTGAAACAATAGATCCATTTCTTCTGATCTAGGTGTATATACAGTTATAGGATTAATTGTATCATCAATATATTCATAAATTAATTTACTTCTACTTAAAAGGTGAAATACTGTACTTTCTCAAGTTCATAAATTAGCAAAATCTTCTTCTGTTGTAGCAACATCTGCATTTGTGCTAACTATACTTGCTACTATTTGATCTAATAAATTTTTCTCCTTATTATAAGTTTCTGGTTTTTGTTCTTTAAGAGCAGTAGTAAAATCAGAAATTATAAAATTACTAATTTGGTTGTATAAATTTCTTATTGATAATCCGTTTCTTTCAATTACGGTTCCGCTCATAACTTGAATTTTTCTAGTTAATTCATCTATTTTTCCAGATAATTCAACTAACTCACTATTTTTAGAATCTTTTTCTGTTACAGATTCGCTCAATTCATTTTTTAATTTTGAAATTTCATCATCTTTTGCTTTTGAATTATTTTCATTTTGTTTTCTATACTTTTTATATTCTAATTGCAACTTTTTATAATCATCGCTATTTTTTGAATTTGAATTAGGATTAGAACAAGAAGCTAAAGATACTAATCCGGCTGATGTTAATGTTAAACTTATTGTTTTTAATCAAAATTTTCTTTTCATTTTTATCTCCCTTTAATAAACAAACAAAAAAAGCTTCATATGCTATATAACATACAAAGACTTTTTAAATATCATAATATATTGAATAATATCAAAAGAAATGTATATCTATAGCGCCAATGGTTAAACCAAAGAGTAGAAATCTTTTATGCTTTTCTACCAGCAAAAGTAATCGTCATTACTTAAGCTTCGGCTATTGAATCCTTTCATTAATTTCTTCGTTTACCAACTCAATTAATTACTAATATTAACAGCACCTCTATAGACACAATAGATTTCAATACAATCATTAAAATCCATTATGTATAGTTCAACAATACAAAGTGAATTTTATGACTAAATTAAATAGATTTAATCCGGGTAAATCTATTTCTAGTAATCATAAACATATTAGAGTAATGTTGATTTGCTTTTTTCATATTTTTATTATATATTAAAAAAATAAAAAATAAAATAAAAATTGTTTTTTACTTTAAAAAGTATATAATTGCTGTTTTTTTACGTATTAAAGTAATTTCCGAACCCATAATATAAACTGCAAATATTTAATAAATTTAATAAATTAAAAAATCAAGTTAAACCCTGATTTTTTAATTATTATATTTTGCAAGCTTGACACTCTAAGTTTTCGCTTCCTTCAAGAACATCTTGACGAACACGTACATAATAAATAGAACTACATTTTTTAGTAAATGCTCTTATGTAAGCTTTATTTAAATCACGTGTAGTTGCTTGATCTGTCATAAATAATGTCAATGAAATCGCTTGGTCAACATGTTGTTGAGCAACAGCGGCAAGATCGATAATTGGATTTGGACCCAATTCATAAGCTCCATCTAAATAATATTTTAAGTTTTCATTACTTACTTGATAAGCTGGTACATAAACACGACCAACTTTTCCTTCTTTACGAACTTCAACAGGAGAAACTACAGGTTGTAAACTTGGAGTACATGAAGATAAATATGAAATACTTCCTGTCGGAGCAACTGCCATTAAATGTGAATTTGCTAAACCATATTTTCTAATATTTAAATCCAATTCAATTCAATCTTCTTGAGTTGGAATTTGAACCTGATATTTATTAAAAATATCAATAATTTTTTGTGTTTTAGGAGTAAACTTATTCGCTTCACATTTTGTATATTTTGATAAATATTCACCATTTGCAAATTCTGAAATATCAAATGATTTAAATTTTCCAACTTCTTTGGTCATTTTGTTTGAAGTTTTAAACGCATGATATGCCACTGTGTAAAAGAAAATATTAGTAAAATCTAAAGCTTCTTCACTATTATAATAAATTTCATTTGTAGCTAAAAATCCATGCATATTCATTGCCCCAAGACCTAAAGCATGATTGTTATTATTTCCGTTATTAACCGAAGGGGCAGAACTTAAATCAGCAATTCTTGATACTTTATCAAGAGCACGAATTGAACGTTCAACTACAGAACCAAATTCAATTCCTGAATCCATAATTTTAGCAATATTTAAACTACCTAAATTACATGAAATATCTTCACCTATTTTTTTAACAGATAAATCAGCATCAAATTCAGTTTCTGTTGAAACTTGAGCAATTTCAGAACATAAGTTTGACATAACAATTCTTCCGCGATTTTTATGTGGATTGTTTTGGTTAACAGTATCGTCGAAAAGTATGTATGGATACCCTGACTCAAAATGTAATTCAGCTATAGTTTGAAATAACTTACGGGCACTAATATAAGTTTTTTTAATTTTTGGGTTTTTAACTAAATTATCATATTCTTTAGTAATTGAAATATCGCTCATTGGGACACCGTAAACATCTTTAATGTCTTTAGGTGAAAATAATGCCATTTGTTGATTTTGTTTAGCTAATTCAAAAGTAATATCAGGAACAATAAGACCTAAAGAAAGTGACTTAATTCTTATTTTTTCGTCTGCATTTTCACGTTTAGTATCTAAAAATGACATAACTTCGGGGTGATGAACATTTAAATAAACAGCACCAGCACCTGGTCTTTGTCCTAGTTGATTTGCGTAACTAAAACTATCTTCTAAAATTTTCATTACCGGAATAATACCAGATGATTGATTTTCTAATTTCTTAATAGGAGCACCAAATTCACGTAAATTAGTTAAACATAACGCAACACCCCCAGCACGCTTAGATAATTGTAATGAAGTTGAAATACCACGAGCTATTGATTCCATATTATCTTCAACACGTAATAAATAACATGAAACAAACTCTCCGCGTTGTTTTTTACCGGCGTTTAAAAATGTTGGTGTAGCAGGTTGGAAATAACCTAAAATCATATCTTTTAATATTTTTTGAGCTAATTCTTTATCACCTCCACCAAGTAATAACGAATTCATTATAACTCTATGTGTATAAGTTTCAAGATACTCTTTTTCATCAAAACTTTTTAAACAATATGTTGAAAAGAATTTAAATGCACCCATAAATCCAGGGAATTTATGATTAAAACTTAAACCATATTCTGTTAATTCAACAACATATTCATAACCATATTTATTTACTAATTCCTCTTCGTAGTAGTCATTTTTTACTAAAAATTGTAATCTTTCTAACTCCGAATCAAAATGTTTTAATCTAGGTAAAACATGCGAAATCATATATTGTTTAGCAGCTTCTTTATCTGCTTCAAAATCATATTTTCCATTCATTTGAAGACCTGCTAAAGCGTTTAATGCAATATATTTATCATCTTCTTTATTTAATTTGTTATATGTCTTATTCATTTATACCTCAAAAATTTTTTAAGATCTTTTGTAATCTTTCTACATCTGAAGGGGTACCTCTAAGTTCATATTGATATAAAAGAGGAACTTTTAATTTTGATGTTAATACACTTCCTGCTAAAGCAAAAGTGTTATTAAAATTTGTATTTCCTGATGCAACAACACCTCTACAGTGAGATCTATTCTTTTCATTATTTAAAAACTTAATGACTTGCTTTGGTACAGCACCACTTGTGAATTCTCCACCACCAGAATATGTTGGACAAAATAAAACATAATCAAAATCAACTTCTATACTTTCTTCTATTTCATAAGGAATAGCCGTACTATTAAAACCTAATTTTTTAACAAATGTTTCTGTATTTTTTGTATTTGTACTAAAGTAAACGCAATGAACATCACCGGTTGGTTTCACAACGTTATCTAATTTAACTGTATCTAATTTCATATTAAAAATCTCAATCCTCATCTTCTGTTTCTTCGCTTACACCCATAACATAACTACTTCCATTTCCTGAGAAGAAATCATGATTTTCGTCTGCACGAGCAGATAGCTGTGCAAATACTTCTGGTTTAATTTTTGTTTCTTCATCTGTAAAAGGTGAATCATAACCTAAATTTTGTAAAAATTTACCAGCATTATATAAACTAAACTTAATCGCATCTTCAGCTAAGTTTTCTCCATCGCTTAAATGGAATCCATCATAAAGTTCATACAAGAATTTTTTCTCCAAATCAATAAGTTCATACATTAATTTGAAAACAAATTCTTTCATTTCTGCTTGTTTTTCTGCTGATTCTTTTTCAATTTTACGTTGATATTTATAACCACTATAATAATTATGAATAACTTTATCACGTAAAATTAAACGAATGATATCACTTGTGTTTGGTAATTTTGAACGTGCCGATAAATAAAACGGTAAGTAAAATCCACCATACAATAAAAATCCAGGCATTAAGGCAGATGCAACTTTAGATTTTAAAGGATCGTCCCCAACATAATAAGGTATAAGAGCTTTAGCTCTTGCCTGTAAAGCATCGTTAGCAACTACCCACTCATGAGCTTCTTCTATTTGTTCACTTGAACATAATGTACTAAAAATTGTTCCATAACTTCTAGCATGTACACCAACCATAAATGCAAAGTTAGCATAAATAACTTGTTCATGATCTGTTACTGAGTGTGGAATCTGTGCTGTATCAGATACTGTTGCTTGTACAGTATCTAATAAAGTTAAACCCGTAAAAGTTCTTGTAACTAATTGTTGTCATTTTTCGTCTAAAGTATTTCATGATTTTAAATCATTAGATACTGGAATTTTTTCTGGTAATCAAAAGTTCTGTGTAACTCTATTTCATACTTCTAGATCTTTGTCATCATTTATTCAGTTTCAGTTAACACTTCTTAGCCTTCCTTTAAAACCATTTTGATAATATTCAATTGGTGAAACCGAATTGTAATAATATTCATTTTTTATTTTTATTTTTTTATTTTCCATTTTTATTGCTCCTCATATTTTGACTTCATATACCCTTTGCAACCACCGCAACGGGTTAATATATAATACAATATTTAGACGTCTTTTTTTAAAAAAAATTAAATAAAAAAAATACTTTAAAAAAATATTTTTTTATACCTAAATTTTGATATGATTTTAGATTAGCTTTTTTTTATTCAGTTTTTGAATTAATATGTTAAAAAAATCTTTTATGCCTAAAATATAGTAATTTTCGTCATCAAAGTTAGTTTGATGAAAAATATTTTCACGTTATAAAAAATGTTTTTTACCACATTTATGCATTTTAATATTCATAACAAAAATAAATCATTTTTTTATTCAAAAAAACAGTTTAAAAAAAGCGACTAAATAGTCACTATTTCATCATAATTAAACTTCGTCGTCTTCATCAATTAAATCATCTTCAACATCAACGTTTCCGAATATTTCATTTTTAATTTCGAGTAACATTTCTTTTTGTTTATTTGAAATTCTTTTATTTGTTTTAATGTTTTTAACTTCTTCTTGAGGTTGTGAATTTCTATTATTTGTAAATTTTATTTTTTTAGTTATTAATTCAGAATCAGGTTTTTCATCTGTAAAAATAATAGTAGGAATTATAATAGGATTTCTTCTTTTTTCTTTATAGAACAATGAACTTAAACGATCAATAATGATTTTTTCTAAATCTTCTTTTGTTCAATCTTTTATATTCTTAATTTGATGTAAAACTGCACCATTACTTACCCTTTTTGCTTCTTCAACTAAATTTTTGGAAGTTTTTACAAAGAAACTACCACGAGTTATTATTTGAGGTCTAGAAACAATATTATTATTTTCTTTATCAATATAGAAAATAATATTTACAAAACCAGATTTTTTTAATGTTTCACGTTCTTTTAATGTCTCTGAACTAGTAGTTAAAACTGTATGACCATCAATATAAACCGGTCCGTAATTTACCTTTTGATTTGTTTTGTAAATTTCTTCATCCAACATTTCATAGACTACGCCTTTGTCAAAAATAATTACATTAGAATCTTTAACTCCATTTTCTTTCGCAGTATTACCATGGGCAACACTCATACGATATTCACCATGATATGGTAAAAAGTATTTAGGTTTAGTTAGCTGAAAAATTTTATCGTGTTCTCATTTGTACGCATGCCCGGAAGTGTGTAAATAACCGTCCACACCATTTTCTTTTATGATTGCGCCTAATTTATAAAGTCTATTAATTAAAAGTTCTACAACCATTCTATTTCCAGGAATTGGACTAGACGAAAAAATAACTGTATCATTTTTTGTTATTTTAACGCTTGCATGTTTACCATAACTCATCCTTGATAAAGCGGCAAGTTGTTCCCCTTGAGAACCTGTTGTCAAAATAACTAAATCTTGATCCTTTACTGTTGCTAATTGTTTTTTTTCAATTAAAACATCATCACCAACGTTTATATAACCTAATTTTCTACCTATTTTAACACCTTGAATCATTGAACGCCCAAAAGTGATAACTTTTTTACCTAATTTTTCAGCAAGTTCAATAATAACTTTAACTCTAGTTAAATTAGATGCGAAAGTTGTAATTATTAATTTTTTCTTAGCGTTAACCATAATGCTTTCTATATCATTTAAAATATCACTTTCAGAAGGCGAATGGTTTGGTCTCATCGCATTAGTAGAATCAGATAATAATGCCGTTAAGCCTTCTTTACCAATTTGATCTAGACGGGCAAAATCAGTATAGTTACCTATTGGTGTATAATCAAACCTAAAATCACCAGTACACATTACACTACCGTTTGGTGTAGTTATTCTAACCCCAAAAGCATCAGGAATAGAATGTTGTGCTGTTCAAAAATCTACTTTACAATTATTTTCAAACTTATATACGGCACTTTTTTCTATTTCTATAAATTCTATTTTTTTATTAATGCGTTGCTCTTCAAATTTAAGTTTTAAATATTGAATTGCAATTCTTGGTGCAAATATTTTGTTTAAATTTGTTTGTTTAACTAAATAAATTACACCACCAATATGATCTTCGTGACCATGTGTTATGAATAAACCTTCAATTATTTTGTTTTCTTGGTTTAAGTATTCATAGTTAGGTATTATACCTTTGACACCTGTGTTAAAAGTATCAGCAAACTTTATACCTGCATCAACTACAAAAATATGATCTTCATGATCAATAACTAAAGTTGATTTTCCAATTTCCTGAAAACCACCTAAAGCTATCAATTTTGTTGGTGTTTTTTCTTTTTTTGATAGCATGAAATCTCCTAAATTATTAAATTTGAAAAAATGAATAATACTTTAATTTTAAGTACTAATACTATTATATAATAAAATAAAATATACTAAAATAAGTATATATATTATAATACTTATACAAGGAGTTTAATATGTTAAGAATAATAAGTGGAATTTATAAAAATAGACTAATACAAGAGCCGGACTTAAAAATAACTAGACCTACAACAAATAAAGTTAGAGAGGCTATTTTTTCATCTATACAATTTAAAATTATTGATAAAAATGTGCTTGATTTGTTTTCAGGTTCCGGAGCTTTATCTATCGAAGCTATAAGTAGAGGCGCAACAAAAGCAGTTGCCATTGAAAAAAACAGAGAAGTTTATAAAACATTAACTTCTAATATTAACTCATTAAAAATTAATAGTGTAAGAACTTTAAATATTGATGCGACTGATTTTTTAAATAAAAACAGTGACTCTTTTGATTTTATTTTTTTAGATGCTCCGTACAATGAATATCAACTTGTAAATAATGTTTTAGAAAAAATTAGCGAAAAATCTTTATTAAACTCAAATGGTGAAATAATACTAGAAACAAATAAAATAAATGAAATAATTATCCCGAATAAATTTAGAATTTTTAAACAAAAAAGATACGGAAGGATAGATATTTTATATATTTGTTATGAAAATGAATAACTTTTTAAAAGATGATATTTTAGAAATTGAATGTAGCGAAATAACCTATGAAGGATATGGAGCTACAAGATTTGAAAAATACAGTATTTTTGTCCCAAACTTTTTACCAGGAGAAGTTGCTAAAATTAAGTTGAATCAAGTTTATTCGAAATATGCATTCGGAGAAGTTGTTGAATTTATAAAAAAATCAAGTTATAGGTTGAAAGATAAACAGTATCTTCAATATAATAATGCTTCATTAGTGAATTTAGAGTATAGCAAACAAATCGAATTTAAAAGTCAGTATTTTTATAAATTAATTAAATGAAATTTAGATATTGAAGATAAACTAATATATGATTTCATATGTTCTCCAGTTACTAAAAATTATAGAAATAAAGCAAGATTTCCTTTTTTGATAACTTTAGATAATATTGACATAGGTCAATACCAAAGAAGAAGTAACAAAATTATAAAACTAGATCAAGAATTAATTTTAATTGATAGAAAATTAGAATTTGAAATTAAACAAATAGTTGAACTAATTAAAAAATATTACTCAAACAGTCAAAATAAGTGATTTTTTAAGGAACTAACAGTTAGAATTGGAGAGAATAACAAGTTACAAATAATAATTGAAATTACTAATTTTTTTAATTTAGACAAAAACCTAATTGAAGAACTAAAAAATACAAATGTTATTAATCAATTATTTTTAAAACTAGAAAACAAATACATAAAATTAATCAATGTTAGTCCTTTAAAAATGCGAATTAATGATAAACAATTTCTTGTAAATCCAACTAATTTTTTTCAAGTAAATAGTTTTGTTTCATCGTTAATGTTTAACAAAATAAAAGAAATTAATTTAAATTCAAATAAAAAAATACTAATAGACTTATTTTGCGGTGTTGGAGTAATTTCTCAACTCGTTGCAACTGATAATCAACGAATAATAGGTGTGGATATAGATAAAAACTCTATAGATTTAGCCAATCAAAATAAACAAATTAATAATGTGAATGGTGCATATTATTCCGGAGATGCTTTTAAAATAATCGAATCTAAGGCTAAAAAAATTAATCTTGAAGATTCATTAATAATAGTTGACCCTCCAAGAAGTGGATTAAACGAAGGTATGATTCAATGATTTGAAACTAAAAAAATTAAAGAAATAATTTATATGTCCTGTGATCCTAAAAGTCTAGTTAGAGACCTAAAATTATTGCAAAAATTAAATTATAAAATTAATTTTATGCAAGGTTTTGATATGTTTCCAAATACAGAACATATTGAGTCAATTACTTATTTAAAAAAAGATTAGAAATATACAATCTAATCTTTTTTTATTTTTCAGTTAAAAAAATCAAATACACAACAACACCTATTAAAGCTAAAACGGCTATAAAAGACAATAGTGCAATTATATAAATAATTTTATTTTTATTATATTTTTTTATTTCTTCAATGGGTAAATGGTTTTCACTGATTACTTCTTCAATAACTTTAGTAAATTGTTTTTCAATTTTATTTTTATTTTTTTTCATAAATTACTTTAATTCAGGCATTATAGAAATCCCAATTGCCTCATTACCTGTATGTGCAGCAATACTTAATGGTAAGTAGTTTTTTGTTGAAGGTTGCAATTGTTCTTGAGAATTAACAAAATCATTAGCTTCTTTATCTAAACCATGAACGATATCTAAGTAAAATTTAGTTTTAGGATCTAATTCTTTCATTTTGTCAATAAAACTATTTGTTAATCCATAAGCTTTGTTAAGAGCATTTTTAAAAGTTAATTTAATAGAATGAGGACTAATTGTACCATCTTCCTTATATTCAAAAATTGGGAAGATTTTAACCTTGCTTAAAATAAACTTCTTAATAGAACTAAGTCTACCGCTTTTTATAAGATTTTCTAGAGCTTTTGGAACAAAATATGTTTTTGAAGTTTCATTAATTTCGTTAACCTTTTCAAATAAATCATTTATTTTAAAATCTTTTTGTTCATAAAGTCATTTTATATGTTCAGCAACTCTAACTAATTGAGTATTAAATAAATGAGTTTCCATTATAAACACATTTTTTAATTTTTGAGCAATATTTCTAGCGTGTTGAATGGTACTTGACATATGTGATGAAATACCTAAATAAACAACTTCATCAAACTCTTTAGATAACTTTTCAAAAACTTCCGTCATAAAACCTAAACTAGGTGAAGAAGTTTTTATAACAAGATCTTTTTTGTCATATTCTTTAAGTATTGTTTCGTTATTTTCTCCTGTATCATAGTATATTTTATTATTAAATTGAATTTCTAAAGGTAAAAAACCATACCCTTTTTCATTTGCTTCAGTAATTGACATGCAAGAAAATGAATCTAAAATAATTCCTAATTTTTTCATATGATAAGTATAGCAAATAATAAAAAAATTAATATTAAAAAAGTACTTTGTTATTTTTAATAAAAAAATTATAAAAAACCTTAAATGAGCACTAATGTTAATTTATATTAATATATTTTATATATTAAAGTATAATTAAAAGCATGATTAAAAATAAATTAAAATTAATTTTTTATACCGTAATATCTTTCGGTTTAATATGAATTAAATGAAAAAAACAAGCTAAAAAACCAGCTAATACTTTTTTTCAATTAGATTACTTACCATTCAAACTTGATGATGTTGTAAAAAATTTAGGTGGTAAAAAAAATATTACTAGTTTAGATTTAAAACCTTCAAGAGTTAATTTACATATTAAAAATTCTAAAATAATTAATGCAGAAGAATTAAAAAATACAAAAGGAATAACAGGTGTATTTTTAAAAAGTAATTCTATTTCATTAATACTTGGGGAATTTTCAAAAATTTTCTATGAATTTGTTTTAAAGGAGATTAATAATGCAAAATAAATATCAAGTTATTTTAGATAATATGTTAGATGTATTACAAAATGATGCATCCATTTTTACTATTGTTGATAATAGAAAATATTTTGATATTTTCAAAATATTAAAAAACGATGATTTTAATAGACTAATCAAAAACAAAGATTTCGAAATCAGCTTAATTAATGACAAAATAAATAATTTAATAACAAAAATATCTTATGCAAATAGCATTGAAGAAATTAATCATATATTGGTAAACCAAAATAAAACCAATTTTGCTTTTAATGAAATTGGCGATGAAGTTGAACTTAAAGTTGCTCAACAAAAAATCATCAATGAATTAAGCAAAAGATATCAAAAATCATTAAGAAGTTGAAATGAACTTAAATTAAAGGTAAATGAAATACTTGATGAAAGTAATGTTTGATCTTTACATATTGGTTTTTTATTTGTTAGATTAAGAAAAGATGAAAAGGCAGTTTATGCGCCTTTATTCCTTAAAGAAGTAGAGATAATCAACAGAAATAACAAACCTTTCTTAAGAAGTAAAGGCGGAATTAAAATTAACGAAAAATTAATTTTTTGATTAAATGCTCAAGGATTTCAAATTAAACTTGATGAAAATTTTGAAGAATTTACAATTTATGACTTAAGAAATAAAATAAAATACGATTGGCAAGATTTATATCAACTTCCAATACATGATTTTGACAAATTCACAAATATCGATCCCGAAAAAATAACAAATGAAAATATTATATTTTATCCCGGTACTATTTTAGGTATTTTTATGCCTTCGGGTGGCTATTCAAGAAATAGAATGAAAGAAATTATCGAAAATAACGAAATTGATTCTATTATAAATGTGGAATTTAATAAAAATAAATATAGAAATACTATAAACAATCGTTTTTACACCGACAATTACACCCTTAGAAACATAACAAAAACAAACAATTCTCAAGATACTGCTATTTTTTCATCACTATTGCAAAATACAGTTATATGAGGTCCTCCTGGTACAGGAAAATCAGAAACAATAATTAATCTTATTTCAAATATATTATTTTATGAATTAACAGCCGTTGTTGCTTCACAAAAAAAGGCCGCACTAGATGTTATTAAAGAAAGATTAGGTGTACTAAGTAGTTTTTGTTTATTTTTAAGCGATTCTAAAACACTAAGAAAAGAAGAGTTTTATAAGCCTATTAAAGAATATATTGATTACTTAGAAAATTATAATTATAATTCTAAATTAGAAGATAAATCAAATTTTAATGAAGCCGAAAAACAATTTGTCCTTCAAGCTTCTGAGTTATTTAAAAATTCTCAAATACACCATATTTTAAAAGCCTATTATTATCTTTATAGAAAAAAAATTAAAGTTAATTTAGATACAGATATTGAATATATAATGAATTTACCAAAAGATATTTATTATCCTTCAGAAGAATTTAACTTAGAGAATAATGTTAAAAAATTAATCTCAGAAAATAAACTAAAATATATGTTCTTCTTGAAAAAATATTGAAATGTAAAAAATATTGCTAAAGATATTAATTTAAAACTACCAGACTTTAATGGTAATTTACAAGATTTAACAAAATTCTTTAATGCAATTAACTATGATGGATTAATTTTTAACAATAATAGTCCTTTCAAACAACTTAACAACTTAATTCAGTTAAGCAAGAAATTAAGAACTAAACAAACATTTTATAAAAAAGAAGACATAAAAAAACATGTAGCCGGCATAATTTTTAGTAAAATAAATGATTTTGACGAAGAAAAAATGAAGCGTTACAAAGAATTCGCTCAATCTGTTAAAGTTGAAAATTACCAACCATATAAGTTCGTAAAAGAGTATATAGACATAATAAAAGTATTATTCCCGATCGTTGTAGCTACTCCGGATTCAGATTTGTCTGGTTGATCAAAAGAAGAATTTGATTATTCAATTTTAGATGAATCAAGTCAAATGTTTATTGAAAACGGCTTACCAATTCTTTATTTATCAAAAACTAAAATTCTTGCCGGAGATATAAAACAGATGCGTCCAAGCAACTGATTTGGATCTAGAAACACTGATGATACTATTTTTGGTAAAGTAGAATCGTTATTAGATTATGTAATTTCCTTGGGTGTTTACCAAACTATTTTAAATAAAAATTATAGATCAAATTACGCTTCTTTAATGTCTTTCTCTTCAAAATATTTTTATGAATCTAATCTTGATGTAGTTGATTCTAACATCGAGAATATCGAAGAACCTATAGAAGTACATAATGTAAATGGTACATGATCTGATAATAAAAATATTGCGGAAGCAAACAAGGTAATCGAAATATTAAAAGAAAATATTAACGATTTTAAAAAAATAATAATTTTAGGTTTTAACGCTAAACAAAGCGATTATGTAACTAATTTAATTTTTGAAGATAAGAAAAATTACGAGTTATTTGCCCAAAAACTAAATAATAGAGAATTATTAATAAGAAACGTAGAGAACATACAAGGTGATGAAGCTGATTTAATTATTGCCACAGTAGCATATGACCAAAACACAAAATTAAGTTCTACATATATTTGTCGTGAAAACGGTAAAAACGCATTAAACGTTGCTGTTTCAAGAGCAAAAACAAAAATGATAGTAGTAAAAACTATTAATTCAAAAGATATACAATTAACCCAAAATTCAACTTCAGATCTTATAATATTTAAAAATTGATTAGAATTTTTAGAATCAGGCCCAGATGGTAGACGTAATTTCTTGAAAAGTATAGATAATTCTCAAAAAGAAACTCAAGAAAGCGACACAATCTATTATGAAGATTGATTTAAAAAATATGTAATAGATAGATTTGAACACACCATCAAAAATGACCAAAATTATGAATTATTAAAAAATTATTCAGTGGGGTCTATAACTTTTGATTTTATGATTCTTAAAAATAAGAGAGTTTTTAAAGGATTTATTTTTGATACATTAAATTATGATAATAGTATTAAAAAATATGCTTTAATAAGAGATAAATATTGGTTTTTAAAAAGCAAAAAATATGATGTAACTATTATTAGTCCAATTTCTTGAATTGAACAACAAAAATTAATTAACATTTGATTCGAAAGAGAAGAAAATAACACAGAGCAACAAACACAAATATTAACAAACTCATATTTATTAAACAAAAATATCGATACTTCTAATGAATATGTAGATAATAATGAAATTAAAATTGACGAAAGAAATACTCAATTTATTTTCGACCAAAATAATATTGACTCAGATTCAAAAGAAATTAATACAGAAATTGAAAATCAAGAAGAAGTTAAAATAATAAGTAACAAAAGTTCAAACACAATTTCACAAACAAAATTTATAAATTTTGTCGAAAAAGAAAAAAGCAACGACATAAGCAATGATATATTACTCAATCCTAAAAATCAATCTCAAAAGGAATACACTCAAGAAGTATTTGAAAATAACTACAATGATTTTGTAACACAAAAAACTAAAGAAATAAACTCGAACAACAATGATGATGATGAAATAAAATTTGAATCTACACAAAATTTTGATAATTTAGAAAAAAACGAAACTTCAAAAAATGAAGAATTAAATTACATTGAAAATAAAATAAAACATTCTGATATTTACGAAATTCCGGAAGATGAATGAAACTTAGATGAAGAAGAACCTGAAGAAATAGAAGACTTACAAAATAACAAAAGTTACTTCTTCAATGAAGAATATTCATTCGAAGAAAAAGATGATGAAATAACTAAAAAGGAATTGAATCTAGAGCAAAAAATAGATTCTGCTATGTCTTTTATTACAAACTCAAACGAAGAAGAAAACAAAAACTTCAATCATATTGACCAAATAGTTGAAAATATTAACAAAGATGATGAATGAATTAATTTCGAAGGCATTCCTGGCACCGAAGAAGATGAAGATCTTTTAGACAACAATGAAGAATTCGAAAATGAAATAAGAAATATTACAAAAAAACTTAAAATAGAATTAGGAGATTATGGACAAAAAGACAAATAATAATGATTTATCATCGCTTTTAGGATTATTCTCCAAGGATATTAAAAGAAAAATTATTTTACATTTATATTCATGTCATGAAAATGAATGCGATGTACTAACACTAGCTAATAAATTTAACTCTAAACAAGCTAATATTTCTAAGCATTTAATGAATTTAAGAACTATGGAAATAGTATACGCAAAAAAAGAAGGTCATAATTTATATTATCAATTAGTGCCTGATTTTAAAGAAAAATATTCCGACTTTTTACAAATGATGTACAAAATGGACGATTCACATGATTTAGAATGTGAATGTGTTTACGATGGGCACGAAGAAGGAAATGAATTATTAAAAAATAATTAATTATAAAAGCCTAAATAAGACTAAAATATCTTATTTAGGCTTTTTTGTTAAAAAGGATTCATATTATTTAGTACACAATAAAATATTTTACTTCAATAAAGCAAGGAAATCAATTCTCCCAAACTTTCTTCGTCGTTTTTTTCGATTTCAACACATAAAGAAGTTACATCATCATTAAAAGAAGTTAAATAATTATCAAAAGACTTATAACTAATTTCATTAAATTGTTGCATAGTTAAATTACTAAAATTTGTTAACAAATCATTATAATCTGCGTTAGAAGATAATTGGAAATCAAAATATTTTTGTTTGATTTTAAAATATACTACTAATTTATTAATGTTATTCGAAAGGATAGATTGTCCTAAAACAGAAATATCTCCAGGAAATTCGGCATAGTCATTAAACGTATTTCTATTTAATGTTTTTTGATTAAAATTATTAGCAAATAAATTCATTAAATTTGTTAGAAAATCATCATATGCAATAAATAAATTTAAACTACTTTTTTTAATTTCCATTTTTTGTTCTTGTTCACTAAATTTATTTAAATATAGAGCTAATTTTAGCGAATTATTGAAATATAGATTATTAGTCAAAATATATTTAGAAGCATTCTTATACCCATTAATTAATTTGGTTATATTCACACCTTGTGTTGCTAAAACAATTAAGCAAATTTCAGTTAATATATTATAAGTTTTATTAATTTGTTCAGATACAATAAAAATATTTTGATTTGGGATATTAAAATTATCAATATATTTTAATCAAGTGCTTTTACCAACAAAATAAATTAATTTTTTTATTAAAAAACTACTAGCTTGACGGCTAAATTTATCCAATAAATAATTAGAATAAAATAAATTATCATTATCATTTTTTGAATTGAAACCATCCAAAAACATTATCGCAAGATTATTACCCTTTGAAAAATTAAAGTAATAATTAACTTTTTCTTTAAAAACATCTTTAGAATCTGAACTATTTAAAAATAATAATTTTACTTTTTTGTCTATATTATAGTCATATAAACCAAAAATATAATTTAAAATACTTTTTAATGCTAATTCAGTATTTTTACTCGACCAAACAATAAGATACTCAACATTATTAGAATAAATCAAATTACAATATTCAATAATTTTATCAATTCCATTAATAGAATAATTTATAGCAATATCATCAAATTCTAAATTTTCTGATCCTTTAAAATTTAAAGATTTAATTTGGTTTAACAAATCACGATAATCTTCGTTTTCAATTTTGTTATTATTAATTAAACTATTATTTGCTATTATTTTAATTTTTGACATTTTCAATACCGTTTTTTATATTTTTATCTACTGTTTTTTTAGAAATATTAGCTAATGTAAAAGATAATAAATTTTTAAATCCACCAGGAGTTTCTTTTAATTTATAAATAGTACGATTATTTAATTCGTTTGTGTGATTTCTCTTAAAACTTCCTTTTCCTTCATTTTTTTCACTGTTAAATGACAAAACGACAAAATTAATTAAATCATTTTGCCTTAAAATATTGTTAATATTTCTATTAAAATCTGTAATTTCGTTTTTAAAAATAACAAATTTTTCTAATTCTTTTGTTTGAATTATTACATAATCATTGAATACTTTTTGAACTTTTCCAATCTTTATTTTTGGGTACTTATTTTCCATATTTTAAATTATAAACTTTTTACAAAAATACCTATTATAATATGCTTATTTTTTTATAATTTATACATTAAATGATATAATAAAAAACATATTAAATTGTTCACTAATATTGCATTTATGCAATAAAAAAATAAAAAATATCAATCTCAAAGAGGTGAAAATGAAGAAAAGAAAACTAAATTTAAAATCTAAAATATTATTATCATTCGGAATAATTGCAGTAGGTTCAGCAATTAGTATTGGATCAATGTTTGCATACGCTAATAATTCTGATGAAGTAAATGGTTCATATTCATATATAAGTTCAAAAGAATTAAAAAATGACTATTCAGCTATTTATGATGAAAATAAAAATTTGAAGCCTGAAATTGTAATTTTAGACCCGCTAAAGAAAAATGTAGTGGCTAAAACAAACGAAAATCAAACTTTATTTTGATTTGAAAATGAAGCTAACAAAAAATATAATTTTGACAACTTTTATAATGAATATTTTGAAAAATATAAAGAGTCATTTATATTAGAAGTTAAATATGGATCATTTAGTTTTTATGATGAGTATGTGTTAGCCGTAAAACCGCAAAAATTTGTTGAATTTACAAAATGATTTATTAATAATGTTTCATGAGGACCGGACTTACTCACACTTGAAAGTTTTAGAATAGTTCCTGGGGTAGAAGAAAACGGAAACGCTATAACTTTAGGTTCCCACTCAACCATACATAAAGAAGTGAGTGAAATAAAATTCTTCCCAGATGCATTCTTTGGTTCTATGCCTATATATTCAATTAAATCCGGTCCGGGTAACGCATCAGACTCTTTAACATACTCATTGTTTAGGGATTTAGCAACCAAACAAAATGTTGATGAATATTTAAAATCAATCCCAGAAGCTTCAGCGATTAAAAATTCAAAATTACAAAATGGGAATGATACATTTTTATCATTAATAGGACCAAAAAGATTAATAGGTAAAAGATTTTTAGTTTATAAACCTGAAAATGTAGACTCAAATAATTCAAGCAAATTTGTTGTTTTACCATACGAATACACTGAAGAAAAATTTAACAAAAATTTCAATTCTAACTCATTTGATACTGAATTACATTTTAGCGATTTTAAAGAAGCTACAATAGAACAAATTATCACTTCGAAAGATAGAAACCAAAATAATAAATCCTTCTTAAACGTTACTTTTAATTTTGGTGATAGCAAAGAAACAATCAATTTAAGTGAAGATATGAATAATAAAAATTTTGAAGTGACATACCAAACATTTGAAAACATTATTTCAAGTTCATTAATTCACTTTTTAGATTTTTATGATGTTAAAATGTATGAAAATAAAAAAATTATCAAATTTATTGATTCACAAAAAAATATTTACTTTTTCTCTTCAAAAATTGAAGCATATAATAAATTAAAGGAATTTAAAGATTTAAATAATGTTAAAGAAGAAGATAAAAATTCTTTAAAAGAATTTAACGTCAATAAAATTGATGTTAAGGATGGAAACATAACTTTTTCATTAAACGATTCTGACAATAACATTGAAGAAATAACATTTAGTTCGAAATCAATAAGTGATGAATTTCTTCAAAAATTAAACGAGCAATACAAAAATAAAAATATAGACAAAACAAATTATCAAAAATTAAAAAATAATTACTTTAAATTAAAAAATGAATTTAATAACTTGAAATCTGCACTTAAATATGGTGGAGCAGTTACACCTAGAGCTCTAACAGCAGGCCCAGAAGATGTCTCATTATTAGACGAAAACGGTAAACCTATAGGTGGTTTAGAAAGTAGAAGATACCAAGTATATAATGATGTATATTCTAGTTTAATTGATAAAGTTGTTGAAAAATATCCTCAATTATTAAAAACACAAAATGGTCCACATATAGTTAAAAAACTAAATGATAAAGGATATTATGAATACCAATTAGAAGACGGTGAATATCAAGGTTTTTCAGAAAGCGACAGAATTGGTATACCACTTATTTTAGGAGCATCATTTGACGATTTTAAAGGTATTTCAACTGACTTTTTAAAATATGTCGCAACTCACGAGTATGGACATCATTTTACTTTGGACCAATCTCAAGCATTAAATGAAAAAGGTAATGCGGTTATTGTTGGTGGTTTATCAACTAGAGGTGGTTTAAATGAGTCATCATACTACTCAATAGAAGCTTTAAAAAATTATCTTTATGCCAGAACTCATTTAGACGTTTCAAGAGTAAATGCACTTGGCACAAACACCGAAAAAGGAGCTTTCTTTAAATTTATTTTCGGAACAAAACAAGAAGACGGTACATATAAATACGGAGAAAAAGAAACAGAAAACCAAATATGAGGAAATAAAAATAATGGTGAAGACATATATAAAACTCTAGAGAACCCTGAAAGAAGATTTTTACAAGATTTTGAAGGATTACAAAACGCTTCAAAAATAAGAAAAAATGATCTAGGTGATTTATTTATAGCTAATTCTTTCGACGAAAATTCTGGTACATTAAATCCGTATATCATCGGAAAAGCAAAAGCTTTCAAAAATAAAAATGATCAAAAACCAAACAATTCTTATGAAGAAATTAGTGTTTTAAAAATAGTAAAAGATTTAAAAGATGGATTAGGTAATAATTACTTTGATTTTATGACAATCAATAATGATGATTCGATAAACTTAAGAATAGTTGAATTATCTCAAAAAGACAATCAAATAATTGCAACAAAAATAAATTTATTTAACGAAGATGGTACCCCTTTAATAAATGTTAAATTAAATGAACCTTTAGATCAAGAAAGCATTAAATTTATTAACGAAAAAACTAGAATTATCCAAAGAAGCATATTAAGTTCCGTTATTTCCAATTACAGCGAAACTGGTTGAAATAACGAAGAAACATTTTTAGGTGGAGAAATTAAATCTTATTTTAAAACACTATTTGGTTATAAAGAAGAAAATGGTTTATATAACTCAATTAAATATAGAAATAACTTAATAGAAATAAATCCACAAACTAATGGATATAGACCAGATTTAGGAAGAAAATCTTTCGAATATACTTCAATAAATGAAGGTCAAAACAACGCAAATACTTTAATTCAATACATTATAACTTCAAATAATTTAAGTAACGCCAGAGTCTCACAAGGACTAGTAGGAAATATTTTAGCGTATGTTAAAGATAATAAAATTACTAAATCATATTCATTCCCTTATGTTAACGATTCGAATTTCTTATCTAGCCAATTTGGATATATAAATGCGCTAAATACTTACAAAGATCAATTTGGTATATCACAAATATCAGGTTTTATTCAAACAAATCCTATTTTTACACTTTTAAGAAGCGGAACAAGACTTTTAACAACAAGAAATAACCAAACAAATCCAGTTATACTTTTTGCTAACTCACAAAATTCAGTATCAACTAGCCAAGAAATATTAAACGCATTAACAACTCAAAATAATGAAAAATTAAATGAATTAACTAATAAAATTATTTTTAACACACAACAAAATGACTCTACACAATTGTTATATAATTCATTCTCAACTAATCAAAACAAAGTTACAATCAATAATGTAGAAACAATTTCATTTGATACCTTTGAAAAACTATGAGAATTTACTTCTATTGATTATTCAAAAGCACAATTAGAAAGTGTAACAGTAAATAATGAAGGTATCGAAGAAAGTAATTTTAATTGAGATATTGATTATGTTAAAACTAAGTTTGATCTAGATACATTAAAAAATAAAATTTCTAGTTCTCAAAACGATCCTTTAAAAAATAGTATTTCAACATATAGCGAACAACAACTTGCTAATATGGCAATGTTTAGGTTTAGACATTCAAATTATTTTATGGCTGTTAAAGATTTTAATCCAATTAATAATTTAATTCAAAATCAAGCTATTTTCTCAAAAGAATATGGAATTGTAATTTCAAACAATAAATTTAGAGAGGGTATAACATTCAATAAGCAAGATCTTCATTTTGTTAATAATGAATCTAAATTTAGCATTCAAGATATTCAAAACGCTCTAAAAAAATATGTTAAAAAAATTCTTAACACAAACGAAGATGATCAAAATGTATATAGTTCTATAAATTCTCAAGACTTATATAAATTTATGGGTAATTTAATTATTTGAGAAGGGAATGGATCATATCAAAGTTACACACTTAATCAAGTTCTTTTTGTTAATTTCTTAAACGGAGAACCAACTAGCGATGTTATAAATTATAATCTTTCAAGAGTTGAGGCTTTATTGAGTGATAAATTTACCGACTATGTTTATAATTTAGCAGAAACACTAACTAGAGATTATGTTCAAACTACATATGTACCAAACTATAACGATTTTGAAAATCTGCCTAAATATCTTAAAGGTTTAAACGAAGCTACTTCAGGACTAGATTATATTGTAGACTCGACAGAATTATCTGTTTGAAATGATAACAAAAATAATCAACAAAACATAAATAACGGTGTATTAGAAGCGGTAAAAGCACTTAAATATAGAGAAATTAATAAGAAAACTTTTGAAATAAATTCTAAATATCAAGAAGATTTAAACCAAAAACATTTAAACATATTAAAAATACAAAATGAAATTAAGAAAGTTCAAAATGAAATCCAACAAATTAAACAAAATGATAATTTAACAGATGAACAAGTACAAAAAATAAAAGAATTAAGCGAACAAAACGATTCAAATGAAACAAAATTAAGCATTCTTAGAAAAGAATTTTCAGATATTTCAAATCAACTTAAAGATGAGATATCAAATATTAAAAAAATAGCACTAGGCGACTTCTCAAATGATAATATCATTTCAAGTAACGAACAAAGAACTTCTTCATATTTTGGTCAATTTTCAGTTAAAAGTAACGGTTTCTTTAAGGATAGATGACAAAAAACAAAAATTGGTATGGAATTATACGACGATAATGGTGAAGAAATTATCGATAATACAATAAGATTAAAAGATTTTAAAGATCAAAAAATTAATTCAAGGCCAAGAGCATTCTTCATATCTCAACTATTAAATTATGGTATAGGAAAAAGAAATGTATCTGGTATTTTTAGAAATAAAAGAAAAGACGCTTTAGCCTTATATGGATATTTAGATAACAAAACTGCTTCAAAAGTAGATAGAATACAATTCATAGACAAAGAAACAGGTGAAGCTAGAACTTTAAAAGTTAACATAAAAGATACAAATAATATTTTTTATCTAACAAAACAAGGTGACCCAAATTCAAAACACACTTTAAATGACGAAGGATATTCAACTTGAATATCAGATTATGCTCTTATGGGTAAATATCGTGATACTTTACTAAAACCAAAACATCAATATTATGCTTACTTTATAGATTCCGAAGGTAAAAAAATTTCAAACATAAGCCTAGGTGATCTTGAATATATAGCAGAAAATGGTAAAACATTTGATCAAGCATCAATCAAGTTAATTAAAGAAGAAAACACAAACGAAACATTAATTTCTGTAGATTATCAATTTAATATCACAGGATAATAAATAAGAAAGGAAAAAATGAAAAATAAAAAAATTCAAAAATCAATTTTTTATTTAGGAAGCATAATTTCTTTTGGTTCAATAACCGCTATCGTATCTTGCTCCACACAAAACAACGATAGCCAACAAATAAATCAAAGTAATTCAATAAATTATGATTTTGGGCTTACAGCAGAACCAATTAACAATTTAAATTACATTAAATATAAATCAATTGATAAAATACTTCCTTCATTAGTTGATTCTTATTTAAAAACAGGTCCTAACACAACCTTAAAAAGTGTTATTACTACAAATAAATTTAATTTCGTTATGGTCGACTCTTCTAACACAATTGACACAGACGGAAATGTATCTTCTAAATACTCAGATTTTATCAAAAACAATAAAAACTCCTTAGAAGAAGAAGGTGGTTTTGGTAGAGTCCAAGGTACTTGGTATAGTATTGATGAATTTCAAATAGTCGGAGGTCTAGGTTCTGCTACCGTAGGTGATCCTCGTACAAATGCAACTTTATATGGTTTTAGAAACCCTAAAAACTCTAATAATTTTATGGCAGTTACAGGAAAAGTAAATGCAAAAAGAAATCGTTGAAGTAATAATGATTTTGTTACAGCAAATGACATTAGAGATTATTTAGAATACATTTTAGACTTAAATACAGGTTCCCAAAAACTTGATGAAATAAAAAAATACGGAATCAGGGGAACAGATAGATTTATCGAAGCTCAAAAAAACTATATTCAAAAATTTAATAAATCATATTCAAATCCATGAGGTAGAAGAAATTATATTTTAGACAAATCTTCAAATACATACATCCAAGATCCAAACCAAAATATATGGCAGCCTCAAATTTTTAATGATAAAAACGAACCTTTAGATTCAAAAGAAGTAGAAGAAATTAAAAACGCAGCATTAGATTTTGGGTTTTATACAGGGCAATTATTTTTAGATTATACAAATGAAGAAATTTCGGAAAATTTAAGATATAACATCCAACAAGAAAATCAAGAAAATAATTTTGATTTAAATAAAGAAATTCAAGATTTTAAATTTATGGACAAAAACACAAATACTTTAATAACAAAGAAAATTATTAAAAATCCATTTGTTAATCCTGACCAAATTTTTAACCTTGAAGGTCAATCAATTTTAGCAAAAATAAAAAGTATTAGTTCAGATGAAAACTCCTTTTCAATGATATTCGACGAGAATAAAACTCCTAGTCTAAACTTTTTATTATCAAACATTTTAAACGGATTATTCCCGGTTAATAGAAAATATATCGAAACAATTGCGGGCGGTATTGATAAGTATGGTTCTGATACAAATAATTTTCTAACTTCAGGTCCATTTTTAATGGATAGAAATAACATTCTACTTGGACCACAAGGATATATTAATTTAGTTAAAAATAATGATTATTTTGATGCTGACAATACAATCTCAAATAAAATTAAAATTTATTTATCAACTGATAAAAATACTAATTCAACATTATTTGAAGATGGTTTTGTCTCACAAACATACATACCAGCCAATAAAATTAACCAATATTGAACAAATCCTGAATATAAGGATTATTTAAACAAAAATCAAGGTTATGGAACTATTGGTTTTGGTTTTAATTTAGATAGCGAAACTAACGGTGAAAGTTATTTAAATGATCAAGATTTGAGAAATGCAATTTATTATGCAATTGATAGAGAAAAAATATTGAAAATGGTTGGCTGAGATTTTTCTTTCCCTGTAAGTACTTGAACTGCTTATGGTCAATATAAAACTTTTGACGGTAAAAATATCGAAAACTATTTTAGCGACTTAAGCATGAATACTAAACCGGACGCTAAAGGGGAAGGTTCTAAGGAAATATTATTACAAA
Organism: Mycoplasma sp. CSL7503-lung; assembly: GCF_025515455.1. Lineage (GTDB taxonomy): Bacteria > Bacillota_I > Bacilli_A > Mycoplasmatales > Metamycoplasmataceae > Mycoplasmopsis. The sequence continues at coordinate 13,239 of NZ_JAOPHP010000004.1, read as the reverse complement.
ACTATGATTTTGTTGTCCATCTTGCAAAAGGTTTTACATTTGAAAAAACAAGAAGAAATGATATTGCTCACAATGAAGAAGTTGCAAAAATTTATTTAGAAAGATTCAAGAAGAAACACCCTAATCTAAATGATGTAACATTAAGATTTTTAAATAACTCAACTGATGAACAAAAAAAGGCCGGTACTTTTTTATCAACAGAACTAAATAGAGTTTTTAATAATTTCATCAAAATAGAAAATAAAAGTTTACCAGAAAACGCATTTGCTTCTTGAATTGAAGAAGGTAAATATGACATAATTTATCAAAATTACGATAAATTAGGCGGAAATGGTGCACAAGACTACGTATCAGTTTTCTTTAAACCAGACGAAATAGATTCTTCAATACAAAAAAGAATAGCTTTCAAAGATAATCCTGTTGGTTCATTCACTTACTCAACATATATTAGCCAATTAGTTTTAGATAAACTCAACATTAGTAAAGAAGAATTGTTGAACAACTTGCTAAATGATCTTAACACTTTTGCAACAGAAGAATCTCAATTTAAAAATGAATTTAATAAAGTTAAAAAAGAACAAAAGTTTGTAGATATATCATCTTTAGCAACAAAATTAAGTAATGATTTCAACAATCCATCTTTTAGTAAACAATTACTAAAATATGCTTTTGAATTTTTATTAATAAACAATCAAAAAATCAAAAAGAATAGATTAAACCATCTTGTAGAATTATTTATTTTCGAAAAATACGGGATAGATGGTATTAAAAAATTAACATTAGATACTAAGGAAAGATTAAATATACAACAATCAATAAAAGATAAATCTGATACATCATTAATTGATTTTTGATCTAAATTTATTGAATTATCATTCCTTAAAAAAGATGAAACATTTGCTGAATATACAGATCGTTTAAACGCATTCTTTTCAGCAAATTTCACAAACGAAGAAATACAACAAAAATGAACTCAAGAATATGTATATGTTTTTATCGGAGAGCTTGAAAAAATAGTTAGAGATTCTGCACCTGTTATACCTCTTATGGAAGTTGATACCAATTGAGAAATAACAAGAATTGGTGGAGTTGATTCGCTTTTTAGATTTAGTTTACAATACGCTTATGATTTTACAAGACCACCTAGACCAGGATTACCGAGAAAGAGGGGACAATAATGAAATTTAAAAAAGAAATAAGAGATAAAAAAACTTATTTTGTTGATTCAAATAAAATATTTTTTACCAATAAAAGAGTCAATGACTCGACTTTGAAAGAAAAAATATTCACTATAAATTCACCATTTTTAAATTCAATCATTAGGTTTATTAAAATAATGTTAGAATTCTTCGTAATAGGATTGATAGTTATAACAATTACATTTTTCTTAATAAACCTTGTTCCTGGTTCAAATTCAATTACTAGCGGCCTAAGTGACGAAGCTGCCAGAAAAGTTAAAGAAGCTCAATATGGACTAAATTTACCACTTATACAAAGATACGGATTATACTTAAAAGGGTTATTTAGAGGTGAATTCGGAATTTCACTCTCTCTTTTTCCGGAAAGAGAAATTAATAGTTTTATATGAGAGCGTTTTTATAAATCATTTTTAGTTGGAATTTTTTCAGTATTACTAACTGTAGTTATCGGAATTAGTTTAGGTATTTGAGTAGGTAAAAATCCGGGCGGATTGGTTGATAATATTTCGACAATTTTAGTAAGTATTTTTTCATCAGTTCCATCTATTATTTTTGCCTTAATATTAGTGTTTTTAGGAAGGTTAATGAACATTCCTTATATATTTGATGTAGATAATTTTGCAAGTTATATATTACCTGGTTTAGCACTATCATTAGGAAGTATTATTGTATATATTAAATATATTAGAACAGAATTGAATCGTGAACTTAATTCTGTTCATGCTAAATTTGCATATTTAAAAGGGTTAAGTAAAACAAAATTCGTTTGAAAACATGCTCTTAAGCCTTCATTATTCCCGATAGCAACATTCTTTCCAGCGGTTATTTTTGGTAGTTTTATTGGTTCTATATTCATTGAACAAATATTCTTTATACCGGGTTCTGGAGCAACTTTATTACAAGCTATTCAAACAAAAGATTATAACGTTATATTATTTTTAATAGTTATGTTTACACTTCTAACGATTTTATCATACGCAACAAGGGATATGCTATACGAAGTAATTGATCCACGTGTAAGAAGAAAGGGGGTATAAAAATGGCAAATAAATTTAATTCATTTATTAAAAAATACGCTGACAAAATTCGTTCGAGAAGCGATGTTGGCGAATCTAATAATTTAGAAGGCAATATTGCTCCTAATCCATTTTTGCAACCTTTTCAATATCAAGCATGAAAAATAGTTGGTAAAACATTTGATTATCATGCAGATAAAGATCTTAAAGAAGAAACAAAAATATTTAAAGAATTTGTTTTTAGGTATTCTAAAAACTTTGCAGGTGTATTCGGATTTATTTTATTAATTACAATAATACTTTTGGCGTTAATTATGCCTTTTACAACATTTGATCCCAATTTAACAGATGTTAATAATCGAAATTTAACTTTTGATCAATATGACTCAAACAATGTATATCACTTTTTTGGTACTGATGATATTGGACGTGATTATTGAGCAAGGTTATGACACGGATTAAGATACTCTCTTTCACTTGCATTAGTTGTTACTTTGATTGAAGTAGTAATTGGTTTAGCAATAGGTATTATGATGGGACAATTTGAAAAATTTGATAAAGTAATGACTTTTATAATTAAAATTTTATCTGTTGTTCCAACGATAATAATTTTAATATTAATGACAATTGTTATTAGACCAAGTTTTTGAGTTATTGTATTTTCACTTTCTTTCACTTCTTGAACTGGAATGGCAAATCAAATTAGAGCTCAAGTAAAAAGAGCTAAACATTTTGAATGAGTTTCAGCGTCAAAAGTTTTAGGGACTCCTATTTGAAAAATATTGAAAAACTATATACCTGTTATTTTGCCGATTTTAATTACACAACTAGTATTCACAATACCGGGAGTTATATTATCAGAAACATCATTAGCATTTATTGGTTTAGCAATTGATGATGTTCCTACATTAGGTAATTTAATTTCTGAAGGTCAAAAAGTCTTCCCAACATATTTAAGATATGTATTTGTTCCTTCTTCAATTTTAATTTTATTAACAACAAGTGTTCAATTGATAGGCGCAAGTGTTCAAGATGCCCTAAGAAGACAAAGATAGGAAAATATGAAAATAAAATCAAAAAGATATAAAAAACCAAAATTTAAATCAAAAAAAGTTAAAAAAGAAATTGAATACATTTATATTAGAGAATATGAAGAAATCGAAGAATTAATAACCGAAACACATGAACACATATCTCAAAAACCAGTTGAAGAAATTAAATATATCAAACAAAAAAGTGAGAACAAAAATAAACTCGAAAAAGAAATAAAAAATAAAGAAAAAAGAAATAAACAAAAAATAAATTTTTGTAATTGATTTAAAAATAAATTACTAAGAAAAAAAGATTTTGATTGGGAAACATTCTATAAAAATGTTGAATACCAAGAATTTAGTGATGGCACCAAACTAAAAATTGCTGCAGAAATTAAGAATATTAATTTATCATTTACAAATCCGGCACGCCCAGGAGAAAAAAATAAAGTTTTAAGAAACCCTTCATTAAAAATATACGAAGGTAAAGTGCATGCAATTATTGGAGAATCGGGTTCAGGTAAATCTGTTATAACATCTCTTTTATATGGATTAACCGGCGATAATGCTGTAATTGATTCAGGAGAAGTAAAACTTTACAACAATAATGTAGAAAAATTTTCTTTTAAAGATTGAGAAAAATCACATTATCGTGGCAGGGTTGTATCAGCCGTTTTCCAAAATCCTATGTCAACATTAAATCCAACCATGAAAGTTGGAGAACAAATAATTGAAGGTATGCTTGAAAACAGAGTTGTACCAAATCGTAAAGAAGCATATAAAAGAGCAGTAGAATTTTTAAAATTAACAAAAATTAATGATCCGGAAGCAGTTATGAAATTATATCCACACGAAATGTCAGGTGGTATGATTCAACGTGTTGTTATCGCCGCAATAGTTGCACTTGAACCAAAAATATTAGTTATGGATGAACCTACAACTGCACTTGATCCTACAGTTCAAGCACTCGTTTTGGATATAATTAAAGAGTTACAAGAAAAACTTAAATTATCAATTGTATTCATAACTCACGATTTAGGAGTAGTAGCTTCAATTGCTGATTATATTTCAATTATGTACGCAGGACAAATCATTGAAGAAGGTACATCGAATGAAATTTTACATAATCCGCAACACCCTTATACATGAGGTTTAATTTTAAGTATGCCGGATCTAAATAAAGGCAAAAGACTTTCTACAATTCCAGGAAGCGTTCCTTCAAGTTTAAACAATATTGTTGGTGATGCTTTTGCAGTTAGAAATTCATATGCTCTTGGTAGAGATTTCAGTATTGAACCGGATTTTTATCAAATAAGTGAAACTCATAGAGTAAAATCTGCATTACAAGATCCGCAAGCACCAAAATATCAACCACCTGAATTAATCCGAAAACTATGAGAGGAATATAAAAAATAATGACTGAAAAAATTTATAAAACTAAAAAATTCCTTTTTGGTGAAAAAAGATTTATTAGAAAACAAACAAAAGGTGTTGAACAAATGCTAAAACCTAATGAAAATCAAGAAATTTTAGCATCACTTAGAAACGTTGATATAAATTATGGAACTGGAATAAAAGAATTTAGAGCAGTAGCGGACTTAAACTTAAATATATATAAAGGTGAAGTTTTAGGATTAGTAGGTGAATCAGGTTCAGGTAAAAGTACAATTGGTAAAGCACTTGTTGGTTTAGTGCCTTATAAATTTGGAGAAATAAAACTATTAAACAAAATACTGCCCAAAAAAATGGGCAGAGGATTTAAATTTGGTAAATCTCTAAAAGAATATAAAGAAATCGAAAATTTCTTAGTTAATAAAGTTCAAATGATTTTTCAAGATCCTGCAAACTCATTGAATCCTCATGCAAATGTTGAAACAATAGTTTCGGAAGGATTAACTAACACAAAAAACGCTAAAGAAATATATTTATATAATATTGATCAAGAAAATAAAAAAGAATTTTATTCTGAGTTATGTAACATTCACCATAAAGAATTTTTTGGTGAATATGAAACTTGATTAGATGAACAAATTTCTAAAAATAATGAAATTGCATATCAAGCATTTTATGTAGAAACTAATGAGAAAGTTCGAAAAATTAAAAATGAATATTTAAATAAATTTATGGATAAATATCTTGAACAAAGAAATAAACTAAACAAACTTAGCGAAAACGATTGCAAAAGATTATTAGTTCGTGATATTTTAAATTCTGTAGGATTAGACGATTCAGTTTTAAGAAGATATCCACTTGAATTTTCCGGTGGTCAACAACAAAGAATTGGTATATCAAGAGCGGTAGTTTTACGGCCTCAACTTTTAGTTGCTGACGAACCTATCTCAGCACTAGACGTTTCCATCCAAGCACAAGTTGTTAATATTTTTAATGAACTTAAAGAAAAGTATAACTTAACAATTTTATTTATTGCACACGATTTACGTATGGTCGAATACATATCTGATCGTATTGCCGTAATGAACAAAGGTAGATTATTAGAAATCGGAACAACTGATGAAATAATGAATAACTCTTTACATCCGTATACAAAGAGTTTATTAGACGCAGTCCCATCAATTAATAGCAAAAAAGGTAGTTTGATTGGTTATAAATACGACATTAATATGCACAAATATACCGATGATAATCAGCCTCAATGACTTAAAGTTAACGATAATCATTTCATTTTAGCAACAGAAGAAGAGTTAGATTCTTGAAAAAATAATAATTATTAAGCAAAAGAACACGTTTTATTTAAATGTGTTCTTTTTTTAAGATCTTTAATTTTAACAACCAAGTGAATTTATAGGTTTTTAAAAATAATTTTGCATATATAATATATTAGAAAACTATAAACTAAAGAAAAGAGAAAGTAAAATATGAAAAAGATTTTTTTAAAAAAATATTATCCAATATTAACAACTAGTATAATCCCTATTTTTATTGCATCAATTTCTTGTTCAAACAACAATTATGAAAAAAATAAAATAGATAACAAATCTGAAGATGTTAATACTAATAATAAAAAAAATACATCTAACCACAAAATAGAAAAATGTTTATTAGATAAAGGAACTAATAATGAAACCCAAATAGAACAAAAACAAAACAAAAGAATTAGCGCCTTTAAAAAATATTTAAATTTAAACAATGAACAAAGAAAAGTATATGATGATTTTTTCTTTGGTATGTTCACATTACCGTGAGAAACTATTGAAAAAATAGATAATAAAATACTTGATATAGAAAATAATAACAAAAAACAAAGCGAAGAAGTGACAAAAGAACAAATCGATACAGAACCACTAAAATATGGAATAATTACACTTTTAAAAACTAATTCAAGCGTAATCTTAAATATAAGATTAGATGAAGATTCTACAAAATATGATTTTTGAACATTCCCTACAAAAGAAGGTCTTTCGCATAAAATACAAAAAAGTAGCAAAAAAAGTAGCAAAACTCCAAACAACACAATATGAGTAACATTTGATTTAAATGATTATTTAAATAGAAATGATTCTGAAAATTTAACATTCATTTTTTATTATAATATCAATAATGGCGAATATAAAAAATTAGAACTTGACAAAAAAATTATGATAAAGAATAAAAAAATTGTAATAGAATAAAAAACGCATAATAATCTAAAAAAGATTAAATGCGTTTTTTTATTAAGGTTCAGGGTAGTAAGCGTTTAAACTATAATCTTCTAAAAAATCATTTAAAGAAGAATAAATATTTATAATATTTTTTATTTTGGAGAATAATTCGTTTTTGTTGTTTGAATCTAACATTAAAGAATCTAAATTACATTCTTTTATTTTTTCAGCATTTTCAATAATTTGTTTTCCGCGAGCTTTTAATGGATGATAAATATTATGAGTTTCAGAATGCATTTTAGCATGTTTTGCTCGTTCAATAAGTGATTGTAATGTGGTTAAATTAATATTTCTAATGCTATCAATTAATTTTATTAATTCGTTAATTTGATTAATATTTTGCTTAACTTTTATGATATTGCTTAAAATATCATAATTTTGATTGTTTAATTCTCTTAAATTTGATAACTCGTTTTTGAATTCATCGTTTAATTTTATTTTATTATCATTTTGGTTTGTTGCCGTATTTAGTTTATCTTTTAAAGTGTTATATTTTAAAAATAACTCTTTTTGTACATCGAGTAAATTAGATCTATATTCAGACCTTAATTCTTCTTTATGTGTAATTAGTTTTTCTTTTATTTGTTTTAATTCTTCAAAAGTATTTTTAAAACTTTTGTCTTTTACTTTCATTTTATTAATAAGCTCTTTTAATTTAAATAAAGTCGCTTTAGCGTACCCAGATCTTTCGACTTCATTTTTTAAATCTTCAATATCCCTAATACTTTTATTTATAAAGTCAATTTCCTTTCTTTTATCAAGACCTTCTAGTATTGATTGTTTAATATTATTAATCGACTTATCTAGTTTATTTTTATTATTTTCTAAAAGTTGCACGTTTCTAGTTTTATCTGCGATACTTTTTTTATGTTTTTGAATAATTATATATAGATCATTTATATCTATTTGAAATGTTTTAATTTTGACTTGGTTTAAATTTAAAAATTTTTCAACTTCTTTAATGTGTTGCTCATATGGTTGATAATTTATATTTTTATTTAATTTATTTTTTGGAGTTATATTACTATCGGATTCCTGAACCTTTTTGCTTTCCTTAGTTTTATCTTCGCTTCCTAAAATATCTCTCTCTTTATTTAAGGTAACATTTGTATTAATATTATTTTCCTTTCTCTGGTTATCTCCTTTCTGTTGGTTATTTGTAATAATATTTTTCTTTATTTCTTTTTTATCAATAGAACACGAAATAGTTGAAATAGATATTAGAATTCCGGTATTAATTGATAAAAATGATTTTAGTTTATTTTTCAGTTTTTCCATAGTGCATAAAAGTATAACACAAAAATATTTTTTAAATAATTTTTTCAAAAATAGAAAAAATATTTTTTCTTACAAATATCACTACTATTTTACTTTTTTAAAAAACATTACTAATAAAACCTATCTCTTTTTTTACTCCGAAAAGTTAAAAAATGCACATAAAAAAGTTGTATTTTTTAACTTTTCGAAACAAAATTTAAATATTAAAATAAATCAAAAATATTTTTAAAAAAATAAAAAAATCGCAAAAAAATGCGATTTAAATGTGAAATAAAATTATTTTTCCGATAAATATCTAGCAACTTCAGCAGCACAATCATCAATAACTGCTTCAACTTGGTCAAATGAATTTATGATGCAACCTGAGGCACGTTCATGACCTCCACCACCTCATTTAACTGCTACATTTCTAACAATTGGACCATTTGAACGTAATTCAACTCTAATTCTTTTATCTTCTTCTTCGGTAAATTGTACTCATATCGGGAAACCTTTAATATTAGCAATTGCATTTACTTTAACTGATGATTGAGGGTTTTTACCTAATTTAAGAGTATCTTCAAGAGAATTTTGAATATAAGCAACACCATCTCTAGTTTTTAAAGTTGATAATAATCATGAATTATATTTTAAATCTTCTAAACTAGTTGCAGCCAAACTTTTATGTATATAATCAGCATCCAAACCTGCTTCATATAATTTTGAAGCTAAATATAAAGTTCTTGCCTTTACTGTACTGAATAAAAATCTACCTGAATCTGTGTTAATTCCTAAATAAAGATAATTAGCTGCTTTGGGTGTAATTTTTCAACCATTAACTACAGCAATTTCAGTAACCATTTCGTCAGCTGCGGAATATGAGCTATCAACTCATCTAATTGTGTTGTCACCTAAATCATCACCGTTAGGGTGGTGATCAATTCTAATAATTGTAGGGAATAAATTTTTATCTAAAACTTCTCTAGATTCGATTCTTTCTTTACCATTTGCATCCACTACTACACCTAGTGATTTTGATAAAATTTCATCACTCGGAACTTGATCCATTGTAAAATCAAGAAAATCATAAGTATTTTTACTATCTCCTATGGCATAAACTTTTTTATCAGGAAAATTTGTTTGAATTAATTCTTTTAAACCGAATTGTGAACCTAAACAATCACCATCCGGTCTAATATGATGAAATATAACTATTGAATCATATTTATAAATTTCTTTAGTTACTAATTCTAAATTACCAACTTTCATTATTTTGCCTCTCATTCAACTATTAAATCATTAAGTTTAGAAATAACTTCAGGAATTTGTTCGAAATTATCTAAAGTTAATCCTGCGGCATTATCATGACCACCACCATTATATTGTTTTGCAATTTTATTTACGAGTGGTCCGTTAGATCTAAGCCTTCCTCTAACTTTACCATCTTCTAATTGAACAAATAATGCTCAACAAGAATTATTATCAATGTTAGCTAAGTCGTTTACATATTGTGCGGCTTTAAACGAATCAATGTTAAACTCCTTTAAAAAGTCTTCTTTTATAACATAATATAAAACACGTCCTTCTTGTTTAAATTCTGATAAGATACGACCTGAAATTTTAATGTCTAAAAGACTTCTTTTTGAAAGTTCTCTTAAAATTTCTTTTGGATGGAATCCGTTTTTCATTAAAAACGAAACTAATTCGTAAGTTCTTTGTGATGTATCTGGATATAAAAATCTACCTGAATCAGTGTTGATCCCTAAATAAATATGTGCAGAAGCCTTTTGGGTAACTTCTCAATTTCCATCGTAGGCAATTTTTGCTATCATTTCAGCAGCAGCGACATAATGCTCATCTATTCATTGATACTCATATTCAATATCGGCGTCATTTGGATGATGATCAATTCTAAGTCTAGCTGTTGTTTTTTTCTCGTAAAGCAACTCAGAACATTCAATTCTATCACCGCTAGAAGCGTCTACAACAATTGATAAAGAATCATCAAAATCAATTTGATCAATTGGTGTAAATTTATAATCCATAAATTCAAAAATACCATAATTATTACCAATTGTATAAACATTTTTATCCGGGAAGTTTGTCTTAATTAACTCGGCAAGTCCGTGTTGTGAACCTAAACAATCACCATCTGGTCTAATATGGTGAAAAATCACTATATTTTTATATTTTTTTATTGCATCAATTGCAACTTGGGAATTTCCTATTTTCATTATTTCTCCTAAATATTTTTATTAATTTTATCTAAATATTTATCTATTAATTCTAAATCAAAAATATTATCTAAATATGAAATTAGATAACCTCTAAAATCATCTAATTTTTCACTTGATTTATCATTTTTTAGAACATTAAACTTTTCTTCTATTTCTTTTATTTTATCATTTTTAATCACATCATAGCTTATGATTTTTTTATAAATCATTTCTAATGCATCAAATTTATTGTCCGAAAAATCAAAAGCATATAAATTTGTAAAATAATCATCAACAATTTGGCTCATATAATTCCAGTTATTTCTTAGTTTCTGGTAATCTTCAGAAGGAATAATTAATTTAAACTCTAAAGCATTATAATAATTATTTAAGACTTTAACAAAAATACTTTCAGATCTTTTGTAGTATAAATCAAATAATTTATCAAATTGTTCTATAAAATCGAATGATAAAGAAAATTTTGAATCATTATAGTATAAATTTTTAAAATCATTCTGAATTTTGTCAATTTGTTCCAAATCTTCAAACTCAAATCTTTTATTAGCGTTTCTTTTATCGACTAAAGTTTTTATAGATGAAGATAAATTTTTAATTTTACCTTCTTTACTAACTATTGAATAAGTCATTTTTTCAAGAAAGTACAATTTTTGCTCATAATAATCTAATTTTAATTGATATAATTGTCTATTTGATTCTTCAAAATAATAAGAATCTATACCTCCGAAACCATCTATTAAAGCATAAAGTAAAGTCATTTTTTCAGATCTTATTTCAGATTCAATACTCTCGCTCGGTATTTTATCGACTTCTAAAATAACATCTTCAATTAACTTGATTTTAGCTTCCTGATTTGGTATATAATGATTTCAACCGTTTGTATTAATATCATAACCTTTTATATCTTCATTAACCGTTTTTTTCATTAAATCGATATTTTTTTTGATTACAGGCAATAAAAAACGATATCTTGGATCATTTTTAGATTGAATATTTGTATAAATTTTTTCTAAATAATTTATATTGCTTGTAAATTTTGCCTCACTCGGAACCGAACAAGAAACAACCACAATCGGAAACGAAATAATTAAGGAAGAAAAGCTAATTTTAATTAACATTTTTTTTAATTTATTTTTAATAAATAACATATTTATATTTTACTATAATTGTTATTAAATTCACTTAATTATAAAGAAAATAAAACAATTATATTTACTATTTATCACATTTAATAAATAAAAAATATAATTGTTTTATCGTTTGGTGCCCAAGACAGGATTTGAACCTGCACGGATTGCTCCACTAGATCCTTAGTCTAGCGTGTCTGCCAATTTCACCACTCGGGCTTAATATTATTTTACATTATTTCATAAAAATTGGAAATATTATCTTATAAAAATAAGAATTTCAAGAATTAATAATCTATCAAAAATTAAAATTTATTAAAAACATAACTCCTTTTTTATTTTAGATCGAGTTAGGAGCTATACAAATAAAATTATTAGGTGATTAGTGTTTTCACTAATTTAGAAAATAACAAAATCATTTTAAATCTTAATGAACTATTTCGAAAGCATTTAAGACGAATGTTTTAATTTATTTTTCTTTTTTAGGTCAATTAATTTAATCGACCTAAAAAATATTATAATCTTTTTAGAAAATAAATTTAAAAAATATAGATTATAACTTTATTTTTTCTTATTACATATTTTATATAATAAAAATTATGTCTATAATTTACTAGTAAATATAAATATTAGAAATAGAATTTTAGGGACGCAAAAATGAATAATAGTAAAAATTTTAATCTATATTTGATGGATGGTGATGTCACAGGAAGAATAAAATGTACATTAGCAAATTGAACTGGTCTTGTCTATAAAGTTCCAAGATCACATATTGATAAATGCAGGGATAGACAAGACTTAAAGCAAAGTGGTGTCTATTTTCTATTCGATAAAAACGACAATGGTGAAGATGAAGTTTATATAGGACAAGCAGGAATTCGTAAAAATGGTGAAGGTATACTTTTTAGAGTAATGGAACACTTAAGAGATAATACATACTTTGGTGACGCAGTAATGCTCACTACCCAAAATAACTCGTTCGGACCAACTGAAATAAGTTATCTAGAAAATAGATTTACTAACATGGCTGTTTCTACAGATAGATTTAAAGTGAGAAATGAAAACGATCCAAATCCTGGAAACGTTACCGAAGAAAAAGAATCAGAACTAGAAGATTTTATTGAATATTCAAAAATGGCACTTGGTGTTTTAGGATATAAAATATTTGTTCCGTTGGTTAATTACACAAACGAAAATACTTCTAAAGAAACAAAAGAATTAATACTATATCTTTCTCGTAAAAATAAAAAATCTAACAAAATAATTGAAGCAAAATGTATGAGATCTAATGAAGGTTTTGTAGTGTTAAAAGATAGTATTATCGAATTAGAGGATTCTAATTCTATACCTAAAACAATAAAAGAAATTAGAAAAAAATGTAAAAGCAATAACGAAATAGTAAATGGAAGACTTACAAAAAACTATCTTTTCAATAGTCCATCATACGCCGCATCGTTTGTGTTAGGAATGAACACAAATGGTAGAACCGATTGAAAAAATGAAAACGGAGTAACTTTAAAAGATATAGAAGAGAATAGCGGTAATAATATAATATAAAGAAATGAAATTAAGTTTTAATCCTTAATTTCATGCTAAATTGTAATTTCAAGTGCAACACAATTTATATAAAATATAATTGTGGAGCACTTGAAATTTTTTAATAAAAAAATGGCCCCACATGAACCGAGGAACCATATGAATTATACAACAAAAAAT
>NZ_JAOPHP010000049.1 GCF_025515455.1 Mycoplasma sp. CSL7503-lung | reverse complement strand
TGATACAAATAAAAACAACAATAACGATATAAATTTAAAAAAAGATGACAGATATAAATTAAATTCTAAAATAGATATTGGTAAATATCATTTTAATGAATTAGATATTTTTGTTGATGATAAATATTTTGATTCTGCTCGCAAAAAGATAATCACCGAAATATTAAATAATATTACTAGTGTATTTTTAGTTAACGAAGAAATTAAAACAGAAATTTTAAATCAACTTGATTTACCTACATTTGACCAAAATTTCTTTAAACAACTTGAAAATAAAGACAAATTAGTATTAAAAAATAATAAGGAATATTTTAAAACATCAAAAACTTTTAATTTTAAAGCAAATACCAATTCGTTTTTGATAAAAGGTCAAAACAGTTTTAAAATAAATTTTTATACATCAAAAGATTATGATTCTAAATGGATTAAAAAAGATGAAAATTCAGATGTTTTTTGAATTTCAACAACAATTTTAGTCGCTTTATTATCAACAGGTTTAATTACCTTAATTTATATTTTAAGAACAAAACAAAGAAAGGTTAAACTATTTTAAAATGAAACAACAAACACCAAAAATATCAAACATGAAGAAATTTACATTTTACACTATTGGAACAATAATTTCTTTTTTTGTTCCATATGCAATGTATGATTTAATAACAAAATGAAATGATTACTCACTGATCCAAAGTATTATTATAATAACTACTATTGTTTTAACTACTTTATTATCAATGTTTTCTATCTTTAAATTAATTAAACAATTTACTTTAATCAAAAAATGAAAGAAATATCAAAAAACCTTAGAAAATTTAAAAAACTCACCCGAAGAAAATTCAAAAGAAATTGAAGAGTTAGAAATTTTAATTAATAAATTAAATGAAAAATATTTTAGAAAATAACA
>NZ_JAOPHP010000048.1 GCF_025515455.1 Mycoplasma sp. CSL7503-lung | reverse complement strand
AAGTTTTAAGAGACTACATACACTTTAAAATAGCCCTTTCATTACTAAAAAAAGATAAAGAAAAACCATTCCTAGAACAGTTTGAAGATAATTCAAATACACAGCTACAAGAATTTTACAAAAAATATCATTATGATAATGGTATTAAAGATATTATTAAAAACTTGAAAGGCTCAATAGGTGAAATTTTAGATCCTTCAATTTATTTAAACTACATTGATGAGTTTGGTACTACACACTTTTTTTATGATGAGTGAAAAGAATCACAAGAATTAGTTAGAAAAAATCACTTTCAAGCGTCAAATCAACGTCAATTCTACACCTTTGCCTTAAACCTATACAACAAATTCGTAATGCCTTTTAGTTATATTTTAAGTGATGGTGATGATAAAAACGGTTTTGATACATTATTAGAAGATAAACCTGTAAGTTCTAGTGATAAAAAATTCAAACAAGCCTTATTTGAAGAGTTTTACCAACCAATTTTTGGTAAAATCGAAACAATAGAAAATAACGCAAGCGATGACGCTAAAATGTTAAGTGCTAAAACCAAACTTAAAAACTTTTTAGAAAATTCTATTGTAAAAATAGAAGGTAAAACAGACAAAAACTTATTATTTAGTTATGATATTATAGCCAAAGATGTTGATGGTAATCATTTTAATGGACTATGATTAAAACCTAACGAAGAAAATTCAGATAATTAAAGCACTAGTTAGTGCTTTTTTATTTAAAAATTGCGTTTTAAGACATTGTTTATATTATAAATAATTAATTATTAATAAAATACATAATTTTTACAATACAAGCGATTTAAACGCTGTTTTAAATCCAACATTTAAATATAATAAACTTTTAAATTATAATTTAATGTTAAAAACTCTAAAAAATAATGTAATTTATACTTAAATCTAATAAAAGTACGTATTTACTAAATAATATTAAATAACACAAGAAAATAAAAAATAGCCGGAGCACCTTATGCTATCCCGACCTAGTCTTACATAGTTATTTTACCACAATTCGGCCGCTTTATTTCAATTCGCCTATTTATAATAAGTTTTTGTGTTATTAAA
>NZ_JAOPHP010000047.1 GCF_025515455.1 Mycoplasma sp. CSL7503-lung | reverse complement strand
GGGGGTCTGAAAACAAAATAGGTTAAAGCCTATTTTTTATTTTTCTCTTTTTTAAAAGAGTTTTGGAAAAATACAGAAAATCTAAAGGAGTTGAAATGAATTTATACAAAATTTGAAATCAAAATAAATATTTTACAAATTTTTTCATTTTTTTAAAAAAGTATGATTCTAAACCAACAAATTTAGATGCTCAAAAAATGAATGCTTTATTTCATAAAAATATTGTTGAAAAAAGCAAAAATTTAAAAAGTATGAAAATATCAAGTTTGATTGATGCTATTCAACAAAACAAAAGTTATATTTGTTCAACAGGACAAAAAACTAGATTTATTAATATTGATATTGATTCAAAAGCAGAAATTTTGTATAAAACTTTAACTAATTTTTATAAAAAAGTTATTAAATTTGAAGAATTAAATAACAAAAGAAGGTCAGATATGTTATTTTTAAAATATTTCTTACCTAGTTTTTGATACGAAACTAATTCATCAAATGAAAACAACAAAAAAATTAGATTAGTTTATGCTTTTGATTCAAATATAAATGTTGATGTTGCTAAAAATATAGCCCAAAAATTAATTACTATTTTAGAATATGTTTTTTTAACATCAGTTGATAAAGCATCAAAAAATATTAAACAAATTTTTTATGGAACAAAAAACAATGTTTTTGTAAATACAAATTTAAGAATTTATAACTCAACAAAAGCGTTAGAAATTTTACAACTTTTATTTAAAAAATTCAATTTAAATGAAGATTATGAAGAAAGTAAAAAATCAAAAAATATTAAATATGATTTGATTGGAGTTATAAAATCGGACGATTATGAAGAAGCATTATGAATTTTTATTGCTTTGTCAAAAATAAATCTTCAATATTTATTAAAAACAAAACCAAAATGAATTAAAAAATTTGAGGATACTATTCAACGACGACCATATTTTCAACCAAAAAATGGCTCAAAAGGTCAAAAACTGCTTGCTTATAGTTCAACAACAAAAACAAAGGAGTAAAATGTCTCAAACACAAAACAAAAAAGACTTAAAATTTAATAATATCGATATTGAAACTTTTGTTCTTTCTTATTATGACAATTTAGAATCTACAGAAGA
>NZ_JAOPHP010000046.1 GCF_025515455.1 Mycoplasma sp. CSL7503-lung | reverse complement strand
ATATGTCTCATGATTTCTCCTTTCGATTATTTAGTTTCAGTCAAAGTTGTCAAAAACTAATTCGCCAAAATTAACACAATTATCTTGATTAGATTGATCTAAATCTGCTCTATAACTTAAAACATAAGGGTATGATTCGAAATGTGGATAATTTTGGTCATCGTAATATAAAATTGATATTGGTTCCTTATTTACATATTCTTTTAATAAATTTTCTAATTCAGATATAGTTAAATCGTCTTTTAAAACTAAAAAGTTATTTTTTGTTTTTTTTACAACATAATTTTTAGAATAATGATTAATTTTTTCGTTTTGTTCTTTATTGAAAAAAATTAAAATGTTAGGTTTGCTATTTAGACTATCATATAGTTCTGTTTGATTTCATTTTTTCATTTCTTTTCAAACTAATCTATACAAAATATCTTCAACCATTTGTTTGTCTAACTGAAATTTTCTATCAAGAATGTACTTTTCAAGTCGAATTATTTTTTGTTTGAATGACCAAGATTTATTTTCTAAATAAACTCTTAATCTATTGTCTCTATCTATTAATTCTTTTATTTTTTCTAAATTCATATTAAATCTTTTGTTTAATAACTAAATCTAAACAATTACGTGTATCTTTAATACAATGTCTTTGTTTTCTTATTTTTTTAGTATCATTAAATTTCATCAATATATTCCAATATTTCTGCTTTTGATAATTCATAAAATAATTCATTTTTTTCAAGTTGTTTAAATTTAGTTGAATACCCATTGATTTTAATAAAATTACTTTTAGAATCATCGTATAAAAACTCTTTACGATTAAAAATTAAAATATCTAAATTAGGCATTTCATCAAAAAAATAACCCATTGAATTTTCATTTAAAGTTTCAATATATTCATGATAGTTATAAATGTCATTATTTTCTAAAAATTCATTATTTTTAATTTTTAAGACTATTTCATTTCAGTCTTCAACAGAAATTAATTCTTTTATAAAATTGATAACTTTTTTTAATTTTTCTATGTCCGTAGTAAAAATAAAGTCATTTAAAATACGAATAATATTATAGTTTTCGAAATCTACACTTAAATCAAGCACATTTAAACATTCAAAGTATTCTAAAATTGTTTCATAGTATTCTTTTTGATTAATATGATTTTCTAAATT
>NZ_JAOPHP010000045.1 GCF_025515455.1 Mycoplasma sp. CSL7503-lung | reverse complement strand
AAAAAAATGGCCCCACATGAACCGAGGAACCATATGAATTATACAACAAAAAATTACAATCAAATTACTAAGGAAGAAAGATTTTTTATACAAAATAGTATTCAAAATAACATTTCTTTAAGAAGTATCGCTAGAAGTTTAAAAAGAAATGTTTCTTCAATTTCAAGAGAAATAAGAAAAAATTGCGATTATTACGGTAATTATAATTTTATAATTGCTGAGGAAAAAAGATTGAGAAGAAAATCACATAAATATCTTTTTAGATTCGATGTTAATTTTAAATTCGAAGAATTTAGCAATTATTTTAAGAAAAAATATGATAAAAAATTTCACGGTGTTAAGGCTACATATAATTATGTAAAAAGTAAAAACAATAATATTTTAATACCATCTATAAAAACTATTTTTAATTGACTCAAAACTAATAAATGAATTATAACCAGAAAAGATAGATTAAGATCTTACTATAAAAAAGGTGGAAAGCGTCAATCTTCTGTAATAAGTAGACTTATTAGAAGTGCTGAATACGTATTACCAATATGGGCTAGACCTAAAGAAGTTGATTTAAGGCTAGTATTTGGACATTGAGAAGCAGACTTAATATTAGGCAAAAGAGCTACAGGTTATAAAAATATAATAACCTTAACTGAGCGTAAAACTAGAATTGGTTTTGCGGATTTTGTTAGTTCTAAATCTCCGAATGAAATAAATGCAAAATTAAAGCAAATCATTATTAAAAATAAACTTAATGTTAAATCAATAACAATTGATAATGGAATCGAATTCGAAAAAATAGGTATTTTAGCTAAGTGATTAAATATTAAAATCTATAGAGCAGAACCTTATGCATCATTCCAACGTGGATCAAACGAAAATTGAAACGGACTTATCCGTAGAGAATTTAAAAAAGGTTTTGATTTTAACGCTATAAGTTTTAATTATTTACAAGAAATAGTTTCTAAAATAAACAATATGCCAAGAGAAATTTTAAAATGAAAAACTTCACTTGAAATGTTTACTTTTGAAAATTTGACTTAAGATTTAAGTGATAAAAAATCTAACAAACAATTTCAAAACACCCTTCTATCGAAGGGTGGATTTCTTTGTAACCAAAGAAACAAAGTTTTTACTTTTTTTGAAAAAAGTAAAACAAAAAAACTTTTGATATTGAAAACAAAGTAATAATATTGATTTTTTAAGTAAAATTTTAGATTTTTTTAGATCGTTAAGATATAATAAAAATACCAAGCACGAAAGTGTTGCACTTGATATTTCATTTTAGG
>NZ_JAOPHP010000044.1 GCF_025515455.1 Mycoplasma sp. CSL7503-lung | reverse complement strand
TTAGTAGAACACGCAACGATTACAGATAGTCAAGCAACCAAAATGATGAGAGAATTAGGAACATATAATCTTTCTAAAGCGATTGTTAATAATGATTTAGAAACATTAATAAAATACTTTAAAACTGAAATAGCATTAATGGATTTCATTAAAAAGACAAAAAATTCTGCTAGTTGAGTGTTTCAAAAATTAAATGGTGAAATGTATAACATTAATAATCAATTTAACCAAGAACAAATTAGACAATCGACACAAACAGATATAGAAAATAACGAAGAAGATGTAAATGTTTTTGAATAACAATATTATTGGTACTAAAAAATGTTTTTTAGTATTAGAACACTATTAAAATTCATTATAAAACATAGATAGATATTTTTAAAAACTTAAGGTTTTTAGAGTTAGCGTTTGGCTAACTTTTTTTATAAAAATGTATTCAAAAACTAGATTTTAAATCATATTAATATATAATTTTTATATGATAAAAAGTAAAACAAAAAACATATTAAAATGGGCAACAATTTTGCTGCCACTAACTGCATTTAGTGGTGTTTCTGCTAGTTGTTTAGAAAGAATTAATAGAGTTTTAGCACCAAAAGGAAACGGCATAAAAGATGAAAAGAATAATCAACCTTCTTCGACCCCTTCTTCATCAACAAATACTGCTCCATTAGGGCCTAATATTTCTTCGACTCCAACAAATAATACTAAT
This sequence comes from Mycoplasma sp. CSL7503-lung, assembly GCF_025515455.1. Taxonomy (GTDB): domain Bacteria; phylum Bacillota_I; class Bacilli_A; order Mycoplasmatales; family Metamycoplasmataceae; genus Mycoplasmopsis. The sequence continues at coordinate 1,055 of NZ_JAOPHP010000044.1, read as the reverse complement.
ACTTCAAAACCTATGTCCCAAGAAGAAATTATCAATAATTTTACTGATATTTATGAAAACACAGGGCAACTTGATATTTCTCCAAGTGTTTTCAATGAAACAGGAACTTTTTTAGGGAATATACCAGAAAAATCAATATATTATAAAGTTGATTTTAATAAACCACAAGAATTTATATTTAAACATCCTACAGCTGTGTTTTATTATTCTGGTATTAAAAAATATTATGATTATTTATTGCAAGTTGATAACCAAAAAGATAATTTAACAAATAGACTTTTAAAATTAACTGATAAAAATTATGATTCGTTTGCTCTAACAGATTATAAAACCACCAGATTAACAAAAGAATGAAAAGATGCGATTACATATGATTTAGATACAATTATAGATTCATTCGGTTCTTTCTATAAATATGAAGGAAATGGAAAATTCTACGATGGTGTTATCCCACTTGATTTTCAAGAAAAAGAACAAGAATTAAGAAAGATTCCAAATTTAGATAAAGCAAACTGACATAAATGAATGGAAAGAGATTTAGAAGAAGCTACAGAACAACCAGTCATTAGTTATAATGATATGTATGATGTTTCTAAAAATTTCTACGAGAGAACTGATAGACATTTTATTCAAAAAAGAGTTCATTTTAATAGTAAATCAAAAAATAAAAATGAAAAACTACTATCTTTAATGCCTGTCCCTAACAAAACAACAAATGATTCTGAATATGTAAATGATTGATATAACTTTAATTATAAATATAATAAAGACATAGTTATTAATGATAAAAGAAATTATATTGGTGTATTCCCACAAAAAATGCAGTTAGAGGAGAATCGTTGAACTCCACAAGAGTTTTATAATAATTCAATAATTCTAGCCCCTTTTAAAGCAATTCAAAACTCAAACATAACATCTAAGTCATTAAAAGTTTTAAGAGACTACATACACTTTAAAATAGCCCTTTCATTACTAAAAAAAGATAAAGAAAAACCATTCCTAGAACAGTTTGAAGATAATTCAAATACACAGCTACAAGAATTTTACAAAAAATA
>NZ_JAOPHP010000043.1 GCF_025515455.1 Mycoplasma sp. CSL7503-lung | reverse complement strand
TAGACATAATAAACTTTTAAATTATAATTTAAGGCTAAAAATACTAAAAAATAATGTAATTTATACTTAAATTTAATAAAAGTACGTATTTACTAAATAATATTAAATAGCACAAGAAAATAAAAAAATATATTATCACCGCCATTTTTGTGATTTTGGTGTAGATACGACAAGGAGTGGCGATGATGCTTTCGCCATTTTCTCCATTTCAAATCACCTATTTATAATAAGTTTTTATGTTATAAATTAATAAAAATATAATTTATAGTTTCTAAAACACATAACTGTATTGCTTTTTCGGGGTTTTTATAAGCTATAAATCTATAGTAAATTAAATGTAATTATTATTTTAAATAAAATGTTAAAGTTATTTAAAAATAGATATAAAAAAATGTACTCATAAATAATAAAAGTACATTTTTAAAATTACATTTCAGCAAGTTTTCTGAAGATTATTTCAAACGCTTCATCGTTTTTAGGATCATATTTTTTAATTTTTTTCGATTCCTTTTTAAACGTTTTTTCAGAAAACATTTCTAATATTTCTTTGTCGTCCATAATAACCTTCTTTTGTTTTCTTTTTTAATTAAAAAAGTTAAATAGTATTTTCATTAAATTTTTAATACAAAGTTTTTAACATTGGCTTTACATTTCTAATTTTTAGTGCAGTATATTCTTTTATATTATTTTTTGTTTTAATTCTTATCGAAATTGGTATATATGTATTATACTGATAATTATCAGAAGTTATATCTCTTAATACCATTATTGGAATAAAACCATTTGTATTATTTTCTCAAGATAACGAAAATGTTCTTTGAATATTATTGTTAGTATTATTGCTTCAAAAATAAAAATTTTCACTTTCATTATAAATTAATTCAATAAATTGAACAAAAAATTCGATTCTAGAAATTAAAAAGGTAAAAAAATCATTAGAAGAATATTTATCTTTAAGTTTAATTTTCTTTCCTGGGTTCATTTCTGAATTAACAATATTATCTGAAATTATTTTTCAATTATTGGTTAGTAATCTTTCTAAATAAGATAATGGGTCATTATGATTTATTATTTTATTTAGAAAGGTTTTTATATATTTATAATCATTAGTTTTGGTCTTTTTTTCTAACATTTGTCAATAATGAAGCCCTAAAATATGTTTTACATTTTTATTTTTTATTTGTATTAAATAATCTCTACCTTCAGAATTTTTAATATTTATCATAAAAATATTTAATTTATTTTCAAAATGTATTTCTTTATTTTCATTATTTTGCTGATAAAAAATTTTATCTAATATATTTTTCAAATTTAAAAAAATATATTTAAGTTTTTCGTTATTGATGTTCATAAAAATCCTATAAAAAAATGATGGGTTATACAGCCAACAACAGCCCCCATCCTATAACAAATTTAGCAACCTTATTTTATTAGTGTGTGGCAATGCTCGCAGGTCGGTTGTTCCACCTAAATACATCACACATATAAATATGATATCATATTTTTAATATTTTAAAAAACTAAATTAAAATTTAAATATGAAAACAGAAAACATAGAATACATTAATCAATTATCTTGTAATGAAATTACTAAACTTTCAGAAGACTTTAAAAATAGCTACGAAAGAAAAGAATTAAATTGAAAAATCAACAAAGTTATAACTAGATATTTAAAAGGTCAAAATGATAACTTATATCAATTTAAAATATATGAATATTATTATTTAAAAATAATAAAAGGCATTATATTAGATATTATCCGCCAAAATATGAGTATTTGTTCAAGAAAAAATATGATATTAAACTAATTTTAGATACTTTTTATCAGTACTGTGGTCTAATTAGAAATAAATTTGCAAAAATTAGTTGAAATTTATGTAAATATTATTCTAATAAACTAAATTTATACAATACTAATCAAAATCTAAAAAAGTGAAACAAAGAGTATGCAAATCATATTTATATTTCAATAGATGATTGCTTCGGTAAAGTTAGAATTAAAAATAAAGTTCATAAATCAAATACTAAATTGATTAAAATATTTTCAGATACAAATCAAAATCCATTATATTTTTATGAGACATATACTTCAAATGATACTAATAAAATAACAAATGAATCTAGATCTAAAATAATTCAAAACATTATAAAAAAGTATTATTTTATTGATAATAATACTAAACTTTATCTTTTATCAGATGG
>NZ_JAOPHP010000042.1 GCF_025515455.1 Mycoplasma sp. CSL7503-lung | reverse complement strand
TTTTTTGTTGTATAATTCATATGGTTCCTCGGTTCATGTGGGGCCATTTTTTTTATTAAAAAATTTCAAGTGCTCCACAATTATATTTTATATAAATTGTGTTGCACTTGAAATTACAATTTAGCAACAACATCTTTATAAGAATGTTGTTTTATTTAGTTTTATTAATCTCTAGCTTCTAAATAACTACCGAATGCTATCACTGATGTATCATCACTTGGGATAAAAATATCTCTTTTAAGAGTAGCATTAAGACTATCTGAATAAGTATATCTTCCAGTTTTTTTATCAACATTTATGATATTATCTGATCATTCATATCTTATTGGTAAATCATTTGATGATTCACTAACATATAATACTTTTCCATAGTATGATGAATGATCTTTTCCGTTATTATAAGGTTGACCATCTAATAAAAGAATATAAAATTCTTTTTCATTTATTTTTCTTTTCTCTGCAAGTGCAATATATCCTAAACTTGAACTATTTCCGTTACGATCATATGGTAAAACCTTAAAGTTTCCTATATTTTCATATGTTATACTTGAATCTTTAATTGAAACCCTAAGTTTAATTTTTCCGGCTTCATAATTTTCTACTCCTGTAATTGCAAATTTATTATTTCAACTTCTAAAATCAGCTTTTGTTGCAACAAGATATTTTGACTCTATTTTTTCGTTTTTAAATTCAAAAGAATATTTGATAAATACTTGGTTATTTACTATTTCTTTATTAACATACTTCACATTTTGAATTTCAGGATCATTACCTTTAACACTGAAAGTAACATTTGAGTCAGAAATATTATTAATGTTTTTTCAAGTTAAATCTTTTTTGTCGAATGCAATATTTATTTTAGATTCAGCTTCTCTTAATTGTTCAGGTGTTGAATTTGCTTTTTTAAAGCTTTTTGTTATACTGTTGTTTTGAGAATTAATTTGATCGATATCATCACTATATCTTAGTTCAAATCCTGTAAATCCTACCATTTGTTTTTGTGAATTTGTTGTATCGGAAATGTTGTTTTGTGGGGTTCATTTGAATTTGATGTATTTAGCTTTTATTGCTTTAAAAGTTAAGTTAACTCTATGCATTCTAGCACTTGTTTCAGTAATTCCTGGAACATGTAATCATCTTTCATTTCCGCTTCTAAATTCTTCTGTATTACCAAAATCTTTGATTGATTTCTTACTTTGCATTTCTACTTTATTTCAAGTTGTACCATCGTTTGAATATTCAACTTCTACCATTTCCGGAAATACAAATTTGCCTTGGTAACGAGAACCTTCTAATCAATAATCAAATGATAATTTATCAAAAACTTTTTCTTGGTCATTGTTTACTTTAAAAACAAATTGATTATCTAAACTTGTTTGATTTTTTGAATGTTGGTTTCAGTTATCTCATCTGCCCGCTTGACCACTATTAGGTGCGTTTAGAATTTTATTTAAACCTTCATTAACGTCTGTGTTTCAATTAGGGTCATTATATTGAGATGATTTTGAATAATCAATAGATATAACTTGATTATTTGTTTGTCCATTAAATATTTTAGAATCTTTTAATTCGTTAAATACTATGGTTTTTTCAAAAATTAAATTATCTTTTTGTTCATCGTTTACAACAAAATTACCTCTTAATACTAATGTTTTTTGATTGTCAACATTATCCGCTTCAGCAACATTGTAGTTATTTTTTAGACCGATACCAAAGTTAATTTTGTATTCACCCTCATTTATTCCTAATTGACTCGCTTGTTCGCTTGTTATGGTTATTTTTATATCACCACTATCTTTTAAAGCATCACCAAAAATATCTTTTTTATTAACTTCATCAGCGTAAACGTTTTGAGTTTCGCTTATATATCTAAATTCTTGGTCTTTAGGTTGTTCATTTTCTTTATCAGTTGGTTCACTAGTTACATCACTGTTTTTAGGCGCATCTGTGTTTTCTGTACCTGTTGTTGAATCACCTTGTCCTGCAGTTGTTCCTGGGTTTGTAGTTGTTTCGCCGTTTGAACCTTGGCTTCCGCCTTGTTGTGCTCCAGTATTTTCTCCAGCACCAGCGTTAGCTGAATCACCTTGTCCTGCAGTTGTTCCTGGGTTTGTAGTTGTTTCGCCGTTTGAACCTTGGCTTCCGCCTTGTTGTGTTCCAGTATTTTCTCCAGCACCAGCGTTAGCTGAATCACCTTGTCCTGCAGTTGTTCCTGGGTTTGTAGTTGTTTCGCCGTTTGAATCTTGGCTTCCGCCTTGTTGTGTTCCAGTATTTTCTCCAGCACCAGCGTTAGCTGAATCACCTTGTCCTGCAGTTGTTCCTGGGTTTGTAGTTGTTTCGCCGTTTGAATCTTGGCTTCCGCCTTGTTGTGTTCCAGTATTTTCTCCAGCACCAGCGTTAGCTGAATCACCTTGTCCTGCAGTTGTTCCTGGGTTTGTAGTTGTTTGGCCGTTTGAACCTTGGCTTCCGCCTTGTTGTGTTCCAGCATTTTCTCCAGCACCAGCGTTAGCTGAATCACCTTGTCCTGCAGTTGTTCCTGGGTTTGTAGTTGTTTCGCCGTTTGAACCTTGGCTTCCGCCTTGTTGTGTTCCAGCATTTTCTCCAGCACCAGCGTTAGCTGAATCACCTTGTCCTGCAGTTGTTCCTTGGTCTTGTGATCCTGTTCCTGAAGTTGTTTGACCGTTTGAACCTTGGTTTTCTGTTCCTTGGTCTTGTGAACCTGTTCCTGGAGTTGTTTCACCGTTTGAACCTTGGTTTTCTGTTCCTTGGTCTTGTGAACCTGCTGTTCCTTGGTCTTGTGAACCTGCTGTTCCTTGGTCTTGTGAACCTGTTCCT
>NZ_JAOPHP010000041.1 GCF_025515455.1 Mycoplasma sp. CSL7503-lung | reverse complement strand
ATATAATTTGAGTTATATTATTTTCGGTGTTAATATAATATATAATTTAATAAATTAAAATGAAAAAAACTCATATCAATAAAAAATTAATATGAGTTTTGTGTCAAATTTTATTCACCTAACTTAAGTGTTAGTCTTAATAAAATATTTGACAAATTAGATAAATCATGAGCTAAGATTAATGTTAACTCATATCCTATAAGTTTGAATAAGTTAGAAAAAGAAGAATGATTAAAAGGTACTGATTATCTTAAAGATATTTTAATAGTTAATAATTTGATAAAAAATAATGACGAAAATACTCCAAAATCATTAAAAGATTTAATGATTTTAAATAGTGATAAATATGATAACAGTAAAAAGAATATGGTCTTTATGGGTTCATCTCTTTTTAGAAATGGTGCTTATTTAGAAAACACAAAATTAAGAGATAAAGCAATAGCATATTTTGCAAAAATTGAAGAACTCTATCCACGAAGTGAATATAATTATCTTTTTAAATTACATCCATATTATAAACCTGAGCAATCATTAAATTATGTTAAGATGCTTCTTGGTAAAGAAGATGTTTCTGATTATATTATTTTAGATCCGTCTGTTTCATGAGAAAACATGTTATCACTCGATTATTCTAATTTAGAAAATAATCAAGGCGAATCTGTTTTATTTAAAAGAGCAAATAATAAAATAATCCCTAATATGAAATTATTTACACTTCAAGCAACAACTACTGTTTTAATGTCTACAATGCAATTTATCGAACAAATACTTGATGGTTATAATACACTCGATTCAAAACGTGAAGTTGTTGACCCAAGTATTATTCCTTTAAACGAAGAGATAAATATAATCAATAGAGAAAATGAAGACCAAAAAAATTATTATGAAATAAATTACAATAATTTGTACAGTATTTATAAGTGAAATTTAACAAGTAATGATTTTTATCCTATAACTGAATTTAAACCACTAAGTGAGTTTCTAAAACAAAAGAAAAAGAACTAATTATCAAAAAACCTATATCAATTCAATGGTATAGGTTTTTTGATATATTTATTTTTAAATTTTTATAAAAAAATATTATTTTCTTGTAACTAATTAAAAAATAATTTTAATGAAAGAAAATGAATAATTTTTAAAAATATTTTTATATTTATTAAAAAAAGTGAGTTTTTAGTGTAAAAATATTTGCTTATATATATTTTTTATATTTTTTTACAAGAATTTTATAATTATTTTATTATTTTTACCTTATTCTTAGGAATGAAATATTTATTTCATTTTTTTATATTTCTAATATAATTTTGTCGAAATTTAATGGTAAAAAACTAAGGGGACAAATTATTATGATTAAATTCAAAAAATACTTGTTTGTAGGTTTAACTATGCTACCTGCAACAGTAGCCGTTGTTTCGTGTTCTAAAACTGAACAAAAGAGTGAAACAACAAACGAAAAAACAGACGTAAATACTAAACAAGATACTCCTAAAGTAGGAGAAGATAAAAAAACATCAGAAGAAAAAAGAGTTAGATACAATGCAACGTGAACATCCTAAAGTTGATGATGAAAAAATGCCTTCTGATGATCCTAATGTAATACCTGATGGTTGAGTTAATAAAGAACCACTTGATTCAGATCAAGATCAAGAACACCCTGAGTTAGGTAAGGGCAGAAAACAACAAGAAAAAGATTTTAAAGCTCCACAAGCAGGTACACAAGTAAATCAAAAACCAGCTAAAACTGAAAAAGATTCTAATGCTCCACAAGCAGATAGAAATGGAAGTAAAAAGCAAGTTTCATCAAAATAAAGTTAAAAAACAGTAATTTTAAATAAAACTAAAAAAAGTAAAAATAATTTTATTTCTTAAAAATTGTTATAATAATATTACTTATGAAAATAATAGCTAGCAATAAACACGCTTTTAGAGACTATGAAATATTAGATCGTTTAGAAGTAGGAATATCTTTATTAGGTTGAGAAATAAAATCAGCACGTGCTTCTCAAGTATCTTTAGATAATGCTTTTTGTTCTATTTATAAAAATGAACTTTATTTAAAAGAATCGTTTTTTAAACAGTATATGTTATTTAAAGCAGAACCAACACGTGATAGAAAATTGTTAGCTCATAAAAATGAAATTCGTAAGTTAAAACATAAAATGGAAACCCAAAAATTAACTTTAGTACCACTTAAGTTTTATTTTAATAAACAATCTAAGTTAAAATTAGAAATTGCATTAGCACGTGGTCTTAAAAAATACGATAAGAGAGAAAAAATACGTAAAGAGGAAGCTCAAAACAAAATTAAATCAACAATTCAATTTTATTAATTGGGGGTATAATGGTTTCGACATATATGGGTTTTATTGTATTGCAGTAGTGTTGAGGACTATAATCTCTACTAGGCTTTTTAAACGGAAACGATAAAAAAGAAAACGAAGAATTTAACTTTTCTTCACCAGCGTTTTACGCTAACTCAAATCTTGCATTTGCTTAATATTTAGCGTCAAGTTGTGTTTATATAACTCCTTTAGTATAAACATAGGTTTTAAAGGATAAAATAAAAGTGTGGTAACTTTTATTTGAATTTAACTATTGGTCCAGAAATAAACTAAGAGGATTTTTGTTAGTCTTATGGATTCTGGATACTCTTATTTTTGCCTCATTAAATAAAGACCAAAAACTAAATAAACTGTAGAAGTATAATAAGCATTCATGTGTGGACACGGGTTCGACTCCCGTTACCTCCACCATTTTTTTATATCTTTTTAATGTGGTATTAATTTCACATTTTATGCTTAAAATGGAATAAATTTATAAATTGATATATAATATATTTGCCTTTAGTGAATAAAGGCAAAATTGTTTTATAAATTAAAATCATATTATTATTCTTTCTGTATTGTGTATTATCCTTTTTTATTAATATAATGTGTTATATTATTTTGTCCTACTTGTGGTACTAATGCTTACTGACTACATATTACATACAATATTCAAATTATAATATAAGTACATAGGTGACTTTACTATGTACTTTTTTAATTCAATTTTTTGATTAAAAAACACAATAATGTTATTTATTAAGTTAGGTGAATAAAATTTGACACAAAACTCATATTAATTTTTTATTGATATGAGTTTTTTTCATTTTAATTTATTAAATTATATATTATATTAACACCGAAAATAATATAACTCAAATT
>NZ_JAOPHP010000040.1 GCF_025515455.1 Mycoplasma sp. CSL7503-lung | reverse complement strand
ATGCTGTTTTAAAATCGGTTTGATCAATAATTTTGCAATATTTAACTTTTTGTTCAAATGTAAAATGTTTGGACATAAAAATAACACTCCTTTATTTTGGAGTGTCAAATTTTTTTCACCTAACTTAGAATTTTAGTGATTCGTATTTTTTATAATTCTAATGTAATATTTAGAGGTTCAAGTTTTCTGGTTTTAATATTAGAATCTTTTAGAATTTTTCTTGAAATCCATGCGTCATCAGTGTCGTGATATTTATCTTCTAGATAAACAATTTCTGTTATCCCTGATTGAACAATAGTTTTAGAACAATTTGAACAAGGAAATAGAGAAGTGTATAATATTGCATTTTCTAATTGTGTTGTTGAATTTAATATTGCATTAATTTCAGCGTGCACAACATACGGGTATTTGTTATCTTTTTCTAATTTTGCATCTCTTGCTCAGGGAAAATCAAAATCATTTCCTGAAGGCATACCGTTGTAACCTAAAGCAATAACTCTTTTTCTATTATTTATTATACATGCACCAACTTTTGTATTTGGATCTTTAGAACGTAGAGCACTTAATTTAGTTAGTGCCATAAAATATTGATCTCAATTTAGTATTTTATTCATAATTATAAGTCAATGTTTTTTACGTATTTTGCATTTTTTTCTATAAATTCTTTACGTGGTGCAACATTTTCTCCCATTAGTATTTCAAATGTTCTATCTGCTTTATAAGCATCTTCTATTTGAACTTGAAGCATTTTTCTATTTTCAGGATTCATTGTTGTTTCTCATAATTGTTCCGGATCCATTTCACCAAGACCTTTATATCTTTGAATAGTTATTTTAGAGTTTGGATTTAATTTTTCCATTATTTCGTTTTTTTGTTCATCGTTGTAAGCGTATTCAACAAATTTATTTTGTTGAATTTTATATAAAGGAGGTTGTGCTATATAAATAAAACCATATTCAATTAGCGGTTTAAAGTATCTGAAGAAAAATGTTAGTAATAAAGTTCTAATATGTGCACCGTCAACATCAGCATCAGTCATAATTACAATTTTGTGATATCTTAATTTGTTTATATTGAAAGTATCTCCTAGCCCTGTACCTAATGCGGTTATTAACGACATTATTTCTTCGTTATTAAATACTTTCTCCTGCCTTGTTTTTTCAACGTTCAAGATTTTTCCACGTAATGGCAAAATAGCTTGAGTTTTTCTATCTCTCCCCATTTTAGCAGAACCACCAGCAGAATTCCCTTCGACTATATATAATTCACTAATTTCAGCATTTTTGCTTGTACAATCAGAAAGTTTACCTGGCAATCCACCGCTTTCAAAAACATTTTTTCTTCTTGCGTTATCTCTAGCTGCACTAGATGCTAATCTTCCTTTTCTAGCTAATATTGCGGTATTAATAATTTTTTTAGAAATATCAGGATTTTCATTTAAAAATCTTTCAAGTGCCTCTGAATATATTTCATTAACCGCTCTACGAGCGTCTTTAGAACCTAATTTTCCTTTTGTTTGACCTTCGAATTGAGGATCTGGGTGTTTTATAGAAATAATTGCTGTTAGACCTTCGATTAAGTCATCTCTTGTGAATTTGTCAGCTTCATTTTTTATTAAACTTTTATCGATGGCGTAATTATTTATTAGTCTCATTAATGAATCGTAAAATCCGGATAAGTGAGTACCACCTTCATGTGTCGAAATATTGTTTGTATATGTTATTATGTTTGATCTGAACATATCTTCTAAATATTGAGCTGCTACTTCTACTCCTATGATTACTTCTTCGCCATTTAAGTCGTTGTTATATTTGTATTCTCCTGAAGCGTAAATAACTTCTTGGTTAATAGGTTTGTAACCTTCATTGATTTCTTTAACATAGTCAACAATACCGTTATCATATTTAAATTCACTGTAAGAGTTATCACGATGATCTGTAACAGAAACAAATAAACCTTTATTTAAATGAGCTATTTGTTTGGCATGGTCAATAATAAGTTCTTTATCAAACTTAATTTGCTCCATAACTTTATAATCAGGATGAAATTTTATTGTTGTACCAGTTTCACTTTCTTTTGTTTCGCCGATAATAGTTGTAGATTGTGTTATTTGTCCACCATTAGCAAATTTTGCGTTATATAATTTTCCGTCACGTTTAACTCAAGCTTCCATGTAATCACTAAGAGCGTTAACTACAGAAGCACCAACACCATGTAAACCACCACTAACTTTGTAAGCATTAGATTCAAATTTACCACCTGCATTCAATTTTGTTAAAACAACTTCAAGTGCACTAATGTTAAATTTAGGATGTAAACCAACAGGTATACCACGACCGTTATCTTCCACAATTATTTCTTCATTTTTAGTAATTGTAATGTTAATTGTATTAGCAAATCCGGCCATAGCCTCATCTACGGAGTTATCAACTATTTCTCAAACCATATGATGAAGACCGCTTTTAGATGTGCTTCCGATGTACATTCCAGGACGTTTTCTTACGTGTTCAAGACCCTCAAGATGTTTAATATTTGAAGCGTCATAATTATTATTTAAATTTTCTTTCATCAAAACTCCTTAATATATTTATTTAAATATATTATACCATTTTTTTATATTTATAGAATACTTCCTCCAAATCCAAACCCCAAAACCCCTTTTCTTCTACTTTAGTTTTTTCTTCTAAGCCTATGATGTAGTTATAAAAGTCATTTTGAAATTTATTTTTTGTATAATATTTTTGCTTAATATTAGAGTTTTGAATGTATGCGACTCTAGCCAACCCATTTTCGACTAAAAAAGAATTTAAAGTATCACTAAAAATATTTTCATCTAAGTTTTGTTTATAAATTAATCCTACATCTCTTCCGTATTCGTCGTTATCAATATGTTTATAATAAAAATGATCTTGATTTAAAATTTTTTGATATAACATTTCTTTTGCAAGATTTGCATAATAATTTTCATATTTAGCTAATTTATTTTTATTATTTTGTTTTAGCGTTTCAGGAGTGTCGACCCCATACAATCTTATTTTAATTTTTTTATTTTTAATTTTGGCCTCTACAGTGTCTCCGTCTACAATTTTAGTTATTATCAATTTCTCTAGATTTTGAAAGTTATTTTTATTAACTTTATCTTTTTCAAAACTAATAATTATTCCGATAGCTATTAAAATAAAAACAATAACAACTTTTAAAATTTTCAGTAAATTTTTAGGTATTTTTTTGAACATATATAATATATATACGTTGGTGCTTTTTTAAACAAAAAAAGTAAAAAATATTTTGTATTTAAAAAAAGTGGTGGTATAATAGTTTTGCTAACTAGCGAAGAAGTGAATAACTTTTAAGCATAGCAAATAATAAAGTTCTTTGAAAACTAGATATATACAATAAAACATGACAGTCAATTTTTTCGAGAGTTTGATCCTGGCTCAGGATGAACGCTGGCTGTGTGCCTAATACATGCATGTCGAGCGGAGTTCTTCGGAA
>NZ_JAOPHP010000003.1 GCF_025515455.1 Mycoplasma sp. CSL7503-lung | reverse complement strand
AAACATTTATAAATGATGAAAGTTTAGAAATATTAAAGGACGACATCGTTTTCTTTTGAATTTTGTCTTTAATTATTTTTCATAATTCGCTACTACTTATCCCTTTACCTTTAAATAACTCTTCAATTGATTCATGATATAATTCCAATTCATCTTTATTCAAATCAGTAATTTTAACTTTTTTAGTTCTACCGGAACCTCTTTTGTTTTTAGTCTTTAATTCATCCATACTTAAATTATAACGTTTATATCATTTTTTAAGTAATGTATAACCGTAACGGTCTGGTCTTCTATTTCTCTTTTGTTTTTTGTCTAAATACCAATAATATTTATATCTCTCTTCATTATCTATTAAAAATTGTATTAATGCTGTTTTAAAATCGGTTTGATCAATAATTTTGCAATATTTAACTTTTTGTTCAAATGTAAAATGTTTGGACATAAAAATAACACTCCTTTATTTTGGAGTGTCAAATTTTTTTCACCTAACTTACAGTCTTTATGACTGCGATGCTTTTTAGTAATTAAATTATTTATAATTACTCTTCGAAACATCAAGTAATTATCCATAACCTAACTTTCATTAAATCTAAATATTCTTATTAAAATTCAATATCTGAAGTATCGTTATAATCAATTATTATTTGTTCTTTTTCTTCATTATCATCATAATTTATTATAAAATCATCTTTTTCAAAATTATTTATATTAGTTGAATCATAATAAACATCTTCAATAAACTCTTTTGGTTTAATTAAAATATTTTCTTGTTCAATATTATTTTTATTTTGATATTCTGCATTCGTAAAAATTGTAAGCTTAATTTTAGTATCATTATTTTTTACAAGAATTCATTTAGATTCTAAATTGAATTTAGATTTTAAACTCTCTTTTAAAATATATAATTCATCAAGCGTAAAATCAGAATTATGTTCAAGAACTACTATTGCTTGGTTTAAATTGTCTAAAAAATTATCTTTATAATTCAATAATTTATCCAAAATTTTAATAACTCTTCTTGAACCAAAAGCTCAAGCAGTTGCAATATTTATTCTATTTGAATTATTAAACTGATTAAAAATGTATTCTTTATCTTCTATATAGTTATTGTTATGCATATAATAATAAAATCTTAAATAATCATTTATTATGATAGATTTTAATTTTAAAATATCTTCTTCATTAAAAAATTCTATTTGTTCTTGATAGTTTTCATTATTTATTAAATATATAGAGCACATTTTGTTAAAAAAATGTTTTTTTATTTGATTGAAATCGGAGTGATTATAAAATGAAATTAAATTAACTTTTTTATTTAAAGTTGAAAGGAGCGAAACAAATTCTTTTATTGCTAATAAATTATTAGCTTTTAAATCAACTAGTAAAAATATTGTATCTGAACCAATAATAAATTGATTTAAATGTGAATAATTGATAAATTGATCAGATTCTCAATTATTAATTAATATTTTATTTTCTAGTTTAGTATTATTTAGTGTTTCAAAATTACTATCAATTGCAATATATTCAAAGTCTTTTATTAGTGAATTTGTTTTAATTAAATGATCTATTAATTGAATACTTTCTTTACCAAAATTTATAACTAAAGTTTTATGTTGTTTCATATAAATTTATTTGTTGATAGAAAACCAAGATTTAAAAACTGTAAGAAAGGTATTATTTTTTACTTTTTCTATATTAAACTCGCTTGTTATTGTTTGTAAATGCGAATAATCGTCTATTTCATTGTTATTTGAAGCTAAAACAGCTTGTTGAAATGAAAAATCTAAATCACTAATTAAACTAAATTGTTCGTTTCTAATATATGGAAATAATGAATTGAAATCACAGTTTGAATAAAAATCGTCATTTTTATTTTTGAGCGATACAACTCAATAAGGCAATAAGTTATTGTTGTTAGAATGCAATCAAATTTTAGGTTTTTTTGCATTTTTAATTAATTTAAGGATGAACGCTTTTATATACGAATCTAAAGCTATATAAAGTTTGCTAATATTATTTTCTAAAATACTATTTATTTCATCAAAATTTATAAATTGTTGATGGAATTTTTTATCAAGAATTGAATTTAATCTTGAATCTAAAATATTTTTATCAATATTTTGTAGTTTGCTATTTTCAAACAATAAATCAGTTCCATTGTTTATTATTTTTTCAGCATATATAATTCCGTTTTTGACTATATTTAATAATATTTTATCTCTTAGTACGTGAACCATTATTTGGTTACCTTTATAAGGTAAAAGTTTATTAGCTAACAATTGGTTTTCCAAATAGAAATAATAATTTTGTCATTTAGCTTGTTTAAATGTGTTTAATATATTTTTAAGTTTAATAAAATATTTTTTTGTGCTTTGATTTGCTTTTATATATAATCTTGATTTATATTCCTTGGCTGAAGAATATTTTTTATTGACTGGTAAAATTTTGTACTCTTTTGTTCAACCATCATCAAAATATAGTTTGTATTTGTATACATTTTCGTTTAATAAAACTTCATTTTCACAAATTACTAATTTATCATTAATTGACGCATCATTATCGTTAATAATATTTATTTTATGTTTGTATTCATAATCAAAAATTTGATCCGAGAATATAAAATTAATTTTTTTATCATTTTTATGATATTTTTTAAGTAAATTAATCAGATTTTGTTCAATTATAGATAATGAATCATTTAAGAAATTATTATATTCAATTTTCTTTTCAGATTCAACTTGAATATAATTTTTATCAATTTGTTGAATAACTGAAAGGATGATATTATCCTTATTTATTTTAAAAAATATAAAGGTTTTATAATACATATAATATCCTCCTACATAATAATTATTCAATTTTTGTTATGATTCTTAATTTGGCACTTTTTGAGCGCCTATTTTCTTCAATTTCACTTTTTGAAGGCGAAATTTGTTTGGTTTGATACTCTTTAACTTCCATAATTGGTAGTTTTGAAGGGATTTTCGATATTGTCAATGACTTAAAAAAGTTTTTAACAATTCTATCTTCGATTGAATGAAAAGTAATTATTGATAGTGTTGAATTAGGTTTAAGCAATTTTATAGCATCACTCAACATTGTTTCTAACGAACTAAGTTCATTATTAACTTCAATCCTGATCGCTTGAAAAACAGCTTTTGCAGGATTTTTTTGTCTTAATAACGCTGCAGGATAAGCACTTTTTATGACTTCAACAAGTTCTAAAGTGCCACTAATTGGTCGATTATCTACGATGGCCTTCGCAACCCTTTTCGAGAGTTTAACATCAGCGTATTTTCATAGTATATTTTCCAAATCGCTTTGTGAATATTGATTAACTATATATTTAGCATCAAGTTCTTGATCTTGATCCATTCTCATATCTAGTTGTGCATCCTTGTTGTAACTAAAACCTCTTTCTTTATTATCAATTTGAGGAGATGAAATACCTAAATCTGCTATTATACCGTCCACTTTATATATATTCAATTCTTCTAACTTTGATTTTATATCTTTGAAATCACTTTTAATTAGGGTAAAGTTATTTGATATTTTACTTAATCTTTCATAAGACTTTTCGATAGCAAATGAATCTTTATCAAACGAATATAAATGTCCAGTTGTTAAATGTTTTAAAATTTCAGATGAATGTCCGCCCATACCAAGAGTTAGGTCCACGTAAATACCATCAGGTTTTATATTTAATGAACTAATTGTTTCTTTTAATAATACGGGGTAATGTTCTTTACTATCGTTCATTTAAAGTTGAAATTTCCTGTGCTAATTTTGATAAATCATCCGGATTATATTGGTTTTCAAATTCTTCAAACATTTCTTTAGATCATAGTTCAACCATTGAACCTACACCGACAAAAATTACTTCTTTTTGGATAGTTAGTTTTTCGATAATTTTTTTAGGTAAACTAATTCTGCTCATTGAATCTAATTTAACTTCAAAAGCATTACCCATAATTAACCTAGTTAAATTACGGACACTTTTGTCAAAAAAACTTTTATTTTCAAATAATTTTAAATATTCATTAAAAGCTTCTTTTGTTCTCAATTCTGCATTCCCGTCAAAACCAATTGTAAGTATAAATTCATCACCCAATTTTTCTTTAAAAATCGGGGGCAATACTACTCGATTTTTGGAATCAATGTTTCTTAGTTGTTGTCCTAACATTTTTACCACTTCCTCCCACTATCCAATAATATTTTACCACTTATACACACAAATAATTTTTTTTATAATATTTTTTTGTTTTTTTAAAATTTTATGGTTAATTTTCACAAATTAAAATAAAAAAGACGCTTCGATCGCGTCTTTTTTTAGGTTTAATTATTCTTTGTTAAATCATTGAAATGCTTGAGTTACATCTTGGACTTCTCCGATTACAGTAATCAAATCGTCTTTTTTTAATAAAGAATCCCCTGTAGGTCTCGTATTTTTAGATTTATTTTTAATTAAAACAATTGTTATACCACGTTGATTTAAAGATAAATCTTTAATTTTTTTATCAAATAAATCTGGATTTTTAACTTGTGTAGTACCAAGCACAAAATCATCGCCTAATTCTTGTAAATTTTCACTATATCTAAGAAAATTTGTATTGGCAGAAATAAGTGCGGCACGCTTTCCTGCTTCATATTCAGGCCTAATAATAACATGGGCTCCAATTAATTTTAACACTTTTGCATGTCTTCTACTTGTAGCTCTAACTATTAAATTAGGAACTTTCATTTCGATTAAAGCGGCCACTATTTCTATATTATTAGGTACAGCAACAACAACAGTACCTATCTTATCAATATCAATACTTTTTAAAAATTTAGTTTCTGCAGCATCTCCAATTAAGATATTATCAGCATCTTCTTCGTATAATTTTAGGCGTTCTTCACTTTTATCAATAATTGTAATATTTTTACCTAATTTTAAAAGTTGATCTACAACAGATTGACCAAAACGACCTAATCCAATTACGGCTATATCATCTAAATATTTTAATTTCATTTTTCTCCTAACCTATTGCTACATCCGAATCAATGTATTCATAATTTCTATCTTTAGATTTTTTTCTTTTTCAAACTAATAAAGTTGAAGAAATTCCAAATTGCCCGATGAACATTATAAGTATAATCATAATTTTTGAAAAATTATTTAAATTTTTAGTAATTCCAGAGCTTAATCCAGTTGTACCGAAAGCACTAGCAACTTCAAATAATAAATGTTCAATTTGATAGTTTTCTCTATATATGTTTAATTCATCTTTTTCTGTTAGCAACTCTGATGTTGGTATTAAACCTCCGTATGTGTCAAGCGATGTTATTAAAAACATCGTAGCTACAATTAATAATAATAAAGCAATAACAAAAACTTGTGTAGACATAAACACTGTTTTTGTTTCGATTGAACGTTTAAAAATCCTTACTCTACTATTCCCAACTAAAACTGAATAAATTGTTAATATCAAAATTGCGAATGTTGTGGTTCTAATTCCGCCACCTGTTGATGAAGGTGCGGCACCTATAAACATCATAATAATCATTGTGATATTACTTCCATGTGTTAAGTGCCTCATATTAATAGTCGCAAATCCAGCACTCCTTGTTGAGAATGCGGAAAATATTAGCGCAAATATACGATCAAATTTTGAACCATATAAATGACCATAATCTAAAAACATTTTTAAAGAATTACCTTTTGAATCTGTTTTATTAATTAAATCTCATATTTGTTTATGAATTCCTTCTAAATTCGAAGAATCAAAATTATCACTTAACATTTTTGTTGCCATAACTGAATTATTTTTGCTATATTTCAGTCACTCTAAATAATCTTTAAAATTTTCGTTAGGGATATAATATTTATTTCATAAATCATTTAATCCATAACTAGTTAATTCAAAAGATAAAATCATAATTAAACCTACAACAAAAATTAAAAAATAAGAAATTATAGATATTTTTGTAAATAAAGTAAAGCGATATTTTTCTTTATTTTTCTTTAATTTGTGTCTAATATAACGTTTTATATCATATAACGCAGGATAACCTATACCACCTATTATTAGTAAAATAATAAATCAAATTTGTAAAAAATAATTTTGATAATAAGGCAATAAAGAATTACCTGAAATAATGTCAAATCCAGCATTATTAATTGCTGAAATGGTGTGAAAAAAACCAAATCTAAAAGCAAGAGATCAATCGCCAGTTGGATCAATATATTTTTTTTGACCGCTAGCATCTGTTAATAATAATTCAATACCTTTAGTTTGTATTGGACTAACAAAATAAAAGTAAAAACTCATTAAAAATCCAGAAATTAATATGGTTATTAATAAAAACTTAACAGAGTAAATAACTAATTTTATTGTTTGATTAAATTTTGCACTACCACGTTCACTTTGAAGCATCTTAACAGATATAACAGAACTATTATTCCGTTGAAAAAGATAACCTAAAACAAAGAATTTTAATGCAAAAATACCTACACCACCCATTAAAATTAAAATTGCTATTATAGATTGCCCAAACATATTTCAATGACTAAAGGTATCATAAACAGCTAATCCAGTATCACTAAATGCACTAGCGGTTGTAAATAATGCATTAACATACGAAGAAGCACTCGTTCAATTCTCACTTGGGTTTGTTTGCGTAATTGGACTTCACAATAACAAACTAAAAATAAAAATAATTAATATATAAGATAATAAAATATATTTTAATTGTGGTATTTTATTTCTTCATCTAATTATATTGCTAAAGAAGTTTCAAATAAAGCTTCTTCTAAAAGTTCTTTTCAATTTTGTAACTAAATTCATATTTCCTTTTAAATTAAAAAACTCATTAACTAAATAATGAATTTTATTTTTGTTGTTGCATTGAACGCATTATTTGTCTAATTTGTGTTTCACTTGCTTTACGTCCCATTTGTGAGAACATAATACGAATCATTTTTTCATTAATTGGCGGGTTTTCTTTTAATTGTTTTTCAAACATTTTTTTAGTTAAAAAGAATGTTGTTAAACCTACTGCAAAACCTATTCCAATTATTAAACCGATTATTATTCCGGCTAATGCTCCTCCACTAAGTTCGATCATATTTTCTCCTTTATTGTGTTTAATAATATTATTTTATCATATATTAATATATTTTGAATTATATGAAAAAATTAAGTATTTTAAGGCATAAAATAAGTTTTTTATGAATATTTAATTTCTTTTTGGTAAATATTTTGATTCATTTCTTTTGCAAAATTTTCCAATAAATCAAGTGTTGCTAATAAATCAGAAATTGCTATAACACCAATCGGGCTATGTAAATATCTTTGTGGTAATGATAAAGTAATTGTCGCAGCTCCGCCTTGAGCATATTGTAATTCCTTAGCATCAGTTCCTCCACCAGCGGCCACAAATTTGTAAGCATTAATATTGTGTTTTTTTGCTAAATTAAATATAAATTGAACTAATTTAGTATCCATTAATGTTCCACCATCTTTAACCCTAAGAGCAACACCCTTAAATAAAGCTGTTGTACCTTCAATTGTTCCAATTGTATCGTGAGAAGAAGTTGTATCTAAAGCGATAGCAATATCAGGATTAATCATTGAAACTGAACTTCTAGCACCTCTTGTTCCAACTTCTTCTTGAACTGTTCCTACTAAATATAAATCAATGTCCAAATCAAAATTTGCCACTTGATTTGCTAAAAATTCTAATATAGTAACTCCTGCTCTATTATCCATTGCTTTTCCACCTAATAAATCAGGATTTTTAAACATAATAGTCTCACCAGAAATATATACTCTATCACCGATTTCGACACCATTTTCAATTGCTTCATCTTTATTTTTAAATCCAAAATCAGCATAAATTTCATCATTTGTTAAAGCTTTTGAAACTTTTGAAGCTTCCATAATATGAATGCTTGTATGACCAAAAACACCAAGCAATGTTTCACCTTTACTTGTAACAAGTTTTGCTTTTGTACCAATAATTGTTGAAGCTCATATTCCGCCAATTGGGCTTAGTAACAGTTGACCTTTAGCATCGATATTTCTTACTATATATCCCACTTCATCCATATGAGCAGCAATCATAACTTTTGGAGCATTTACTTTTTTAGATTTCTTATGAAAAATAATTGATCCTAACTTATCTCTTAGAATTTCAAATTTATTATTATCAATATTATTTCTTAATTCGGTCGCAACGGGTTCTTCATATCTTGACATCGCTTCGATTTCAAGATATTTAATTAAACGTTGCTTAAATAATTCTGTTCTTTTATCCATTTTTATTTTCTCCTTGGATTTATAAATTAATAAAATAATTATAAATTATTAAAATAAAAAACTCACAATAAATTATTGTGAATTTAATTTTTGTTATTCTGTAGCTTCTCCGGAATCCTCTTGTCTTGGTTCTTCAGTACCTAATTTATCAAGTAACGCTTTAACCTCTTCTGATTTAGTTTTAACTTCTTCCAATTGAGAAATTGTTATTGTTAAATAACTTTTTAGATATACAAGATTTAATAAACCTGAATAATATGCTTCAGATAATTCTTTAGCTAAATTTTGACTATCTTCTTTTCCTTCTTTTCTTAAAACCTTAAATGAGTCTATTCTAGATTGTAAATTAGTAAATTGTTCGTTTTTAAAATCTTCTCAGGTTTTCTTGCTATTTTTGAATTGAGTTGTTAATTGATTAACTTTGTTGTTTATGCTATCTGAATTACCACCAAGTTCTGATTGTCTGTCATCGCTATTAAAAATCAATCAATTTTCTAATTTTCTAGGATGTAATCCATTTGTACCATTATTATCACTTACTTTATATTCATTAAACCCAATATCATATTGTGACTTATTCAATTGATCTTCTTTGATAATTCAATTTCCATTTGCTCCATATAATTCTTTAAAATTAATTCCGAAGCCTAAAATTCCGGCTATCATATTTTTTAATCCGGTTAAATCATTTAAATGTTTTTTTATATTTTCTTTATCCTTATCTTTTAAGTAATCAACATTTAAAAAAGTATTATATATAGAATTTTTATCAAAAAAACTTCTAGTCACTCATTGTCCTTCTTCAGAATCTTTTATCGATCATGGTAATAGACTGTTATTATTGTTAAACTCATTGCTTGTGCTTGTTACATTTATTCTAGAATTTCAATTGTCTTCATTTTGTTTAAATAAATTAATTTTATCATTAATTTTACTAATTAATGCATCATATGTATCATATTCCAAATCAAGAGACAATAATAAATCTTTATACTTATTGAAACTATTATTAATTTCATCTAATTGATTTTTAACTAGTTCTAATTTAGCTTTCTTAGAACTTAATGTTTCTACTCCATCGTCTTCTTTGTGGGCGTTATCACTTAAAATTTTTTGTAATTTTTCTTCTAAATTACTAAAGGTTTTATCAGTCATAGATTCTTTAACAACATTAATTTCACTTTTTAATCTATCTATTTCATCTTTGTAATTTCTTTTCTCGGTTTTTTGATCATTTTCTTCAGATTCTTCTTCGCTAGTTTCATCTGTAGATTGTGGCGAATTTGGTGCGGGAGTATCTTGTTTTTCTCCTTCATGAGGTTCTGTAGCAACCGGATCTTTTTGTTCAGAGTCAGATATTGCTTCTTCAGAATCTAAAGAATCATCTTTTTGATCTTTTTGGTCCTCTGTTTCTGAATTAGTATCTATAGTATCTTTTTCTTGATCTTCTTTTGTATTTTTGCCTGATTCTTCATTTTTATCTTCGGATTCAGAACCTGTTTCAGAAACATCTTTCGTTTCTCCTTCTGCTGAATCGGTAACATCATTATCTTTTTGTTCTGACTCTGATTTTTCATTTTCGCCTTCAGTTTGTTCGTCAGTTGTTGGAGTATCTTTTTCATCTCCTTCTTTAGGTTCAACAATAGCTTCATCTTTTGGTTCTGATTCAGGTTTTTCTTTTTCTACATCGGAATCAACTGAGTCTTCTTTTTGATCAGATTCTGTTTTTTCGTTATCTACTTTAGAATCAGATTGAGCATCTTCATGATTATCATTAGCTTTTTCTTCAGAATCTGATTCTGGTTTTGGAGTTACTGTTGTATCTGGAATTTCTGTTTTTTCATTATTTTTTGAATCTGTAGCATCAGTAGAGCTTTCTTGTTTTTTATCCGCTTTATTAGATTCAATAGTTTCTTTATTATTTATATCAGTAGTATTTTGATCTTTTGCGTCATTTTGAGCATTAGAACTTTCTTCTGATCTTGGATTATTATTTGAACAACTAATAGCAGCTATTGTTGTCAGTGATAAAGGGGCAACAATTGCTAAGCCCTTAAATCAAATTGTTTTAAATCTCATATATTAACCTCTTTAATGTTTATTTTATTAATTAAATTAAGATAATGTTTCCACATTTATCTCTTTTATATTTTAACTTTTTTAATATTAATAAGCTAAAAACATATTAGGAAATGCCGTATTTTCACTTTTTTTATGGTAATTTTTCCACAAAAAAAGTGATAATAGCACGAAATTTATGTTTTTTTCATTATTTTTTGAAAAAAACGGGATTCAAATCCAAAAAATAAATAAGAGAAAATATAGTATAAATTTTGTGCTAATTTTTAACAGCAATATTTTTTTGGATAAGTAGCTAAATTTATGAATATGTAAAAATATGGTATTATTATAAAGTTAATTATTTTGCTTTATTATATAAAATATAATAAACAATCTGAAAGGATAATTATGAAAAAAAACAAGAAATTAATTTTCGGTACAGCTATGGCTTTGGTACTAAGTACAGGTATAGTTGTTGCATGTAAAGCACCCGGTTCTGATAAAGAATTACAAAGTGGTGGTAAAGACTTATATGAGAAAATTAAAGAAAAGAATAACATTTCTTCAAAAGAACCTTTGGTTATAGAACCATACCTACCAAAACCTAATGAAGAAAGTAATTCTCAAAATGGTAATAAATCAATTTCAGAAAGTACAAAAATACTACGTAAAGTTTCAAAAAACTTTATTAATAAAGACCAAAAAATTAAATATGTTGCAATTGGTGATTCTGTCACAGAAGGATTTGATGCTTCTACACCAGAAATATCAAAAGGAAAATATCAAAACGGAAATATAGAAGGATTATCATATCCTGCTTATTTAGCACGCTTATTAAATTCTAATGATCGTGTTGAAAGTTTTGACAATTTCGCACATTCAGGTTCACAAATAATTGATTGAATCAATTTTTTCGATATAGAATTTGATTCTCAATACAAATCAAATATTAACTTAGGAAATAAAGAAGAAATTAAAAATAAGTTAGCAGACGCTAACTTGATTACTTTGACCTTAGGTGCTAACGATTTATTTTATTTATTATTTAAATCAGCAACCAAATATGATGTGACAAAAATTATTAAAAGTTTTATTGATAAAAAACCGGTTATCGGTGATTCGTTTGTATTTTTTAACAACATCTTTAAAGATTCAATTACTGAACTTAAAAAAAGATTAACAACTTTCTTAGCTAACTTAAAAGTTATGGCACCAAATGCTAATATTAATGTTGTGTCATACCCTTCTCCATTTTTACAGTTAGATCAAATAATTACCGATTTCATAACAAAATCAATCGGACAAAATTTAGACATATCACCTATTAGTTTATTAACTTCGCTAATAAATGATGCTATTAAAAGTGTCGCAGATTCAAATGGAGTTAATTATGTTGATGTATTTAACAATAATTATTGAACAACAAATAAATCTAAGTTAAATTCATTATTTTTAGATATCCATCCAAATAATTATGGTTATAAAAAGATGGCAATGGATTTATACTTAAAAATTACTCACCCAACTTTAAATACAGAAGATTATCAAAATTATAGTTTTAATAATGATTATTTAGAAAAAGATGCCAAAACTTCTAATTATCAAATTGAAGCAGTTCAATCTGATCAAGAATTATTCGGAAATTCATCTGAAAGTTATTTAGATAACAAAAACGAAGAAGAAACACAAAATGATTTAAATAGAAATCCAAGAAACTTTGGATTAAAAATAGGAGTCTTAACACAAGAATTTAGTTTTGTTGCTAAAGAACTTATAGAATTTATTTCTAATAACGCACTATATAATGAATTAGATCCCGAACATAGACTAAGTAAACTTTTAAATTCAACAAATTCTAACAACCAAACTATTTTAGATAATGTTGTTAATAATATCATTAATTCTCAATTAATTTCAAGTATAGTTACAGACCTAGAAAACTCATTAGAAATACTAAGAGATAAAAATGAATTAAATTTAGAAAATCTTGGCCACACTTTTATGGAAGTGGTATTGAATGTTAATAATATCCCTAAAATTATTTCTATAATTGCAAAAACCGATTTAAACCAAGAGCAAAGAACTGAATTTGGATCAACTTTAAAATACATCGTAAAAAATCTTTTAAATAGATATGGTAATGATATTTTCTCATCTCTATCTAGTTCTTTTAATACATTTTTATCAACTTATAATGTTTCAAGAGAACAAATCACAAAAATAATTGATTCAATATTTAAATCAAATGATTTTAGTGAAATTTTAAATGATGCTATCGATTTATTCGCAAATCACCCTGAAAAATTTAGCAATCTTGAAAATATAAACCAATTAATACTAGCATTCATCTCTGATCAAGATACAAATGCTAAAATTGCTTCTAAAATTTCAAACATTTTTAAAGAATTATTAAAAAATCCTGCACTAAATTCTTTATTTAGTAATTTAATTTTTAATATTCTTGAAAAAAATGAATTAACAACAAATATAACTAAAAGTGAAATTATTTCAGTTACAACAGACTTAATTGATTTGATAAACGAAATTGATACTCAACATAAAATAATTGAAAATTTCGTATCAATATCTCTTAATTCATTCCCTAACTATGGATTTGATAGAATTCAAGAATTATTATCTAATTCATTTTTAGGTGCTGTTTCAAAAATTTCTGGTGATAATAACCAAGAAAAATCAATAATAACCTTAATTAATCAAATATTTAAATCTAATTTGGTTAAAAACCATAAAGATTTAGCTAAAAAGCTAATTAACAATATTTTAGATAAAACTAAATTAAATAATGTTTCAAAATTAATATATCCATTAATATCTCAAACAATGGTTGGGGAATATATTTCAGACCAATCATTCAGCAAAATAGTAAACTTATTCTTCAAACAAGATTCATTCAATAAATTAATTAAAGATACATTAAACTCATTGATTGATAATTCTAATAATTTTGAAACTGTTAAAAACTATAACGAATTAGTAGTTCAAATATTAAAAAATGTTGATGAAGATAAGTTTAAAACAGAGTTAAAAACAACTTTCACCAACTTATGAAATGATCCAGAATTAGCACTAACAATCAAACAAATATTGGTTGATTTTGCACACGTTGAAAATATAGATTCTAGTCCTAGTGTAATAAATTTCATTCAAGGATTTTCAAATGATTTTGGAAACATTCTTAAGCAAACACAGCTTATTGAAAGTTTAATTGATGTTATCTTTGACCAAATTAAAAAAACCAAAGAACAAAATGCAAACACAATCGAAAAATTAAACGAGTTACCAAGTTTAATTTCAAAAGAAGTTAATAAAAAACTAAATGAAAAAGGTTTTGAATTATTTAAAGAAGTAATTAAAAAAGACTATGTAACAAACAATAAAGAAGGTGTTTCGTTAATAGTTAGCGTTATTATTAATAAACTAACAAAAAATGGAACATTACAAAATCTTATAAATAATTTATTAGAAACATATTTAGTTAAACCTGAAATTTCAAAATATGTTGAAAAAGATGAAATAAGCCAAATAATATCAAAAGTATTTTCATCAGCAAACTTTAGTTTAATAATCCAAGATTTCGTTAAAATCTATATTTCTAATAGCGAACAAATCAATAACTTTAGTTCAATTACAAATCTAGCAAACGCGCTATTAAAAGACGCCACATTTAAAACTTTACTTAGTGAAGATGCAAAACCGTTAATTAAAGAAATTATTAAATCTGGTGATTATAATAAAACAATAACAAAAGTAATAATTGAATTAAGCAAAAATACAAATTATAATATTGATAAAAAATATAAACCAGTAATAGAAAGCATTGTTCCAAGTATTTTGGAAACTCTTGAAGCAACCAACACTTTTGATTCTTTAATTGATAATTTCATTAAATTGCTTACACAATCAAACAACTTAAATGAAGTTACAAGCGGTATTTTAAACACAATTAAAAATAGTTTTAATTTTAGTTATGTGGAATTATATAAAACAATATTAAAAACAAATCTATTTTCAGAAACAAATAGAACTCTTTCTTTAGAACTTGTTAAATCTTTAATAAACAAATTTATTGAAAACGATTTAGATTCAACATTAGAATCTGCTCTTCCTGAAAATGTTTTAGGGATTCAAAAAGCAGAATTAAAACAATTTATACTAAAAGTATCAAAAGATCAAAACTTTAAAAATATATACGAAAAATCATTAGATCTTATTTTTAATAATTCAAAAGAAATTTCAAACATTCATAATTTTTACGATATATTTAATATTGCTGTTAAGACATTAAACATCAACGATATTAAAGATAGTTTTAAAAATCTTTTCAAAACTATAAAAGAAGATGAAGCATTCAAAAAACTAGTTTCAAGAATTATAGATTCTCAAGTTAATAACCAAGAAATATCTTGATTATTTAAAGACGTAAAAAATAAAGAACAATTACTCACTGATTTAAGTTATTCTTTAATTACTCAAATTGATAAATTTAACGTAATAACATTATTGTTCGATTCTTTAGAAGAATATAAAACTCAAAATAAAGAAAATATAAATGATTTTACTGAAATATTAATTAATAAACTTAAAGATAAGTTCAATAAAGAAAATATAAGTACAACATTATTTAATTTCATAAAAGATATTTCTAAAGATTTTGCAAGTAAAAATAAAGAAGATATAAAAATTATTTTTAATAATATATATAACTATCTAAAAGAAAATAATACATATGTAGACTTTGTATTAAATAATCTTCCAAACGAATATAAAAATATTTTAAATAAATATATTTCAGATCAAGATTTAAAATCATTTGTTAGTTTACTAATGAATAATGATACTTTCAAAGAAATTATCATTACTTCATTTAATAAAGTAGTTGATAGCACAGATCAGTTACAAAATGCAAGCAATATTAATAACATTATTTCTATCGCATTAAATAGTTTAGCAACAGATAGTAACCTTAAACAAAATATAATTAACTTTTTAACAAGTACAACAAATCAAAATGAAATTAAAACAATAATCGCAAACACACTATCAAAATATATTCAAATCAATTATCCAAAAATTTATGATCAAAATAAAACAAATGTATTCATTTCTAATTTAATAACAGATGGATTTACAATATTTAAAGATTTAGGTCTTGTAGAAAACATTTTAAACAGTTTGATTACATTTATGAAATCAGATAGTAATAATGAATTTAACTTAGAACAAAGAACTCAAACATTAACAAGTAATTTAAAAAGCAATTTAAATAAACTGGTTAATGAACATTTAGATGACTTAATATCAAGATTGTTTAAGTCAAATACGATAAACTCTGATTTCAATTACTCGATCCAAGTTTTCAAATTCATTTCGATTACATTACTAGACAACATACAAATTTTTAAAGATATAATAAATGAAGCGTTAAAAAATGCGAAATTAATTGATGATTCACACAAATTAGACGAAACAAAATTAAATGAATTTAAAGAATTGTTGTTTGATATAAATAATTCTAACGTTAATAATTCAATATTAGACCAATTGCTAAATATCACACAACAACAAGCTCGTTCAATTAACAATTTTGACTCATTAAAAGAAGTGTTATTAAATAACTTAACAAATGCAGTTAAAAATAACTATTTCACAATAATAAAATCTATTTTAAATTCTAAATTTGTACAAAATCAAAAAGAATGAATTAAAAAAGTGTTAGAGAACGCCTTAAATAACTATCTAACAGATGAAAAAATTACTCCATTTTTAAATTCTATTAATTTAGACGAAATATCTAGTTCACTAAGTATTAATAAAGATTTAATAGTTTCTACAATAAAAGAAATAGTAAATCACCAAAATACAAAAGAAGTAATTAAAAAAATAGTAGAAAAAATATTAGATAATATCAATTCAGTTAAAAATGCAACAAATATAAATGATTTAATTAAAAAAGTATTTTCTATAAGCGGTTTAAAAAATGATATAAAAGAAAAAACTGCCACCATATTATCTTCAATAATTCAAAAAGATTCTATTAAAAAAGTATTAACAGAAGTTTTGAAAAAAATATTTGAAAAGGATTTTGTAGCTCCATATTTAAATGGAGTTAATAATAAAAAAGAATTAGCAAAAAGTATTGTAGATATATTGGATATAGTTGACAATAATATTCACTTAAATGAATTATCATTTGAATTGATTTACAATCAACTTCAAACAAACGGAATTAATTTTAATATAACTTCACTTTTAAATACATTTGTATCTAGTCTTAAAAATATTTTCAACGGAAATGACGGTGAAGCTAAAGTTGTTAAGTTAATTAAAGAATTAATTAAATCATCTTTATTCAAAAATCACAAAGAAAATATTAAAACAATAATTAAAAATCTAATAATTAAATTCTCAGAAGGAACATTTATAGATGATTTATTCAATAATATAGCTTCTTCAACAAGAGAAAAAATAGAAAATTATGTAAACGTTAATGATTTAGGTAATATTTTAAAATTGATACTTAGAAATCAACATTTACATAATATAATCAACAATTCAATTACAAAATTAGTAGATAATATCAATCAATTTGAATCACTAAATTCTTATCAAGGATTAATTTCTAAACTTTTTGAATTAGTGAACTTTAATGAAATAAAATTAGAGCTCGACTCAATGTTTAGCGATCTTTCAAACGAAGCAAGTTTTAAAAATGCACTAAAACAATTATTAATTAGTCTATTAAACAAAAACGGAGTTGAAACAAACGATCAAAGTATTATTTCATTTATCGATTATGTTTCAAACAATTTAAAAGATTTCTTCAAATCTTCAGATATACTTAATAATTTATCAAGTGAAATATTCAAGAAAATCAAAGAAGTATTTAGTCAAAATAATGAAAATATAATAGAAAAACTAACTAAATTACCTAACGATATTCTTGATCTAATAAAATCAAAAATCACACAACAACCTAAATTATTTGTTGATGGAATTTTAAATGCTTCAAACATTCAACCACACAAAGAAGCAATAATTAAAATTGTTAAGCAATTATTTATTGGTCTAAATAAAAAAGGTGTTGTTGAATTAATAGTAAACTCTGAAATTGATAAAATAAGCGATCCTAACGTTACTAAATATTTAGATCTTAATTTATTAAAAGAAGTAGTAGGAACAGTATTAAAAGATGATTTTGTAAACGATACATTAAACGTAGTAGTTCCTGAATTATTGAACGATACTTCTTGACTAGATAATTTAAATAACCCTTTCAAACTAATTCAAGATTTATTTAAAAAAGAAACAATTAAAAATCATTTTAAAAACAACTTACCTAATGCATTAGAGAGAATTTCAAAAAATAGCACAACAACAAACTTTATTAATTCTTTATTAAATAATGTATTAAAAAATAATCAAATAACTATACAAGGTAGTGAATCAAATAGTTTTGTTCACAATATTGCAAGCAATATTGTTCCATATCTAAAAGAAGTTGGTGTATATAACAGCGTTATAGAAACAGTTATTGATCAATTATCTTCAAGTGCAACTTCAGAACAATTTGTTGAATCAATTAAAACAAATATTATTTCTAAGTTCGATTTAACTAATTACAAGTTTGTTAAAGCGTTATTTAATAACTTTAGTTCTATCGAAAATAATAAAGAAATAGTGGTAGAGATATTCGAAAAAATATATGATAAATTTAAAGAAAATGATTCTTGAATAAGTTCCCTTATTTCTCTTGCTAATAAAGATCAAGTTCTTGTAGATAAAAATAACGAAGAAACATTAAAAACTATTATTAAAGAAGTTTTAAAAGACGAAAACATAAAAACTAGTTTGACTTCTATTGTTAGAGAAAGCTTAACAAACTTATCTATATTTAAAAACGCTGATAATTATCAAGATTTAATAAAATCTATTTTCTCAAACGAAAACTTAAAAACACCTATTAAAGATTTATTTGATAAATTAATTAAAAAATTATTAGAACAAAATGATTTCAAAACTATAGTAAAAAATATTCTTGATAAAAAGTTACCAAATGATATTAAAACTAAATTATTCGAAAAGATAACAACTGATAACGATCAAATAGATTCAATTGGATGATTACTAACAATAATAAAAGAATCAAACAATAATTTCAATATATTTAATTCATTTATTGAATCAGGAATCAAACAACTAGGAACTAACGGAACTATTCAATTTAATATAAGTGAATTTATATCTGATGCAATTGAAAACATTAAAAAATTCACAAATTATGAAAATATTGAAGCTAAAATTCTTTCTGTTTTAAATACTTTAAAAGGTCAAATAGGGAATAATAAACAAAACAGAATACAAATTATTAATAACATATTTAACTTAGCTGTAGATAAAATTGATATAGGTTCTATTATTTGGGGTGCATTAGAAGGAGCTAATAAAGCTTCATTCATTTCAGAAAACTTTATTTCTAAAGAAGACTTTATAAGATTAATAAATAATATAGTTAAAACTAATGATCTAAAAGAAGTTGTGAATGATATAGTTGAGTTTTTCTTCAATAGTACAAATAATATTAATAATAGTTCTTTTGTAAATATAACAAAAGAATACTTAAAAGATGAACAAAGAAAAGCTAAATTTAAAGAAAAAATCCAAAAGATATTTGAAAACGCCTTAAGTTCAGATAACTTAAGAGAACCTATTAAAAAAATAATAAATAAAGCTATGAGTTATTTAGAAGTAACTCCTGACCAACCTATTAAAACATTCATAGAAAACTTCACAAGTGGTCTAGGAGATTTCTTTAAACGAATAGAAATTAATTCTAAATTAATTGATGCTACAACAGAAGCATTCGAAGAATCCGAAAATTTAGGTCAATTAAGTCAAAAAATTAAAGACAAAATGATAGCTAAAGTTAACCCAACTTCATTTGATCTAATCTCTAAAATATTAAACGATTCGTTAATACAAGAAAACAAAGAAGGTCTAAAAAGTTTAGTTAAACAATTACTAACAAACTTCTTAGATAATGAAGAAAAAATTAGAAAAACAATAAATGATATTAATCTATCCGCTTTAATTACTGGGCAAAACAATGAAGAATTGAATAGATTAATAAATAATACTATAATAACATTTATTAAAAATCCAGATTTAAGAGAGTTATTAACCTTAATTCTCGATGATATTATTGATAATGCAAAGAATTATCAAAATAAAACAACATGATTAGAGGCAGTTAATGTTTTATTACACTCTAATAATGCTGAACAAATGAAAAATAGCTTTAAAAAATGATTTAAAGCAAGTGTCGCACAAAACGGGAATACCGATTTTATAAAAGGTATAACTAAATTAGCAATAATAAAATTTAAAGATTCAGGATTCAATTTAAGTGAAACTCATGATGAAGAAATATTACAACATATAATACAAAAAACTTTAGCATGAATATCAAATGATAGTTTGTTTGATACAATAATAGATAAAATATATGATAACTTAAGAAATCTAGATTTTACAAAAGCAACCCCACAACAAGTAAAACAAAAAATTATGGATGGTGCGTTATCATTCATACTTACAGATGATATGAACTCAATATCATTTAAAAAGATTTTAAACCAAGCAAGTAAAATTAGATTATTAACAAGTTCATTCGATGAATCGATTTATGTTGAATTTATAAATAGATTATTTGAAAGTAGCGACTTAGAAAGAACTACTGGTATTTATAGCATGCTTGATTTCTTGTTTAAAGATCAGTCAAGCAACGGGTCATCAAGCAACACAAATACAAGTAATAATCAAAATAGTGATCAATCCAAAACATATGGTTTCGCGTTTGACGAAAATATATTTAATGTGGTTGGAAGAACCGAAGAATTAATTAAAGCTATTTTTGAACCAATATTTAAATCTATGTTTACTAAAATTTCACAAAATAAATATAATTTAAACCAAAGTAAAAATAATCCTGAATACAAAGCTATTTTTAGATTAACATCAATTATGTTATGAGCAATATTCGAAAAAGGTGCAACAGGTGGTAAATTCTGAAACTTCACAGGTTTAGATGTCGAAGGTACATTTGTTGGTGGTTTAGAAAAAGCATGAGAAGGCGCTAAAAACGCAAAAGCAAGTCTTTGAAATAAATTTAGTGATGACCAAAAAATAAAAAGTGGTGCATATAAAAAGAGCTGATGAAGTGGTGGTGGATTTGCATATAATCGTGAATTCATTACAGGTAATAGGTCAGATAGAACATCATTAGGCAATTATTGAAACGATCAATTACTTGCATATATTTATTGAAATAAAGATAACGATAGACACAATCAAGGTTATAAAAATAAAGAAACATTACGCAACGCAATAAAACAAGGTTGATTGCCATCAAGTAATTAAGTAAAATACATTTTATAAAAAATATCAAGCATAGTAATTAGGCTTGATATTTTTGTATATGCTCTATTAATTATTAAATAAGTTATCACTACTTATCATTTATTTGTAAATAATTTTTAAGCTATTCTGTGTGGTCTTTTTAAAAAATAACTTAATTGATATTTCTTAGAATCAACATCTAATGTATATCCTATTTCGATAGCATCTAAATCAGGATATTTAGTTACCGTGAAAGTGTCTTCAACAATTATTCCTTCAGGTAAGTTTTGTTTAATAATCTCTTGTGGTGTAATTTGATCTAAATTATCATAATGTTCTTGCTTAGTTGTAATAAATATCGCCACTTTTTTAACAAAATCTACAGCTTTAGTTTGCTTATCGTTTAAAGCAGGTAATTCTAGTGAAAAACTAAGTTCAAAATCTTTGTATTCTGCATGATTTTCTTTATTCATAACTTGATATTGAACTTTTAAAGCATTTTTTTCTTTAATTTGCTTAATACTATCAACATTTATTTCTAAATGTTTCGAAATACCTAAATATTCAATTCTAAAATAATCAGTTATAGCATATAAAAAGGGATCTGTTATTGGTTCTAATAAATTCGCTTTATTCTCAAGTTTTTCATACTCAACAATTTCGGTTTCATATGTCGGTTCTGTTTCCTTTTCTTCAGATTGTTGATTATCTTTTGTTGCAGTTTTTGACTCTGTTGACTCATTTTTTGGTTCTACCTGAGTTTCTGTTTTAGCAATAGGAGTATTAACTTTAACTTCAGTAGTTATTTTTGTTGTTTCGTTTGAATGTTGTTCGTTACTATTTTCTTTAACATCTGCTTTTGTTGAAGTTTGAATTTGATTTGAACAAGACATAGCAACTACCGGAACAGTAATACTAGTTAATGGTATTAAAAATTTAATTTTTTTCATAAATATTCCTTTATTTTTTTAAACAAGTTTTAAAACACTTATTTTTGGATAATTATAGCATAATTCTAAATAACTCATTTTTATAAAAAACAATTAAAAACTATAAATAATAATCTTATTTTTATAGTTTTAGGATGATTGTATCTAATAATTGAAATATCAAAATATTTTAAATCAGAGTCTAAGTTAGTTTTCATTAAAGTAATTAATTTTTTTTATCTAATTTTAACTCCATTTTAATCTACTAAATTGAGAATCCCGGGATTTTATCAGGGTATTTTACTAAAATTAGATCTTCTTCTACTAATATTTATGAAGCATTTTTATTTTATTCAATTCCTTAATTTAACTTTTGGAGTTATTGTTTTATTTATTGTGACATTTAAACCTAAGATATTTTCTAATTATAGTCTATAAGGAATAAAATTTAGTGGTTTAACCTAAGTTATAGGTTATAAGTTTTTTGTCTTCTTTAGATGTATTGATATTATCACATCGATCACTAAAATGTAAGCGTTTTTTTACATCTCAATTTCATTACTATTATCAATTTCAATTTCTTTTTCTTTATTTTCGCTATTAATAACTTCTAAATAAATTGATTTAGTATGGTATTCTTCATAGTTATCAAAAAGATATTGATCTACATTTTCAGCATTTTTATATTCTGTTAATTGATTATCATTCATATTTTTTAAAATTTTAACCAATTCTTCAAAATGTAATATAGTTGCCTGAGCATCATTAACTTCCTCTTTAAAATCATCAGAAGATTTATTTATTGTTATTTCCCTGATATATTTTGTTGACTTTAAAACTTCATTAACAGATTTATATTTTTCATTAATTGTTATTCTTTGAATAGTTAAATAATCAGATTCTAATCTATTACTAAGTTCATTAATTGTTTTCCTAGCATCTTCATTATTTAACTGATATAGTGTATCAAATTGCTTGTTTTTATATATTCTAAAAAATTCACTACTCTTCATTATATGTATTGAAGAAGTATTAATATATGATTTTTTATCATTTTTAGCATCTTTATCTTTAAAATTAACAATAACTTCTCCTTCGTATTTTACTCTATAATCATATGCAGACCTAGAATTTAAAAAATAAACATCTTCACCACTATAAAACAGAATTAAAGGTCTTATATCTCTAAAATTTCAATAAGCCAAAATTTTCTTTCCTTTAACATCATATGATAATGTATCTATTTTTTTATTAATAGAATATCTAGTTCTATCTCACGCTTTTCAAAACATATTTCTCCATATAAAAATTATATAAAAAAAGCGACATAACCACTGTTATGCCTGAAAATATTTTTTCTCCGCTTGCCTACTCACCATATATTCCACTTCCAAACATCAACTGCGGCGATTCCGCTTGGCGATTCAAATATACATTGATATATATATATATATATATTATATATAAAATTTTAATTTTATAAAATTTTTTTTATTTTACTAATACCTAATTTTCAACCAAATTTAATAGCTAGTAATTTAACTCAAAATATATAAGATATTTTCCTATACGTATTTAGGGACTTGTCCCTAATATTTAATATTATATCGAATTTAAGGGTTAAAAATTTTTGTATATAAAAAACATCATTTTATAGATTAATTGTAGAACCTAAAAATATGATGTTTATATATATATATATATATAATAAATATAAAATTATGTTTTTACTATTCACCACTATGCAATTGTCTTAAAAGCCTTAGATTTCTTGCTTATTCGATAAGTCCAGTTAAGTTCATTTGGATTCACTGGCATATAGCCACAATGCATCATCGCATCCTTAAATTGATTATTTGTAAGATAAATACCTGTATTTTTTTGTAAAAGATGCTTAATCCCATAACTCGTTCTAGTTTTTAGTTCTGTTTTTCTAGGGATAATATTTTCATAAATCCAATTAAAGACAATTTCTTGTTCCTTTTCCTTAATATCTGTAATAAGATTATCATCTACCCATCCGTTTTCATTTGTATATGGTCTATTATTTCTAATCATAGTTTTATCCTCCTAAATTATTTCTTAAAAATCTTAATTCAGTGAAATACCAATCTACTGTATTTCTTTACTTGTTCTTTTCTTTGTATAGACACCACATATTAAATCTGTTGCAAAATTTCGGTAATTTCTAATTTTTAAACAAATTTAATATGTAGTAATTTAACTCAAAATATAGAAGATATTTTCCTATACTTATGCGTGCCTGCCCATTCACGCGTACGCGTATAATACGCACGAACGCGTAAATATCATAAAATAAATTTTTTCAAATCAAAATATTTTTAAACTATTTTATTTTTATTTTACGCTTTTTACTAATGCCTAATTTTCAACCAAACTTAATTGCTAGTAATTTAACTCCAAATACAGAAAATATTAAGATAGCTAACCCAATAACTCCTAAGAAACAATAACCAATAGCTTTACCAATATTAATATTTCTTTTTGGATTGTTTTATTTTATTAAATATATCGTTTTTTGTTTGTTAAAAGAGTTATTTCATAAAAACATTATTTTGTTTGAATTTTTTTCTTAATTTATTAATATCAATATTATCTTTATAAATTACACCAATAAAGGATATAAATTATTTTTTACCTAACTTATAAAAGGTAATATAGATAAGTTTAATTTTAGTTATAAAAGAATAATAAAATTTTGTGTAAATATAAAAGCTAGAATTTAGTACTAAATTGACTATTATATGCATTTGCTTCAAAAAAAAAAAAAAAAACTATAATAAATTTGATATTTAAAAATTAAAGTTAAAAGGAATTAATTAAAATGAAAAAAAGTAAAATATTACTACTATCGAGTATATTTCTAACACTAAATTCTAGTTTGCTCGTTATTTCTTGTAATAGCATAAAAGAAAATACAAATAAAAATGATAACGATTTAACAAAAGAAATTTCAAGTCAATCACACGAAAATAATGATAATTCAAAAATGGATTTACTTATTATTGATGGAAATAATATAAAAGATTTTATTAATGACGGTAGAATAAGACGAATTAATTTTTCTTACAAAATAATAAGAGACTTAAAAACAAAAACATTAAAATGAATGTTACCAAATAATTTATATTTTGATGCAAATTATAAAATTAATATCGAAGAATTAATTATGCCGCAAGTTAAAATAATTGGAAATAGTGCTTTTTCAGGTAATACATCGCTTAAAAGCATAAGTGTACCGAATGTTAAAACAATTGGAAATAGTGCTTTTTTAGGTAATACATCGCTTACAAGTATAGATATGCCAAAGGTTACAACAATTGGAAAAAGTGCTTTTTCAGGTAATATATCACTTACAAGTGTAAATGCCCCAAAGGCTACAACAATTGGAGATAGTGCTTTTTCAGGTAATACATCGCTTACAAGTATAGATATACCAGAAGTTACAACAATTGGAGATAGTGCTTTTTCAGGTGATATATCGCTTACAAATGTAAGTATACCAAAGGTTACAACAATTGGAGACAATGCTTTTTTAGGTAATATAGCTCTTACAAGTATAGATATACCAGAAGTTACAACAATTGGAGATAGTGCTTTTTCAGGTGATACAGCACTTACAAATGTAAGTATACCAAAGGTTACAACAATTGGAGACAATGCTTTTTTAGGTAATATATCTCTTACAAGTTTAAATATGCCAAATGTTATAAAAATTGGAAATAGTGCTTTTTCAGGTGATACAGCACTTACAAGTATAGATATACCAGAAGTTACAACAATTGGAGACAATGCTTTTTCAGGTGATACATTGCTTACAAATGTAAGTGTGCCAAAGGTTATAACAATTGGATACAGTGCTTTTAGTGAAACAAAATATTTTGAAAAACTGATAGATTCTAATAAACAAAAAATTGCAATAATTAATAATATTTTAATTGATGCCACTAAAGCAAAAGGTAAATTTACCTTACCAGAAAACGTGAGAACAATTGGAGTAAATGCTTTTTTAGGTAATACATCGATTACAAGTATAGATATGCCAGGAGTTATAACAATTGAAGATAGTGCTTTTTCAGGCAATACATCCCTCGAAAGTGTGAATGGCCCAAAGATTACAACAATTGGAAATAGTGCTTTTTCAGGTGATACATCCCTTACAAGTGTAGATATGCCAAAAGTTATAACAATTGGAGACGGAGCTTTTTGAGGTGATAAATCACTTGCAAATATAAATATGTCAAAGGTTACGACAATTGGAGACAATGCTTTTTTAGGTAATAGATCACTTACAAGTATAGATATGTCAGAAGTTACAAAAATTGGTTCCTATGCTTTTTGAAACACCTCACTAATTTTTGAAAAACAAAAACTCCCAGAAAATATGACAAAAGATCGTTTTAAAAAAATAATTGCTGGTCATAGTTGAGAAAAAGAAAAAAACTAATCTAAGAAATTGGATGAAAAATAATAATTTAAAACTATACTAAATTAATTGATTGGAAAAAACATAATGAAAATGAATAAAAAATTAAAATATTTATTAAAAGTAGTGTTACTTATTTCTTTGTCGCTTACTGCTTTAAGTTGTAATGCTAACGAACATAATTCTAATATAAATAATGTTTCGATTTCTCAACAAAAAAATAATTCACAAGAAAATATTGAGAAAAAATATAAAAATCGAATAAAAGAATTAGAATCTAATATCCAAATATTAATTTCTTCTAAAAAATCTAATACAGAAAAATTAGAAAAAACCTTAAATGAACTATCTTCTGTTAAAAAACAATTAAAAGATGCAATTAATGATTTGAATTCTAGTAATAATGGACTAAGACAAGAAAAATCAGATCGCTTCAACGAAAAAGATAATATAGA
Organism: Mycoplasma sp. CSL7503-lung; assembly: GCF_025515455.1. GTDB lineage: Bacteria > Bacillota_I > Bacilli_A > Mycoplasmatales > Metamycoplasmataceae > Mycoplasmopsis. The sequence continues at coordinate 47,272 of NZ_JAOPHP010000003.1, read as the reverse complement.
AAACGTTTCGGCGACAGTTTATGATAAATGAATTAACGAAGAAAAGACAAATTTATTATCAATAATTTCTAAATATGAATCTAAATTAAATTCTATAACAAACGATTTAACAGATGAAGAATTAAACGAATTTAAAACAGAATTAGGCGTTAAGGACGAACATAAAAAATCTATCAAAGAAGAATTAAAAACAGAAATAAATAACGCTAAGACCGCTGTTGAAAAATTTGGAACAATAACTTTTGGAAAATTAGCAACTGATTTCAATGATAATAAATATTACATTGATCTTAAAAAGATTAATCCTAATTCGACATCAGCAATGCCAAAATTAGTTTCTGTTTTAAATCTTAAAACATTTGATCTAACAGGTTTTGAAAATATATTAAATAAACTTTATTTAATGGTTCAAGATGCAATTTTAAAACTTAATAATGAAAGAAACGAACAACAATTACAGGCATCAGGTTTAAAATCATATACGGATATTCTGAATAACTATTTAGAACCTATTATTAATAAATTAGCGTCCTTTGAAGTCTTTGAACGTAATTCAAATTCTTATATTAATGATTTATATCAATTATTAAGAAATTCTTTGAACGAATACAAAGAATATAAGAAAAAAATAGAACAAAGAAATAGAGATTATACCGCGTATGAAACGATTGTTAATGAATATGAAAATTTAGTTAAAATAACATTAATCAAATACCAAGAAAAAATGTTATCAAAACAAGATGATAATGAACGTTCTAAAATTTTAGAATTCATTAAAAAAGTAGCGAATGATGCGAAACTAAACACAGAAAATTCAACCAACAAAATTATAGAATATAAATATTCAGAAGCAACCAAAATTATTTCTGATGCTTTAAAAAAATTAAACCAAGAAATAGAAAATATCAATAAATAATTAAAATACATAATTATTTATTGACTTGAAAAGGAATAAAGATGAGTAATAAAAAAATAAAAATATTTTTTAGTATGTTTTGCCTAATATCTACATCAACCGTAATGGTAATTAGTTGTACTAACCAAATTGAAAATAATAAAAACGATAAGCAAGTTAATAAATCTAATTTTGAAACTAAATCAAATACAAACCAACCTACAACAGGTTCAAATAATAATCAAACCGATTCTGATTCCAAAACTGAATTGGATCATACAGAAACTGATACCGGAAACGGATCTTTAACAATTATCAAAGATCAAGACGTTCAAGAATTAAATTTCGATAACTTAAAGGTTAATTTCGACTTAAAAGGTCAAAAATTAGACCAATTATGATCTTCAAATGGAAGTCGTATGGAAAATTTAGTCGCCGATAATTTTATTCTAACTGGATTACCTGATGATTACGAAATCAAAATTGAATCAATTGATAAAATTTATGGAAATTCTAAATATTCAGATAAAGTTGAAATCCATTATACTTGATCTAAAAAAACTGACGAAAATGTTAATGGTTCAGGTATAAGCGTCGCGTATCGTCCGATTAATCAAGAATTAGATCGAATTAGAATTAACGACCATGTTAAAATTTACGATCATTACGATCGCCAACATGTTGAAAAACCTAGCGACGTTTATGCTAAATTTGAATACAAAAGTTCGGAAATGATAGACCTAAGAAATACCTTAACAATGTCTAATTTCTGAATCGACATTGAACCAAATAAAGTCGACGTTTTCCGCAATGATAGTAAAAACATTTTTGATTTTACCAAAGAAGATGGCTATAAATTTTATCTAAATTATTTTAATGAATTAATTAAAAATACCGATCCTAATAGAAGAATGACGGAATTGGAATTTAAAAACGGCGTAATCGAACAAATGAATACGTTTTTTATAAATCCAGACGAATATAATTACAGAACGCAAGACATCCAAGAAGGTAGGTATTTAAAATATTTAGAACAACCTGAAAAAATTGGTTATCGTATTAATTTAGAAAATGACGCCAAACCGATCAAATATTCTAACTTTTTTACAGACGAAGAAGTTGACGATTTAAATAAACAATTCTTCGAACGTTTTGAATTAGAACAAAAAATTAGAATTTATCCTGTTGGATTAGACCGAAACAAAAAACCTAGGTTTCAAATCGTTAAATTACAAAAAATTTACGATAAATTTACCAAAGAATCGACCGAATACATGACCGACGTTGATTTTAACCTAGGTTTCGGCGAACAGCAAGACAATCCAGCTGATTTTCCAGGTTTAGACGAAATTATACCAAAAGACCAGTTATCGCAAGCGTTCGCTAAACGCGTCGAATGAAGCGAAAGTCAGGTCGATAAATTCTTCAATTCGCAGTTTTATAAAAACTATCCGTATTTCGATTACAATTTTTACCAACCTAATGAAGATTTTTTCGTTCAAAATCTAGAACCGATTTTAAAAGAAGTTATTGAAGATCCAAAGTTAGTTAATAAATTAAATAAATATTTAACCAATCTTTGAAATACCTATGCTGATAAAAAAACCAAATTCCTTAAAAATCATGAAGAAGATGAATGAAACTATAAGGATGAATGAAATAAGATATTTAATGATTTAGAAAATTCTAAATCTAGATAAAAAACAGGATAACCCTGTTTTTTTTAACAATATAGTAAATATCCCAATTCTTTTTTGTTTGAATTTATTAGTTTTTTGAAAATAGTTCTTATTTTCTTAATTAAATCAAGAAAATATCTCAGGATTCATTTACAAAAAATCAATAATTAGCTTTAAAACTAAATATTTTCTTATGACTTTATCATCTTCAACTTATTGGTAAGTTATAACAACATTACAGACAAAATAAGTACCTAAGATGTATAAATCAGCTTAGTTGTATCTAATAGATATTTTGTAATTTCATCATACGATCGAAAACGTTTATATTTTCATTTTAACATCAATATGATTTTAAATTTCTATAATGCATTTTTATTTAAAAGGATACTTCTTTAAAAATAAATCGATATCTTTAAGAATCCATACCAACTATAAAATCATATTCTTAAGATAAATCTTGAATATTCTTTTTAATTTATATAAAATTAATAGACAATATAAATATTATATTATTATATTTATTAACAACAAATAAAAATGACACCCTTAATTAAAAAGGACGTCATTTTTGTAATTATTGATTTGTTTCTTCAACAGGAGTAGCAACTTCTGCTTTTGTTAAATTAATTGTAAATTCTTTTTTATGTTCTGTTGTACCGTCTGTTACAACTATTTTAGCTTTTGCACTAGTTTCTTTTTGTGTTTTGGTGTTTGTTGTAACTTCACTTACATAACCAAATGTGTATATTCCTTCTTGTAAATTTGAATTGTCACTATTTTTGATAGTTGAGTTATCAAATAGTGTTTTGAAAACTTCTTCAAAAGTTTTATCTTGCGGAACTTGTATTGAAAGTGTTTGTTCATTACTGTTTAATTCAACATCTTTATTATCTATATTTAATTTGAATGAATCACCAAAGTGTTCTAACGCAGTAAATGATATTGAAGCATTTTCACTAGCTTGTACTTTATCATTAATTGATTCAACGTCATTTTTCAATTCAATAAACTCAATTTCTGAGAATCCTATAAATCCTTTATTTGTTGTAAAAATACGATTTTCTTGACCTTCAGGATCTTTTAAATTAGGTATTGTTGGTGCTTCAAATTCAAATTTAAAGTATTTATCAGTTGTAGGTTGAAAGTTTATTATTATACCGTATATATTATTAGTTTCTTTAAGGTTTCCTACATTTACGGTTTCATCAATTAATCTAAACCCATCAAGAACTTTAATTTTGAAAAGTTCAGAATCATTAACTTTATTTTGTCCGGTTACTAATTTATAACTACCTTCTTCGCCTGTGCTTGATGAATAAATTTTAATTCATTCTGGGGACATACTTTTTCCATTTTGTAATTCAACCCTTTGGTTATTATTATATTTATCAAAATCATGTCAACTTCTAATAGGGTTATAACCACTAACTCTAGTTCAAACTCTTAAACCAAAAATTTTTGATTCATTTGAACCCTTTTTTCTATTAAAATAGAAAACATTATGACTTTGGTCTAAACCATAATCAATTCAGTTATCTCATCTTGATGATTCTACTTTATTACCATCGAACATTTTAGGCAATTCAGTTGATCTTTTTTGATTTGGATGAATATTATCAGTATAGTCGTAATATGACTTTTCAACATTTAGTTCAATATTTGTATTACCAGATAAAACATTTGAGTTTTCACCCTTATTCAAATCAACAGGAGCAAAACTAGAAGATTGAATTGATACTAAAGCATATTTTTTATTATTATCTTCTACTTTAGTTCCAACTAATTTTATTGTTTCGTTATGAGAAATCACTTTATTCTCTTCTAAATTAGTACCATCATACTTTTTGAATGTATAACCTGGATATGTAGTTTTTAAATATTCATTAACATTAGAATTTGATAAAAGTTTTTTAACTTCTACATGTTCAAAACTTAATTCCTTAATAATATTTTCACTTGGAACTTCGTCTTCTTTAGGTTTTATGTTGCTATCATCTTTTTTAGGTGTTGTTTCGTCGCTAGTTCCGGTTTGATCATCTTTTTTGTCACCAGGAGTTGTTGTATCTTTAGGTTCATTACTTGGAGCTACTTCTCCCGATTTATCATCATTAATTGGTGCATCTTGATGATCACTACCAGGAGTTTCTTTTTCTTTTTTGCCACCAGGAGTTGTTGTATCTTTAGGTTCATTACTTGGAGCCACTTCTCCCGATTTATCATCTTTAATTGGTGCATCTTGATGATCACTACCAGGAGTTGTTGTATCTTTAGGTTCCTTAGCGTCAGTTTCCCCATCAGGTTTAGCATTTGTTTTGTCTACTTCTTTATCAGATTGACTAGATTCTTCTTGCTCTTTATTTTCTATTTCTTGTACAGGCGGAACATCAGTTGGTTTATTGTCAATTACTTTTTTATTTTCAACAGCTTTTTCGTAAGCTTTATCTAAATTTAATTTAGCGGATGCATATACATCATTTTTTGAATCTTTTGAAGAGTAAAGAGTATTTGCTCTTTGATATTCTTGTTCTAATTCTTGTTTTAATTCTGCATACTTAGTGTCTGATAAAGTTTTTAAATATTCAGTAACTTTATCTAAAATTAATTTTAATTGGTTTTTAGCATCATTAACTACAGAATCTGAAGATGTTTCATTTGTTGTTTCTGATTCAGTAGGATTAGTAGGTTGTTCAGGAGTAACTGGTTTAGTTTTTTCTTTTTCTTTATTTGATGAACTACTACAACTCATTGCCATAGTTGCAACTGAGCCTAAAAGTATTGAACCTGACATTAGGTTTGCAAAAATTTTTCTATATTTTTTACTCATAATTTGATGTCCTTTCAATTATTTTTTTGTGTTTTGATCTAAATCTAAAATGATTTGTCTTAAGTCATTTATTGGTGTTTCTAATATTTTAGAAAGATATCTAAATTTAACAACCAAAGCTTTAGCCATTGTATATTTAGCAACACTTAAATCAGGTGTAATTCTTGATTCTAGTGTTTGAACTAATTTTTCATATCTTCTTATTAATTCATTTCTTACTTCAAATGAACGTTTAGTAAATTTATATGTATTTGTTTTTGAAAGGTCTTCGGAAATTATTGTGAATTCAATAGAATATTCATCTACACGTTTAATAACCTTAGCTCCTTCATTAACTTGGATGATAATGTCATTTAAATCAACATTATCATCAATATAATAATCTTTTTGTTCAAGATTAATACAATCAACGTATTTTCCTCTAATTTTAACATCAACTAACTGTGCTTCACTTTCTAAAGTGCTTGTTCTAAATGCTCTTAATTCTCTAACAACAATACCGTTTTTATTGTCAGGTGTTTTCATTCTTATTCTAATTGCAGTAGCATTTATCGGTGCCGCAAATTCAAATAAAGCTCCTTCGTTATCGTTTGAAGGTAAGGAAGTTACTTCATGTTTATTTTTCAATGAAACTTCTTTTCAAAGCGAACTATTAGATAAGTTTGAATCTCTATGTTCGTCAATATGACCAACTTGATTACCGTTTGGTAAATTTGTTATTGGTTGATCAAAGTATTCTATGTGATATTCTTTTGGTAATCCTGAACCACCATCAACACCGAAGAATACTCTAAGAGAATCTATGCTTTTAGTTTGATTTTCAGAAAGAAGAACACCAACTCAATCTTCCGCTCTTTTAGTTCTTTGTCAATTAGATCACTTATTTATACTTGTAGGTTGAGTTTCAATAACATTATCGTTTAAATATTGAACTCTATCATTTGATCCGGTTCCATCATTTGTAAAGCCAGCGATTGCTATAGGAGTTTTTTGATTTGGAATTGTTGATGAAAGATTTCTAGTTAAAGTAACTCCTTGTTTGTTATCTTTTGGTATTTTACGATTTACTTGGAATTCATAAACTAATAAACCTTGTTTTCCACTTACAATATCCATTTTAATTCTTAAAGCATAACCTTTAACTGGTTTTACGAAATTAAATATTGTACCCGCACCATTATTTGGAGTAATAGTTGGATTTTCTTTTAACTCAACATCTTTTCATAATGAATCGTCTGCTAAATTACTATTTGATCCACTAATATGTGATAACCCATTAGCATTTGGTAAATTTGTTATTGGTTGATCAAATACTTGAATTTTATAATTTGTAGGTGCTTTGGCTCCACCGTCTTCACCAAATCAAACTTGAAGTTGATCAAACATTTCAGGTCCAATAATTCCACCACGTGCAAATATAGTACCTACTCAATCCGATGTTCTAGTTGAATTTCTTTGTCAGTCAGATCATTTATTTGTACTATTATTTCTAGGTTCTACTATTCCATCATTTATTTTTTCGATTCTATCTTGTGAACTTGGATCAATGTCATTAGTAAAACTTGCAATTGCTGCTGGATAATCAAATCCAGTTACTTGTTTAGAAATATTTAAATAATCCCCTTCTTTTTCTGGAACAATATTTATATTTAACTTAGCTTTTAAATCTTCAACTCCATCAATTGTTCCGAAAATTGTGTAATCTTCCGATGATTCTAGATTAGATTGAGTAAATTTATCTCATGTAACTGTTTTGGTTACTTTATTACCTAAATTATCTGTTACAAGCAAAATATCTGGTAATTGATATGGCTCAAAACCTTTGATAGTGTTTAGTGTAATTTCTTCAACTTTTACATAATCATAAATAGACACTGTGGCATAAACTGGTTCTTGTGTTTCAACAACTATTCCATTAATTAAATATACACCCATTTGATTTGTATTTGGAATATTTTCTCATTTAACAATTTGTCTTCTTGGGAATTTATCACCTTGATACATTTTTTCAATGTAATTTGGTAAATTGATTTCTTGACCACGTTGAACAGTTAAATTATATGAACTATACGAATCAACATTCGAAGCTTCTTTAGATTTTAAAATCATTAAATTAGTTGTCTGAGTTCTAAGTTTTTGACCTTTATATGTAAATTCAGCGTAAACTGGTATCTTATTTTTTGCAATTGATGCATAAATTTCGTTTGATTTTGAACTAAAGTATTTATTATCTTCAGGTTCAAGTGCTTTAATTTGAACATTACTTAATTGATCTTGAGTAATAATTGAACCATTTGATAATCTTAATTCTATTTTTGCATATCTACCACGACCTTCAATAATTGGTAAAACATTTAGATAAGCATCAGAATAATCATTTAAATTTAAATGATATTTATATTTAAAAATATTTACACTACCATCTTGTGCGGTTACTAAAATGATATATTCTCTATTAAATTCATCAATATCAAGTATCAATTGTTCCACTTTTGCATTTTTATCAGTTGGAACAACTTCTATTAGAGGATATCCATTTTTATATTCTGATTCAAGTGTATACTCCTTAGTATCATTATCGAAATTTTCTAATAATTTTGTACCAATATAAACCATTTCTACAGTGTTATTATTTGATTTTACTGTATCCACTTCATCGGTTAAAGTAGGTAATATGCTTAAGTAAGCTTTTGTTAAAACTTGAGGATTATCTATTAAGTATCCATTAATTTCAACTTCTTGACCTGGTTCAAATTCATTTACATTTATATTTTCAGTGTTTCAAACCACTTCTTTATATTCTAATTCATTTTCGCTATTTAATACCAAAATTAAATTTGATAAAACTAATTTTTCACCTTTTACATATGATAAATATGTTTTTGTTGGTTTATATAATGTAGATAAATCGACAACTTCGACCTTAAGATCAAAAGTTTTTTCTTGATAATTAGCAGTTACTGTATATTCACCAGCATTTAAGTTATCTAATTTTGTTACATCTCACTCGATATTATCATTAACTTTTGTACCATTAGATAATATTAAATTAATATCATTTAAATTTGGTTGCTCGAATAAGTTAATTGTTATTTTTTTCTTATCTAAAGAAAGTGGAACGATGGTGTTAGTATCAGGTAAAGATTCAACTGTTAAAATTGTTGTTTGAGTTGATTCTAGATTTTCTGAATTTGCACTTAAAGTAATCTCGCCAGATCTATTTGTAGATCTAACAATAACAAGCGCTTTACCATTGAATAAATGTCTTTTTCAAGTTCCATCTCCATATGCTTTATATCTTTCACGTGTAAGGGCATCCCCGTTGTCAACTCCAACTATTTCACCTTCACCTTCGATTGTAAAATTAATTAAATTATTAGCATTTGGATTTTCAATTCCATTTTCATCAATTACAGAAACATGGATATAAGATAAAGAATCTCCATTTGATAAAATAATATTTTTCTCAGGTTTTAATTGTACTCTAACTGGAGCAGAAGCTTTTTTGAGAGTATCTGTGGCTACTAAATTATTTTCTGAATCATACGCTTCGGCTGTAATTGTTTTATTTTTGAATTCATCATATTTAATAGGGAATTTTAAATATAACTCATTTTCATTTGCACCTTGTTGATAAGTAATCCGATTACCTTTTTCGTCAGTGTAGTTTGTTTGTAATGTAACAAATTCTTTAGTAGCTATTTCTTGGCCATCTGCTTTTAAAATAACTTTTTTAGCATTCGAATAAACTCTTAAATCTAAAGTTCCGTCTTGATTAACAACTAAACTTCTCATTTCTGGTTTATCAAAATTTAAATGTGGAGCTATTTTAACCATAGGATGTTCTTTAACATCCAATCATTGTGATTGATATAAATAGTAATCATTTTTTGGGAATCCGGCTGTATCTACAATACCAAAATATGATGATTTTGGTTTATCATCTCCTTTTTGACCTCATCATGGAGTAGGTTCTCCAATATAATCAAATCCAGTTCAAATAAATTGACCAGCATATCATTTGTTATCTCTATCAAATTTTCATGATTGAGTAGCTGTTTTTCCTCAACCTACACGGTTATTTCCGTAATCTGACTGTTGTTTTCCGTAGTAATTATTTGCGTTTACTCCGTTATCATAACTGTTAGGTGCATATCAAACACCACGTGAACGTACAGCTGATGATGTTTCAGAACCATATATTTTTCAATTTGGATGGAGATTATGTAAAGTTGGGGCATTCGCTTCAGAATAGTTCATTCCAACTACATCAAGTTTTTCGGAAGCTGCAGCAATATTAGCGTCTTGCCCGTCACCATAACGATATCTATCTGAACCTCATGTTACATATCTTGTTTGATCTACTTCTTTAATTCATTTAACTAAATTAGTTGCAACTGTAACCCCTTTTGCTTGAGTACCTTCAGCAATTTCGTTACCTATTGACCACATTATTATTGCTGGTGAGTTTATTTTTGAACGCACCATTTGTTTAACATCAAATTCCGCTCATGTTTGACCTTCAACTGCATCTGGATGTAACGCTTGTTGTTCAAAAAATCTATGATAGTCATTTGTTTTCTTACCACCATATCAAGTATCAAATGCTTCATCAATAAATAATAACCCTAATTCTTCTGCTATTTGAACTAATTTTTGATCTGCTGGGTTGTGTGTTGAACGTATCGCATTAACACCCATTTCTTTCATAATTTTCATTTGACGGTAAATAGCATCATAACTAGCAACGGCACCCAATGCACCTTGATCGTGATGCATAGAAACACCATGGAATTTCAATCATTTTCCATTTAAACTAAATCCATCGTTAGATGTTCAATCTATTTTTCTATACCCATACCTTTGTGTTTCTTGATCTACAACAACATCATTTCCGTTAACATTTTCAATGATTTCAGTCTTTAATAAATACAGATTTGGATTTTTGGTATCTCACAATTGAACATTATTAACATTAAACTCTGTTTCCAACTTAATTAAACTACTTGGATCTATATTAACATCTTCAGTTTCGTTAGTGAATAAAACTGTTTTTTCATCACCAAATTTATAAACTGTTTTTTTAATTTTAAATGTTCTTGCTTTTGAATCATCATTTTTGATTGTATAAATTGCTTTACTTGTAACGTTTGATAAGTCATTAACATCAAAATCGTTGTTAATGATTTGGGTACCGTATGTTTGTAAATGCAATTTATCAGTAATTTTTAAAGAAACATCTCTGTAGATACCTGATCATGAATATCATCTTGACGATTCCGATTTATTTGTTACCTTAACTGTAATAACATTTTTGGCACCTTTGGAGTAATCTAAATACTTTCCAATATTATAATTGAATTCTTGATAACCTGAAGGGTATGTTGATATATATTGACCATTTACATAAACTTCAGATTCCATGTAAACACCACCAAAATGAATCTCTACTTCTTTGTTTTTTCATTCTGGTTTTACTTCTAATTCTTTTCTATATCAAGCACTTCCTCCTTCTAAAGAACCTCATTCATTTGAAATAGTAGAGCTAAAATCGTTGTAAATTGATCAATCATGTGGCAAATTAACATTTAACATTTGAGAATCATCAAAATTAGTCTTTTTAACTTCAACTGAATCAACATCGTTTGTTTTAGCGAATCTTCAATTATCATTTATATTAATAACTCTTTGATTATCAACATCAATTTCAGTATCATCATTTTCTTTTAAATCTTTAATTTCATTTTCAAAATTAATATCTTTGTAACCGCTGATTTCTCTATCTACACTAAAAATTTCTTTGGTTAATAAATTTTCAAATGTAAACTTAGCATTCATTTTATTATTTGTATAATCATAATTTATAATTTCAACATTATTAACATTTAAATTTTGACCATTAAATTCAGAGAATAATTTTGTTTTGTTATTTAATTGTTTGAAATCTGTAATATATTTATTTTCTAATAATTTATCAATAAGTGCAATATTGATTTTGTCGTTTGTTTTGCTATTTTCTGTAGATTGATTGTCATTTTTTTCTTTTTCAATTGCTTTTTTAGTAGTTGGTGCAAAACAAGAAACAACAGTTGCAATTGAAGCGAAACTTACTAATGACCCTAATATAATTAATGATTTATATTTTTTCATAATTCTCCTTAATTATTTTTATTCTTTTTAATTTTTTTAAACACAAGATAAATGGCTATTCCAAATGTAGCAATTGCATTTAATACAATTAATAAAACTAATGAACTTGAAATATTATTTTCTTTTTTTGTATTATTCATTGATGTCTCTTTTTCGACTACTACAACATCATTTTGTGGTTTAGTTTCTATGTTTGATTCAATTAAAGAATACTTATGAGCTGCATCGATTAAATCATCAGTTTGATCCAATAATTTTCCAAATTCAATTTCATTTTGTGGATTTTCTTTCAATGAAGTTTCAATATTGTTAACCAATTTTGTTGTTGAAATATAAATTTCAAAAGGCTTAGGATTATCTTTTATTTCTTTAGATTTTTCTAATAAATTTCTTAAAACATCTTTTTTAACTAAAAAGTCATGGTACATTTTATTTAAAATGTCTCTTTTTAACTCTAAAGCGTCTAAATCTCTACCTTTTTGATACAATTCTTCAACTTTATTTGAATAAGTTTTTGAATCGTACTCTTCTAAATTTAATAATTCTTCAGCTTGGTATTTAATATTTCTTTTTCATTGAACAAAAATATCATTTAAATCATCCTCTATATCATAAAGGTTTTGTAAATACATTGTTGTTGAAATATTATTAGATAAAGAATTTAATTTATTATTAACATTATCTTTTATTTTTAAATATTCTTCTAAATATTTATCAAGTTCTAAATTGTTTTTATTTAAATTTAATTCGTCTATAGATGTTTCTAGATCTTTTACAAATTTTTGGAATAACATCGAATCAATATATTTATTCGAAGGTTTTAATAAGTCTAACTTATCTTTAAACTTTGTTAATTGAGATTTGACTATTTTTGATACTTTTTCAAAGTAATTTGCATTTATTTCTTTAAATTGTTGATTTCTTTTATTTAAAGCTTCTTTTGAATAGAATTCTAAGTTCTTACGTGTTATATCTAGTAATTTTTGATCTGAAATTAAATCTAATTTTAAAATATTATTTTTAGTAATTAATTCAATAGAATTATCTAGAATATTTATCTCTTTCAAAGAATCATCATTAATTTGAGCTTTGGCTAAGGGCACTAATTTTAGTTCAGATAATTTTTTTCCTAAAGATGATAAATTACTATTAGAATAAATGTTTTCATCGTTATTATAATATTTATCTAAATTATTAATTAAATCATTTAATTCAGTAAACACAGATTCTTCATAATCTTTACTTGTAGATAAATTTAATAAATCTTTTCTTGATGTATATAATTCTAAATAACGGTCAGATTCAGATTTATCAAACACTAAATTGTTTTTTATTTTAGATAATTTATCAATTCATTTTAAAATTTCATCATTAGTTAAACTATTATTTCTTGTGTTTTTAAACGCTTTAAATGTTAGCAGATTATTGTTAAGAGGAACGAATGTTCTTTTAGTTAAATCTTTAGAACTATATTTTTCCAATTCCATAACTAAAGAATCGAGTTTGCTTACATTCTCTTCGCTTGCAACAACATCATAAACATACTTAGATTTAACGAGTTGATTTCTTAGTCTGTTAATAGCAATTTGTGAATATCCTAATTTGTTTTTTAATAATTCTTCTGCTTTTAAAATTAAAGTTTCAATATTTTTATTTGATTTAAATGTGATATTTTTATGCTTTTTATGACTTTCTTTTAAATCATTTAATGCTATTTCGAGTTCTGAATAATCTAAACCGCTAAAATTGCTCAAAATATTAATTTTATCAAGATGTAATTTAGAGTTTCTATATTGAATATTTAACTTAAGAACAATTTCGTCTTTATCAAGTGGCGCTCTGAAAAAGTTTTCTACTTCATCAAGATTACCCATTTTTTTATTTTGAGTAACTCCTGTTATTTTGTTATAAACTGTAGCATAAACTAGAGCGTGTGAAATGTGAAGAGGATCTTGTTTAATATAAAATTCATTAAATAAAGTATTTTCATCCGATTCACTTTCAATGACCAATTCTCCATCGTTAGAATGAGAAACAAAAACAAAATCAGAATCTTGGAATAAATATTTATACATTCCCATTTCTTCATTATAATCTGATGAATGAACTCTATAATTATTTGCTTTTTCAATATTTTGCTTATTAGCTCCATTAGTTATTTGTTCAACATGAGAACTTCTTATTAAACTAAAATCAGTAATACTAAATTCTAAATCTTGTTCAGATTCATTGAATAAAATAGAACCCGTTGAAACTAGATATGCGAAAAATACATTCAAGCTTGGATGTATTTTTTATTTTAAAATGAAAGGAGTTTATAATGAGTGTTTGAGCAGATAGAATAATTGAAGATAATGAAAAAACTTTTAATGATTTTGAATTAGATAGAATTAAAAAGTTTGTTGATGAACACTTTCAAAGTTTTGAATACAAAAAATATAATTGAAATAAAATAGTTGGTTTTTTATCAAGAGATGTGAAGTTGTTTATTTCTGTTGATTCAAAAATTAAAAATTTAGATTTGTTGGTTTTTGTATTAATGAAAAAAATGATTAATTCGACAAAAACAAGAAAAATTGAAAAAAGTAAAATGGTTGATTTTTTTGTTAATAATTTCGGTATCAATTTTTTTAGTTTAGAAAAAAGTTTGAAAAATTTAAAGCGAGAAAATATTATTGGTTGTGAAAGCGGAAACTTTTATTTAAAAAAACCAAACTTAAATATTAGTAAAAGTTTAAATTTTTCAATCAAAAGTTTAGATTTAATTTTTGTTGTTATATTTGGACTTGAAAAATATAGAATCAAAAAAAGATTTTCTTGGGCTAGAAAACAACCCAAAAAAACCTATCTATATTCAGATAATATTATTTATTCAAAATATAGAAAATATGTAAAAGAAAATTTTTATATTACTTTTGAAAGGTTTAAAGAATTCTTTTCTGTTAAGGTTTTAAACAATTCTGTTTTTCAAAGCTTTAATAAATGCAGAAAGTATTTAAAAAATACTATTAGGTTATTGTTAGAATTTTTTGATGATAGGGATTATTATAAGTTCTTTCACTTGAAGAAAAGTTGAAAAACTGGTATTGGTTTTTTAACAAACAGAATTTATTTTTAAAAACACCCGCAACCTCTCAGAATCTTAAAATTAGAATTTAGATTTAAGTTTTTTATTTTTTAGAGAATTTAAATCTAAATTTTAAAAGGTTTTGAGAGGTTGTGGAGAGTGTTTTAGTTTTTGTTTTTATTTAGTGTCGCAATTTATAAATTGCTATTTTAGTATTGAGTTTTTTGTTGGTTTTTGTTTTTTTTTTAAAAAGTCGGGTAAAAAATATTACTCATTATTAATTTAGATTAATAATACAGAAAGGGTAGTTGTGGATCATTTTATACAATTTAATTTTATTAGTAAAGATTCTGGTTATGTTACCAAATTAGGAAATCGACATAACTATGATAGTTGAGTTGTTAATAGTGCTTTTATTAGATATTACACAAAACCTAATAAGGCTGTTGAAATGAGTGAGTTTAATTTGTTTGAAAATATAAATAATTTAAACAATAAAGAAGACGTTTTAAAAACATATAAATCTTTTTTAAAAGAAAATACAAATACAGAAAAAAGTGGTTTGTCTGGTTTTATTGGTGGAGTATATAAAGAAAATATAGATATTAATAAATTAGACGAAGAAATGCAGACAAAAAATAACGTTTTTTATGAAATGGTAATTTCAACAAATGATGCTATGTTGAATAACATTTTTATTGGAAATGAAAAATGAAGAAATCTTGTAGAAAATCAATTATTTAAATGATTAGAATCTGATGGTTTAAATTTTGATAGAAAGAATTTAGAAGTTTATTATGCAATTCACGGTAATACAGATAACCCACACATTCACCTTGCTTTTATGGAGATAGAAAATAAAAGAAATTTAGAGAGAAAAAATTTTGGAATATCAAAAAATATTTTTGAACGAAAATTTAGTGAATTAAAAACTAGTATTCTGAATGAATATGGAAGAACTAAAAATGATAAAAACATTTTTGAAGAACTTAATGAAATTAGAAATTTAAAACTTAAATTCAAAAAAGAATTTTTAGATATTGAAAGTGTTGAAAAAGATAAAATTCAAATTTTAAAAAATGAATATAACGTATCTAAAAATATTTGATATTCAAGATTATCACCCGAATCGAAAAAAGTTGTTTTAGAACTTAGAGATAAATTGTTAGAACAAAATCAAGAATTTAAAGAAGTTTATACTGAGTTTTATAAAACTTACGAACAATATATGAAATTAGATATTAAAGATAAGGCTTTAAAAACTGTGTTTATACATAAATTAAAAAAGGAAGAAAAAGAATTTGAACGAAAAATATTAAACGAAATTTTAAAGCAAGCTGTATTTTTTAAAGAAGAGAAAAAATATAGCAATAATAGTTTGAATGAAAAATATAAAACTAGCTTAGATGCTTTTTATAGTTATAAAAATAAAAAGATAAAAAATATTGCTTCAAAAGATACAAAAAAACTTAAACGGCTGGCTTATGCTCTTTTTGAAGCACAAAACGTTAAAGAATATGAGAAAGTAAAAGGTATTGATTATGAAATTTAAATTAAATTGGGTGCTTAAAATTATTTTGATAGTTATTTTTACTCTTATCACTCTTTTCTTGTATTTTTGATGTTTTTATTTTATTAATATAGCTAAAAATAAATTAGAAGCTGTTAAAAAAATAATTGATTTTAGTTATTTCAACGAATATTCTAATCAAAGTTCTAAAACTATATTTTTAGTTGTTGGTTTTTGATTGCTTTCAATATTAGCATTTTCTATTTTTCTCTTTTATAAAGAAATAGGAAAGTTTTTAAATAAAAAATTAAAAATAAAAAGGAATGTTTCAAAATGATTGCTAAACGAAAATACAAACGAAATAAATAAAGATTATAAAAAGTATATTAATACTGATTTATCTGATTCTTCGTCTTGGGTTTTAAAATTTACCAAAAACAAAAGAAAATGACTAAACATAAAACACAATTTATTAGACAGAAATAGTTTAGTGATTGGTGGGACAGGTTCAGGAAAAACGCAAAGAGTATTATTACCAAATATTTTATTTAATATTAATTTAGATGAACGGCATAGGCCTAATTTTGTAATTAATGATCCTAAAAAAGAGATTCGAACTTTTTTAGGTAAAAGGTTAGAAGAACAAGGTTATAAACTTTATTGAATTGATTTTGAAAATGCTGAAAATAGTTTTAAATGAAATCCATTAAGTCATATTTATGATTTGCTTGAAGAAGGCAAAAGTAAAAATAATAAAAGATATTTATATTTAGCTTATAAAAAATATATTGAATTATTAGAAAACCTAAAATGAGATGGTGTGGGTGATTCGTTTTGATCAGAAAGTGGTAAAAATATTTTAGTTATCATAGGAAAAACTTTAATGTTATTAAAATATCATTTTGATTTGATTGATAGAGAAAATTTTAACTTTATAACTATTAATTCATTTTTAAATTCTATTAATTTTTGCGGATCTGATATTGAATCACTTTTCAAAAGTCCGATTTATAACATTATAAGTTCAAAGAAAGATATAGATGATGATTTCTTAGCAGTGTATGATAGTTTTATTTCTATCAATTCAAGTCCTATGAATACAATAGGTTCAATGTTATCAACAGCACAATTAGCCGTAAGTTTTTTTGTTAAAAATGAATTTATTAAGAATTTAACATCTGATTCAATGTCTTTTGATTTAGTGAAAATTTTTAATAGTAATGATAAGTTTGCTATTTTCATTCATTATCCAGACCAAAACCCTTCAACACATAATTTAGTTTCTAATTTAATAAATGAAATGTATGAAAGTGGAATTAATAAAGCTAAAGAAAATTTAATTGAAAAAGGTTATGAAAGATTAGAAAGAAAATTATTGTTTATTTTAGAAGAATTTGGAAATTTACCTAGAATCCCAGAATTTGAAAATAAAATTTCGATTAATAGGTCAAGAAATATCTTATTTTGTGTTGTTTTACAAGATAAGAATCAATTAAAGAAATACAATACCAAAAATAATAATAAAGTTGATGAAATCATTTTAGGTAATTTACAATTTATTTATTTTTTGAACAGTTCGGATGAAGAAATTAAAAAATATATTGTTAATAAATTAGGAACTTTTGAAAAAGAAAAATACTCTTATTCATTAAATGATAAAAACTCTTCAAGTAATTTAAGTTATCAAGAAAAAACGCTTTTAAGTGTTGCTGATTTAAGCCAAAAGCCACCAGATGAAATAATTATTTTGTTAGAAGGATTTGCTCCTATTTTAATTAAATCTAATTTAACATATCAATATTTTGAATCTGATAATTATGTTGGGAAAGTTGAAGAAACTAGTATTAATAATAAAATGTATAGATTTAATTTAGAAGCTTTTAGAGAAAAATTTGGTGCTGGTGATATTAAAAAAATACAAGAAAGGAAAGAAGAGTTTAAAAGGTCAAAAGAATTAAAAGAACAAGTAAAAATTAATATGGAAATTCGAAAAAAGAAAGACAAGAATTGTTAAAAGCTAGAAATGAAGAAAGGGAGTTAAAACAAAAACAACATAAAATAAAACGTCATTTAAAAGATGAAGATTTTGAATGAGTTATAAATTATTTAAAAGAATCAAACTATGAAAATATAGATGATATTGTAAAACTATATGAAATTTATAAAGTAGATAATAGCAAAATAAACTTAAACAAGTTTAAAAATTATGTTTTAGATAATGTTTTGGAAGAAAAAATTTAAGGAGAAAAAATGAAGAGATTTAATATGGTGGAATATATTTCCGAAATGAATGAAGAAAGCAAAAATAAAATCATTAACGAATTAAAAATTTGAACTGACGAACAAAGAAAAAGATTAAGAGTTGAAATTAAAGAAATTGATGATAATTTAGTTGATATTAGTGAATATGTTAAAAACGAACAAAGAAGAATTATTAGAGAAAGAAATGGTTTTTGAAAATTTCATTATAAATATTTAAATGATAATGAGTTCAAGAAGAATGCAGATATTGAAATTGAATCTAATAGTAATTCAGTAAATAAAATTTATTTAGATATTTTAAAGAAGGTGTAAGATGGGTGCTTTAAATTTTAGTAATAGACAAAAACAAAAATATTGGGGAGTAGAAACTCCTAAACAGTTTATTTTAATGAATTTAGGTGATTATAATGAAGAAGATATCGACAGTTTAGCAAAAGAATATGAAGATATTGATTTTGATTTGGGTAAATTATTAGTTAGAAATATATTTGATACTTTAGATTCAAGAGTGGGTGATGATATTTTAAATAATTTTTTTAAAACTGAAGGTGATAAAAAATACGAAGAACAATTATATGATTGGTATGATACGTGAGTTGGAACAAATATATTAGAAAATAATTCGTTGGAATTACAATATGGATATTATGATGGAATTATGGTTGGATATAATCCTGATATTTATACAATTTTATTTGAAACCGAAGATTTATTAAATAACATTGAAGACACATTAAATTTACGTTTAGATGTTGTAAATATTATGGATGAAATAACAGATAAAGTAGTTGATAACATAAATGATATTAATCTAAATTTTATTGAAAATAACTCTGAAATATTCAATTTTCAAGAATCAATATCACTTAATGAAATTAAAGAAGTAGCAATAGATGATAAATTAAAATTTACAAAATGAGACGTTTCAGGTTATGTTGATGCAAAATATGATAAAGACGAAGATTTAGTTCGTTCTGTTTTATCAAGAAGAGATGTAAAAAATGTAGTTTTAAATAAATTAAATGAAAATCTTGATAATCACGAACATCAAGAAGAATATTATAAAAACATAATAGAATATCTCGAACAAGTTAAAGATGTAGAAATAAATAATAAATTTGATTGTTCGTTATTAAATTTAATTGATACCAAAGATATCAGTAATTTAGAAAAAATAAATATATTTTTAAGCGAATTAACAAATAATCATTTAGATGATATGGCTATAAAAATAAAAGGTTCTGAGTATTTCAAAAATCAAGAAATTTATGAATATAACGAATATATTAGTTCTTTAAAAGAACAAGCAAAAGGGTATGAATTTGATAAAATACCTAATTTACCAATTTTAATTTATAACTATAATCAATTTGATTTCGATGAATTAAAAAGTAATTATATTGTTGTTAATGGTTATAGAAATAAATTCAAACAATTAGAAAATGAAGAATTGTTTTATGAATATGCTGATATTACAGAAAAAGATATTTTAAGTTATATTGATTATGATTTTCAAGCAGAAAAAGTTAATATAAAAAAACAAAAAGATGTAATTGATAAATTTGAAATGTCTTTTGAAATGGAAATTTAAAAGGAGAAAATAATGAGAACATTTGAATTATTAGAAATACTTGAAGAAAACTCAAAATTAGATGATTTTCTTTCAAAAAAAGAATGAAGTTTAGGGGAAAAATAAATTTTATAGAAGAATATGTTGAAAATAGAACATATCAATTAACAGAAAACGAGGTAAAAGAAGAGTTATACAAATTAATTTATGAAGAAATGAATAAATGGAATTGGTGCGAGCAATATTACGAGTTTGAAGAAAATAGAGAAGATGATAACTTAAAAGAATACTTTAATTATGTAGTTGATACTGAATACTTGCAGCAATTAAAAGAAGATGGAGATAATCGTGAATGATTGGCTGATAACTTTGAGATAAAAAATGATTTAACTATTAAACAATTAGAAGACTTATTAACAGACATTGTCGCAAAAGAATCATTGCCTGTGTTGTATTATGATGACCAAAATTATCCAATATTTAATTCTTTTCCGCACGTTTATATCAATAAAGCACAAAAATTTGAAAATGAAAAATGAAATTATGTTAATGAAGGTGAATTAGTTTTTGATAAAGAAATGTGAATTGAACGAGATAAAAAACATAGATCTTTTAATCAAAGTTGAGAAGAAAGATTGAATGAGATCAAAAGAAAAGAAAAGGAACTAGAAAATGAAATTACTAGATAGATTAAAAATGGAAAAAGAAGATTTTAAAAAATGATACGAAAAAGTTGAAGAAACTTTAAACAATTTAAATGATTTACATAGTGTTATTTTAAGTTTTTTAAACGAAGAAACAAAAAACGAATATAAGCATTGACTATTTAAAAATATGCTTATGAGTTATGCTGAATTTATAAGTTTTATAAATGATGAATACGCAAAAGAAGGCTTTAATTCAAACATTATTAAAAAGATTAATAACGAATTATTAATGCTTACAAAAACAAAAAACTTTTATATTAAATTAACTCTTGATAATGTTGAGTTATTAGATGTTTATAAAACATATTTAATGTTTAAAAATGGAAAATCTAAAAAGTAATTTTTTAGCTTTGGAAGTATTTGATAACGGTTCGAGAAAAATAATAGGATTTTATAAAAATTCAAAAGAGCCGTTTGAATTATTAGATAAACATTCTGATAAAAAAATAGAAGTTTTAAGTTGTACGACAATCAAAAGAAATTTTAAAATTAACGATGAATTAGAGTATAAGCAAACTCAAAATGATAAAAGAGCTAAAAGGCAGTATTAAAAAAGAGTTTTATGAAGAAAACTATACATTCTTATTCATTTAAAATATTAACAATTTATATATTTGTTTTAATATGAATAATAAATTGTGTTGGTTTGATTGGTATTAGTTTTGGAAGAAATGATTCTATATCAAACGAAAATATAATTCTAATTCTTAGTTTAATTCTAACAACTGAAATATTTAGTTATTTAGCAATATGAGTTATCGCAGATAATGTGTTAAACAAATATATAAAACTTAATATTGATAATCTTACTAAAAAAGAATTTAAACGAATTAAAAGAAAAATTCTTACAACGAAGAATTATAAGAAATATTTGAATAAACATAATATTAGTTTTAGTAATCTGAATTAAATTTTGGTTACGTTACGCGTGCGTACGAGGGCATACGTGCGTGCGTATTATACGCGTACGCGTGAATGGGCGGGCACTCACGCATAGAAAGGGGGTGTATTACGGTTCGTTGAAAAATAAATATTAAATTATTGATTAGTTTAATATTGATAGCTATATTTTTGTTTTTGTGTGGTTTATATTTGTTGGGATTAAATAATCCTGATTTAAAATGAACTAATGAAAATAAAGAGATAGCAAGAATAGTTATCGGATCAATTTCAACATTGGTTGTGATAATATTTAGTGTTCTTTGAAAACTGAAAAAATGAAAGTTATTTAGAAAATAATTATGATATAATTTATGTATATAAATTATATGGTGGTGATATTAAATGAAAAAAATTAAAAAGTTTGTTTTAAATAGTTTGTTTTTAACTGGATTTAGTAGTTTAGGTGTATCTTGTTTTCCTGGTCTAACAGGTCAAAGTTCTGGTATTGATAAAGTTTTTATTCCTGGTAATTCAAATAGTAGTGTTGATCCGCTCGATCAAGTTGATATTAATTTACTTGATGAAAATAGATTATTTTTAAAAAATGTTGGAGATAACCCTTTATTAAAAAATCATCAATATTACATTAAAGATGCTTATGTGGGTGAAAATGATTATGATATTTCTGATTATTATGATGAAGGCTGAAAAAAATATATTCAAAAGCCTGCATTTACTTTTTACGAAGATTCTGATAAATATGATGAAAAATTTATGTACGAATTTTATAAGTGATTAAAAAATCAAGATGCTAAAATTCAAGGCTCTGATAATGCTAAGGGTGATTTTGAAAGTGAATATAAAGAATATCAAGGTAAAAGTAAAGAAGAAATAGAAAATATTCAAAAAGAACAATATAAAAAACATCAATGATTAAAAAATAATTTTGCTGGCGAGATTTTACCGCAAGGGCAGTTATATAGTTTAATTAGAGACTTTTTAAATAATAAAAACGAAAAATTTAGTAATAGAGATAAAAACTATAAATTTTATAATGAGATAACAAAATATTTAGCACCTGTTGAAGAAGATATAAATAAAAAGAATGAATTAAAAACAGATATTTCTAGTTGAAGTGCTATTAATGCTTCAAGAAATAAAAAAGTTGATTATTTTCAAGATGATAAATTAGATGTTTATAAAAATGAATATTATAGATATTTTGGTTATAATCCATACTTTGTTGGCTATTCAACTTCAAACAGTAATAAAGAATTATATGCCAAAAGAGATGGAAACTATAATATACCCTATTATAAATTTAGTGTTATGTTAAATGGTATTAATTCTGAAGATTTTTCAATAATAGATCAAAAATTCTTTCAAAAGGGTTTTGCTACGTTTAGTTTAGCCGGAAATTCTAAATATTTAGAAAAATATTCTGATTGGGCTAAAATAATAGATTCTAATAATAATATCTTTTCGGATTATATTAAAAATTTAGAATTTTTCGGAATATCTGAAGAAGTAAAATTTTATTCATTTATAAATTTATTAGATGTATTTAATGAAATACCTGCTAAGAATTATTTGGTTGAAAATAATGAAGCGTATATGTATTATAATGCTTTAAAACTTGATAATTATCTTTATTCTTTAAACGTTCAAGACTTAAAAACATATCTTGAAAAAGAATCTAATAAAGAAAATATTAAACAATTTAAAGAGTTGTTAGATAAGTATAGTGAGAGTTTAGCGAGTTTTTTGGGGTTAGAATCATTTATAGGTATTGAAATGAGTTCTCCGCACCAAAATTATAAAATTGCTGTTGATTTATTTGCTCCTTCTGGAACTTCTGATTTTGAAGCTAGTTATAGATTTGCTTATAAAGAATTATTAAATAAAGTATTACCACTTTATACTATATTTAGTAGCGAATCCGAAAAATTAGAAAAATTGTTAGTAATTATGAATAAAAGTAGCGGAAAATTTAATTTTAATTCAAGAAATGATTTTAAAGGTGTTTATGATTATATTTTCTTTATTTTAAACTATATATACTCTAATTCTGATAAATTTAAACTTGATAGAGAAAATATTGAGAGAATAAATTTTCTTGATTATAAATTTACTCTTAGAGAAAATGAAAAAAATAAAGCTTATTCATTGTTTGATAAATGAAATGAAAAAGTTAAAAAAATATATTAATAACTTTCAATTTTTGAGAGTTATTTTTTAATTAAATTTTAAGGAGATAAAAAATGATTTTAGATAATATTTATAGATATATGAATGCTGTTGTGGATGATACAGCATTTAAGAATGTTGCTAACCAAACTTTTAGGGTTATAAATACTGTGTTTGGTGTTATGTTAGCGGTTGCGGGATTGTTATTGATTGGAGCGATTATTGTTGCGATATTTCAAAATTCACATACAACAGATCCGCAAAAAAGAATTCAAAATAATAAAAAAATAATGTGAGCGATAGTTGGTATTGTTGGTCTTTTATTCGCTTGAGGAATTGCAGCTATTATTGTAAATGCAGTTCAAGCAAGTTCTAATACACAATTAATAAATTTACAATATATTCAGATTATTAAAAAATCTAGTTTATTAAACTAGAAGGAGTTGAAGTTGAGTGTTATTTTAGAACCATTGATTGGAATACTGGCTAAATGAGTGGTTGGTTATCCAATTTATATTATTTTATCAAGTATATTATTAGTTTTATTAGTTATTAGTTCAACATTAATTCAAATGATTTATACGCTTTGCTATGAATTCCCTAATTATTTAATTTTTGGGAGTTTTGGAACTTATAATAAGAACGAAAGTTTAATAAATGTTCCGTCGGTTTGATACCAATTTTTGATAGTATCGATTATTTTGTGAGTTATAATGTTTGCTTTGATAATTATAAGATTTTCAGTGAATTCAAGCGAGCGTGGAGTGGCTATTATTAAAAGTGCGGCATCAACCGCTTTAAAAGGTGTATTTTTATTAATGTTAATTCAAGCATTATTGTTTGGTTTAAATTATATAGTTTTAAATATAACCAATATTTTAACTGGTGATGAAGTTGGTAATAGTGTTGTTTATATAAATACATTTATTGCGATTATAGCAAATTCTGGTAAGGCGGACGATTCTTGAAATGAAGTTATAAAAGCTAGTGAAAATAGTAATTGAAGCAGTGTTTTTAATTCTTTTAATCCGTCGAATTATAGCGTTTATTATTCAAATATTGGTGGTAGTTTGATTGGTATGATTGTATCAATGGCAATTGCTATTTTATGTTCTATTTGGGTAACGCAAGTAATGATTCAAGTTATTTTTGATATTATAACTAAACTCTTTCATTTGTTAGTTTTATTCGTTACTTTTCCGTTTATTGTACCGTGAAGCTTGGGTGATAATGGTAAAAAAATAATGATTTGAAAAGATGATTATTTAGGTGCTTTATTAAGCTTATCAATATATTTAATAGGTCTTAAATTGCTATTTTTATTTATAGCAACAGGAAATAGTTTTTTTAATAGAGATATAAAAATTAATGATAAAGCCGATGAGATTAATAAGGCTAAAAATTTTGTTGTTAATACTTATAATGGTTTAGTAAGTTCGATTATGAAAGGTTTTTTTATGGCCGGTGCTTTTCACGCTTATAAAACATTAAGCCAATTTGTTATTAAATATGTTGGAACAGAATTGAGTTATAACAGACAGACTGGTAGAGTTAGAAATCCGTTTAGAGCCGAGAATAGGGCAAGAATTGTTGATGCAACTAATAAGGCTAAATTCGATGCGGCCAATAAACACTTTAATAATAATTTTGAAGGATTTAGTAGTTTAGGTGAAGGTCAAAAAAACCAAATGATTAATAACTTTATTAATGATGGTAATGTTAAAAAACGTTCATTAATAACTAGAGTTCCTAAAAATATATTTAAATCATTTATAAAAGGTGGGAGAAGATAATGTTACAACCAAATAGATTAAAAAATAGAAAAACAAAAATATCAAGATTTTTAACAATGCAAGATGCTATCGAATTAATTGTGGTGATTGGTGTGGCTTTTGGAATATCTTATTTATTGTTTAGTGATTATGCGGTAAAATGGGCTATTTGAGCTTCGTTTCTAGCAATATCATTACCACTTTTGATTTTGATTTTACCTTCAAAAAGAATTAATAATAAAATTTATGTTTATTTATGAAGAGCGTTAGTTTTTTGGATTTCACCGAAAAAATATAATAAAAATGGTAAAAACAAAGTTAGAAATAGTTTAGAACTAAACCCTTTTAGTCATATTTATGAAGATGATATTGTAATTAATAAAAAAGTTTTAGGTGATAAATTAGTTAATAAAAAAGATGTGTTCTTTAATTGTTTTGGTGTGTTTAAAATTAATGGATTTAATTTGTGGGCTGAAGATAAAGAAACAAGAGATGCTTATATTGAAAATTTTGCTAGAACATTAGATATTTTTAAGAACAAGTATTCGATTATTAAACTAGATGAAAATATATCTTATGATAAGAATATTGATTTTATAAAAAATAAAGCTTTTAATAATGAATTATTAGAAGAATATAATAATTCTAATCTTAATGATTTTAGAAAAATTAATACTGATTTATTATCAGAACAATATTATTTGATTATTAACGGACATAATCCGTTTTCGTTAAATGAAGAAGCTTCGAATGTTGTTCCATATTTTGAAGATATAAAAGTGAGTTTGGAAAAATTAGAAGGAATTGATTTATTAGAATTTTTAAATAAATATAGAAATTTTGGTATTTCAAGCGAAAGAATAAAAGATTTTTGAATTAAGTTAGATAAGACAAGTGAAAATTATTTAGATGATTTATTTTTATATGATAATGTTGAATTTTATTCAAATCATATTAAATTGAATGATAGTTTTATTTCTATTAAATCAATAGCAAGATTGCCTTTTAAATTAAACGAATCTTGAATATCAAGTATTTTTAATTTGGATGCAAAAGTTATTATTAATAATTATCCATATAAATCACTTGAAACAGTTGTTGATAAAATGTTAGATAAAACTCATTTAAATGTAGCAACTAATTTAGAATCTAATAATAAGATATCAAGTAATATTAGAACCAATATGGATTCTAATGCTATAACTGAATTATTATTTCAAATCAATGAAAGCGAATATACATTAAATGATGTAAATATTTTAGTAATTACTGAAGCTAGTTCTTTAAACGAATTAAAAGAAAAAGAAAAAAATAATGAAATGCATTTAAGAAAAAGCAGAATATATTTAAATAATTTATTATTTAAACAATTTGAAGGCTTTGTAGATAGTTCTTTATCGATTTCTTATAAATTAGATAAAGAAGCTTATCAAATGAGTAGTCTTAATTTTGCTTATGGCTATGCTTTTAATAATGAAATTTTAAATGATAATAAAAATTTACTTTTGGGTTTTAATGAAAGTTCTAATAATCCAATAAGTTTTGATATTTTTAGTTTGCAACATTTAAACAGAACTAATCATAATATGTTTATTCTTGGTACAAGCGGAATGGGTAAATCAACACTGGTTAAAAAAATGATTATTAGTAATTATGTTTTAAAAAATAAATCAATAATTATTGATCCGCAAAATGAATATACTGAATTTGCTAAAAAATTCGGTGGAACAGTTATTGATATGGGTTCTGGTTTAAATACAACAATTAATATTTTACAAGTTAGAAACACATTAAAAGATAATGATGGTTTAAATAATATTAATTTGTTAATTAATAATCATTTATCGTTTTTAGAAAAGTTTTTTAGTATTTTATGAGAACTAGATAATTATAATTGAATGATTTTACAAAATCTATTAAAAGATTTTTATGTTAAAAAAGGAATTTATCAATTAAATTCTTTAACTGATTTAAGTGATAATGATTGATATACAATTAGTGATTTTATTAAATTTTTAGAGAGTTATAACGTTGATAAAATGTTTGATAAAGACCAAAAGCAAAAAATTATTAATAGGTTTATAGAGCAATTTAAATTTTATTTTGAAGATAATGGTAAATATCAAGAGATATTTAATGGTAAAACTAATTTAATTTTAGATAATGATTTAATTGTTTTTAATATGATTAATTTAACATCTACAAATGATACAATTTCGGCTAAATTAGGTATTTTAATTGTGTTAAATATATGTAATGAAATAATTTATAATAACTTTTTAAACAATGAAAAAATACTTAATAAATATAAGAAAGATAATAATTTAAAAATATTAGATAAGAGTATTATTGATGATTTAATCACTAGAACTCTTTTAGTAATTGATGAAGAACATATTTATATAGACGCTAAAAATACAATTACGTTAGATTATATTACTAATATTACTAAAACAATTAGAAAATTTGACGGTGGAACAATTCATACAACACAAAATCCGGGTGATTATAAAGCTAATCCAATGATTGCTGATAGTGCTTCAAGAATAATACAAAATTGTAATTATTCAATATTTTTTGGGTTGAAGGATGATGATATCGATGCGGTTCAACTTTTATATAAAAACTCTTCTAAATTACTTAAAAATGAAATTAAGTATTTAGCACAAAAACAAGCAGGAAAAATTTTATTTTCGGTTAATAATAATCAAAGATTTAAAGTTAATGTTTATTATTCTGAATTAGAAAAAGAATTATTCTTTAAGAAAGGATTTTAAAATGAACGAAGAATTATTAGAAGAAAAAGAAGAGTTAAAAGACATTCAAAATGAAGAAATAGAAAATAATGTTGATTTAGATAATGAAATTGAAAATCAAAGTGATGAAGTTGATAATGAAAATGATTTAGAAGAATCTGAACCAAAGAAAAAGCGAAAATATACAAAAAGAAAAGAAGAGAAAATAAAAAAAGCATTAGATAATGATGGTATTGTTATTTCTACTAGAATTACAGGAAAAGATAAATTGATACAATATTTTAATTGAAAACAAGAAATTGAAAAAAGTGGTTCTACGGTTTATTTAGAAATGAAAGAAGTTATTCATAAATTAATTGATGATAATGATAAGAAAGTGGCTTTAAGAAAAACAAAAGATGATTTATTTTATAGTTTAAGAAAAGCTATTTTTGCTTCGATGTCTCCTTTCAAACAAGATATAGACCAAAACATTAATAATATAAGAATTAATCAAAATATTATTAATAAAAAGTTAGACATATTAATAAACGTTATTTTTGAAAGATTTGATAGAACTGATGAAATTGATAATTTATCAAGTGAAGTTTTAAAAGAATCAAACTACTTTAAAGATTTTAGAACATTAATTAATCAAGAAAATGATGTGATTCTAAAAAAGATTGAAAAACTAAACAAAAAATACAATGAAACTTTTGAAAATTATATTGAAGGTGAATTTGAAAAAAATGAAAAAATTTAATTTTTTAAAATTAGGTTTGATAGCTTTACCGTTAAGTCCGATATTTATAGTTAGTACTTCAAGTGAAGAAGAACAAAATATAGAAAAATTTAAGTTAGATAATATACCCGACGTTTGAAAAGATAGTTTTTATAAACATTTTGATAATACTAATCCAAAAAGATTTAATAGTTTTAAAGAAGTTGGTGAAACATTAAATGTATTTAAAAGTTTTATTGTTAAAGATGAATATGAATCAAAAATAAATTTTAACGGTAATTCAAAAATTTATTGAAATAGTGGTGATCCTGAAATTGATGGAGAACTTGAAGATGATGGCTATGGTGGAGTTATTGATAATTCTGAAAGTGGAATTTCAAATTTTGATAATGTATATTGATTTAATTTAAATAATAAGACTAAAACTAAAACAATTAATTTTAATAACTTAATCAATTATGGTATTTCTAATAATTCAAGTTGATATCAAGAAAATAAGCATAATCTTAATTATAAAAGTTATGTAAATAAATTTACAAATAAAAATGACTTAATCATATCTAATGAAAAATTGAGAGATTATAATTCTAATTTTTCTATAAATTCAGATTATATTTCGATAAATAAAAAAGATTTTTTAAACTTTTTAAATAATTTAGGTGTTGATACAAATTTGAAAAAAATAGCAAATAAGAATAATTGATTATTTTGAAACGATGAAAACGAAAGAAATAGATATTATACAACTAGCACAACAAAAAATGTTGGTAATTATAATTATGTTGTTGAGACAAGACACGATAGAAAAGATGCATATGATGTAAATAATACATTTTTTGATGAGAACAATATTATTAAATTTCCAAAAAAGAGTATAAACTTAGGTTTTAGTTCTCAAAAAGAAATGTTTAAATATGAAAACGGTATTGTTTATGATAATTCATTTATTACTTATAATACCGTTTGAAAAGAAAAAGTTAAAGATAGGGTGAATTTTTATCCTTCGAAATGAAATTGAAGTTCTGATATTAATCTTCAAATAGTTGATAAGGATGAAATTCCACAAGAATCTGAAAATTTAGAAAATGTTGATATAAATGTTTTAGAAAAAGCAAATACAACATTAACTTTTACAAGCATATTTGAATGAGATCCAGAAGATTTAAGGTTTTTAATACTTTTATTAGCAAATTCTAATAAGCACGATTCTCATATAAGAAGAATTTTTGGAAATATGATTAAAAACAATGTGATTAATTTAATATCTGATTCTGGTGAAAATAGTAATTTAGATGATGATATTGATAAAAAAGTGTTTTTGAATTCAAAAACAAACTATGAAAAAATAAATGAATTATTAAGTAGTAAAGAATACATAATTAGATATAAAGATTATCAATTTATTTTTAAATATAGTTTTAATGTTATAGAAAATAATAAAAAAAGAATAAATTTAAAATTAAATCTTTTTGATATTAAAAAAAATAATATTTCAATTAAAGAAGCTTTGCAAAGAAATTTAAGAACAACTTTAAATCATACTTTTGAGTTGTATGATAAAACAATTTATGATAAAAATAATGTTTTATTAAGTCTAAATATGTTAAATGAATTTTTATCTGATTCGGGTAAATTAATATATTCTAACTTACCATTTAGATTAAAAGATTCTGAAATATACAAAAATACAATTAGAAATTTAAACATTAGACAAAAACTAAGATTCAATTTAAGTAAAGTAATAAATAACAACATTTCAATTAATAAGTTAGTTAATAATATAAATAGAATTGAAGACCAATTAGTTTTAGATACAATGAAAAAAATTGAAAATGAAGATTTAACTAAAAATTATGGTGGTGCTTTTGAAGTAAATGCTCCGGTTGAATTAAGATATGAAGCCGATGAAGATGAAACAGAAGTTGTTTTTGTAAATAAAAAACGAGTTGATGTTTTAAATAGAAATTTCATTTTTGATATGAGAGATAATAGAAGTTCAATTAATGATAAGCAAAGAATTAAATTTAATGATAAAGATAGTTCTGATCCTAATAATGAAAATTCACATTATAAAAATGAATACATTATAGAAGTGTATAAATATAGAAAAGGTTCTAACAATACTGAAATTGAAGGTGAGTATAAATTAAAATTAATAGTTAATTCTTTTGATTTAAATCAAAAAATTAAATACTATGCTTGAGATCCTGAAAGTAATAAAGAACAAAAGAAATTGATTAGTCCATATTTAAGTGATGAAAACGGTGTTTTAACAGATAAAAACGGGAATCCGCTTAAAAATGATAAATATGATCCGTTTATTGATGCTGAAACAGGAACTAAAAAGCAATTAGTATATTTAAAAGCTTCTTTATTCGATTCTAATATTTTAGATAAACTCTATTTTTTATATCCTAAATTGAGAAAATCTTTTGAGTATGGTTTGTTAGCCGAAGCTTCGGTTTTAGGAAAAGGTGCTTTAAGGAATATTTTTAGCAATTCAAATACTGATATATCAGATTATTATATTTATCAATTATATAGAAAAGATGCAGACGATTCATATGTTGTTGGTAATAAAAAAATTATTAATCTTAATAAGGAAAAAGGAGAATCTGAATCTGCTTATATGTCGAATGAAGGGCTTTATATTGTTGTTGGAAGAGTTAAAAATAATATTTCTGATGTAAGGTTGATTCTGATTGATGAAAACAATAAACAACTAACTTATTTTTTAGATGAAATTAAAAAGAAAAAATTAAGAACAACAAACAATATAAATATAAACGATGTTATTTTTGATTTTTGAGATTTGGATAATAATACTATTGCTAATTCTTTTATAGCTTATTTAATCAAAAAGAAACATTATAAGAGCAATGAAATTTATAAATTAAACTATAACACTATTAAAAAACTTTATTTAGAATACATTAACAATAATTTGTATGATGAATTAGAAACTAATAAAAATAATATAAACATATTTGCTACAACAACTTTTAATGATGTTTTAAATTTAAATGGTCTTGTTGGAGAACAAAAAGATGAAATAGTTAAAAAAATAAAAGAGTTCGTTCAAGAACAACTCAATAAACATAGTTTAAAAAATAATATAAAAACATTAGAATATGGTATTGATTATGATATTTCAGAATTTAGCTCTGAAAGTAAAATTAATGATTTTATAGAACAAGCAGGCAATATAAATATAAAAACAAGTGAAGAAGATGTGTTCTTGCCTAAAAATATCAATATTAGAGGATTAAATGATTTTAGCAACTCGAAGACACAAATGAAATATACTAATGATGCTTGAAATGTAATTTATCCACCTATAAATATCAATGATATTTTTGAAAACGCAACACTTGATAATATTATCAAAGTTGATAAGTCGAATATAAGAAAAAGCAATGAAAATAAGAGCGAATATGAAATAGATAAAATTTATGAAAATACGATTAAAAAATCAATTTTAAATGTTCTAAATGGGTTTTTAGATAAGTTTAATAATGGAAAAAATATCAAATTAGAAATAGGAAAAGATTTAAAAATTAATAATTTAAACTCTGATTTATCTAGATTGAAAAATAATAATTCAAAGGTATTTTTAAGAGTTGTTGGTAATAATGCTAATATTAAAGGGTTTAAAGATTTTAGTTTTATAAATTTAGGTAAAAATGATATTGTTAATTTAGATGATTTAAATGATTTATTAAATGAAGAATTAATAATTTTAAATAGTGATAATATAAATACAATTAAAAATAATTCATTAAATTCAATAGTCAATATTGCTAAGCAAATTAATCTTAAAATTGGTGTTGATTTTAATGTATTTGGTAGTGACTCGATAATTTATTGATTAGATTTATTATTTAATTTTAATGATTCTAATTTAAATAGTAATTTAAGAGAATATAAGAAAAAAATAGATGAATACATTAGTAAAAATGGTGAAGAAATACAATTAAAACCAAACAATTTAGAAGCTATTCAAAAGTTAGAAAAATTAAGAAATAAGGTTATAAATGAATTGTTAAATTATAAAAATAAGAATATAACTTTATATAAAGATTATGTTGTTGTTCCTGTTAAAAATAGAAGCTTCAATTTTGCTTTTGGAGTTGTTGGTAATTATTATTCATTAGAAGAATATAAGAAAATTATTGATAATTATAATATTGATATTTATAACGGAAAAAATGAAAGATTAAACTTACCGATAAGTGAAAATAAAATATCTATTTTTACACCTAACACAAACAACAATATAGCAAAAATAGAACTAGATAAAAAAAGTGAAAATAATGATATTTCTAATTTGAGATTAATAAATAATAACACTGATAATTCAAAGATAAAATTAGATAATATACTGAATGATAATAACCGTTCTAAAATAAAATTAAATGGTATAACAAATAATAAAAATAAAACTGATAAACTAGTTTTTGAAGATAGTAAAGATACCATAAATAATAATGATAAGATTAAAGATATAATTGAAAAAATCAAGCAAGCTGAAAAAGATAAAAATAATAATTTTGATAAACCTAAAACAAAAGAAAATATTAATGTTGGTAAAGCTATTGGTTATAGCTTCTTAGGAGTTATTGGGCTAGCTATTTTAATATCATCTATATTTTGAGTTAAGTTATTAGCAATTAAGTTTGGTTGAAAATTAGGTATTAGTAAAAAACGTAAAATAAAAATAAAATAAAAAAAATATTAAAAAAATATTAAAAAAATATTAAAAAAATAATTTTTATATATAATATATATGCAGTGATATATTTGAAACGATAAGGGGACTTTCCGTTTAGGTACTTATAATTGGAATATATCGGGGACGGAATAAGCGGAGAAAAAAGTATTTTTCAGGCATAACAGTAGTTATGTCGCTTTTTTTATTTTATAATTTTTATGTAAGGAGAAATATGTTTTGAAAAGCTTGAGATAGAAAAACTAACGCCTTTGGTAGAAAAGTTGATACATTATCACACGATATTAATGGAGATAAAATTAAAGCTTATGGAAACTTTAGAGATAAAAGACCTTTAATTGTATTTTATAGCGGAGAAGATGTTTATTTTTTAAATTCTAGGTCTTCATATGATTATAGAGTAAAATACGAAGGAGAAGTTATTGTTAATTTTAAAAATAAAGATGCAGAAGATGATAAAAAATCATATATAAATACATCGTCAATACAAGTAATGAAGAGTAGTGAATTCTTTAAAATATATAAAAATAAGCAATTTGATACTTTATATCAATTAAATAATGAAGATTCTAGAAAAATAATTAATGAACTTTATAATAGATTAGAATCTGATTATTTAACTATTCAAAGAATAACAATTAATGAAAAGTATAAATCTGCTAATGAAGTTTTAAAATCAACTAAATATAGTGGAGAAATAACAATAAATAAAACTTCTGATGATTTTAAAGAACAGGTAAATGACGCAGAAGCAACTATATCACATCTTGATGGGTTAATTAGAATTTTGAAAAATATGAATGATAATCAATTAACAGAATATAAAAATTCTGAAAATGTAGATCAATATCTTATTGATAACTATGAAAAATATTATACTAAATCAATTTATTTAGATGTTATCAATAGTGAAGATAAAGAAAAAGAAATTGATAATGGTTTTGAAATTGAGATATAAAAAAACGCTTATTAAAAGCGTTTTTTTTCTTTCACTTGAATACAGAATTTATTTTTAGAATCACCCACAACCCCTCAAAATTCTATATGTAATTATTTTATCATATCAAATCAGATAGTCAAGTATTTTTATAAAATATTTATATGAATTTAAATGAATATGAAAAATTAGTGATTAATAAATTAATCGAACAGTTTAATTATGAAGAAAAGATTTTTAGAACACAACAAAGAAAAGTAGATATTAAATATAAAAATTGAATTGTTTATAAAACGGTTAAAAGAAAATTAATTATTTATGGAGTTGAAGTTGAATACAATTTAACACGTTATAAAGATAAAATTACTGGGAGAACATTTACTTATTATCATAATGAAATTGTTAAAAAAATAGGTAGATCTAAATGATTTTTTCAAGATATTTATAAGGCTTATTTATCAAATAATTTTAGACGTAGAAAATCTAAAAAAGTAGATTTTTATGTTCCGCTAGATATCTTTTATTATCATAAAAAGAAAGGATTATTTAATAATTTAGATAAAAAAGATAGCGAAAAAATTGATTATAGTGATGGTGTTCAGATTGATATTGATGATACATATACGAAGATTAATAGGGGACGAATTAAAGAAAAAGTTATGTTAAGAATGGTGTTATTAACAAATAAAAACAAGCAACAAACTTGTTTTATTTTTAATAAAATTAACGGTTCGGTTGAAAATATAAGCAAGAAAATAATAGATTTTTTAGGTAAAAAATACCCTAAAAATAAGATAAAAATTAGTGGCGATGGAGCAACTTTTATCAATAAAATTGCTGAAAAAATAGGTGTAAAAAGGTATTATGATTTGTTCCATTTTAACAAAATTTTGTTTGATTTAATAGGTTTTACAAAAAGACGAAACAAGCAAAACAAGAAAATTTTTAGGGTAAATTTGTATGGTTGAGTTCAAGAAAAATTAAAAAAATTGGAATTTGATAGTGTTATAAAACTAATAAAAAATATGATAAATAAATTGAAAAATGAATGTGTTTTTAAAGACAAAAGAATTGAGTTAGAAAAGTTTTTAAGATATTTTTTAAAAAATATTAACTCTATTTTTAATACTTTTCAGAGGTCAAATTATTTGGGTGGATTGGCCGAAATAGGTATAAATCATATAATCAAAAGTGCGATTTATAAAAGGTTTTCGTTGTTTGGTTGGGACACAATAATAGATAAAATAAAAAAATATACGAGAGATAAAAATATAATAATAATTTAAAAAATCAATGTTTGTATTCAAATGTTGAATTTTCTATATACTATGTATATAGTTTTTTAGTATATACAAATAGTAGATATTTCTTATACAACTGTATTCATTTTATATATATTTTTTATTAAAGTTTTATATATACGTAGTATATATAACAAGATATTTTTAAGTGTTTTCGTTAGAAATTTAAACGGTATTATCTTGCACTTTAAAGTAGCGTACACGGGCACGCGTGATTTTAGCTACGCTAAAATAAGCCACTTTATTCGAACAATGTTGTTGTAAATGCGAAAAAAATATTTGATGGATATAAAAATTTTTTGCTATAATTAAATTAGCTAGAGTGTTAAATGAAAACATATCTAAAAATCACGGAATCATAAAATAATATATCTAGCAATAAAAGGTTTTTGTTCCGAAACATCTTTTGGTATAAAATTAATCTTGTCAAATGTTGTTGAATAATATTTTTTTAATTGTTTGCTTTCTTTATCTTTTCCGTCTAAAACTAAATTAAATGATGTTATTTGGGATACAATATTTAAATCCAAAGCAATATATTGACCACCTTTTAGAGTTAAAGTATTCTTTGTATCATCTTTAAGATTTAAATATTTGATTTTTGAAGCTCCGATATATGCTGCACCAATATTTTGACGATTGTCAGTATCAATATTAGAAAGAATTTGAGCATTAGCATTTTTATTTTCATCTGTTTGTTTGTATAAATCAGGGTTTGGAATTTGATTTCTATTTTCTTTTGAAACATATAAATTATCTAAATTTATATTTCCTGATTTAGATTTAATAAAATTAATTTTATTTAACACAAGTTTTGCAAGTGGTTCTAAATATTGATTACCAGGTCTAACAATTTTTTCTTTATCTCTTGGTTTTGAACCTTCTTTTAAATCGTCCCTAATTAGATGTTTAGCAAAATTAAATGCTTCTCTAGCTTTGTCTGCGTATTCATATGCTTCGAATAATTTAGCCTGTTTTAACCTAATATCATAATCATATGAATTTAGTTCATCAAACAATTTCATCGCAACCAAACCATTTTTGATAGTTTCTGCTATTTTTGATAGAGATAATCCAAATAATTCAATTTCTTGTTTCATTTTTTCATTAGTAGAATAATGCATAAATTCATCATAAGCATCAATTATGGATTCCATTTCATTTAATAATTGTTCTCTATCTGATTGATTCAAATCAATATTTGAATTTAATGAATTAGTAATCGATGTAATTAATGGTCTAATTTCTTTAGATTCATCATCAATATTAACTCCTCATCTAGTTCCATCTTTAGATGTAGAAGTAATGTGGCTTGCTAACTTCATAAGGGCTTCAGGGGCTTCTGGAGCTATTTTATAAAATGATTCTTTTCATTCTTTTCAAGCATTAAATGATTTGATATTTCATGTATACGAACTTATTGCACTAATTGCAATTTTAGATAATTCCCCTTCTTGCATTGGGTTTGTTACAACACCAAGTAATTTGTTTGGTTCAACATCATTATTTAACATTGTCCCCGGACCTAAATTAAGTGCTGTATAGTCTGGATCATTTACAGGTCAATTCAATCAAAATAAAGGGGATCTACTTGTTCCGGAGGTATTGACTCATCAATTTATAGACCTTGTTTCTACACTACCAAAAACATTAGCTCCAGTATAAACAATTCATACTTTAGAATTATCTGGTAACTCTCTTTGGTATTGTTGTAATTGAGCAACTGTTCCAGACCATGTATTTGACATTCCTTCGTATTTTGTCGGAACAAACACAAAACCTTTTACTTCTCTACCTTCTTCAGAACCTCAAGCCACTAAATCTTCGATTAATTTTTTTACAAGATTAAATGGTTGTCCATCAATATCATCTGCTAATAAACCAAATTGTCTAATACCTACTTCATCATACATTTGCTTAAATTTTGTTTTTAATTTTGCAACTTCGGAATCATAATTATTTTGTAAATCAATGGCGTGAGATTTATTAATTCATGGATGAACAGTTCAAGTAAATTCTACACCTGCATAATGCCCTGCTTCAACTGTTTTTTTCATTTTTTCAATTTCTTCAGAAGGATATAATTGATCTCATTTTACACTATGATACGGATCATCCTTTGGAGCAAAAATATATGAATTAGCTTTGTATTTACCGGCTAATGTCATCATTGAACTTCTATCTTCTCAAGATCAAGGAACTCCGTAATATCCCTCTATAAAACCACGTATTTTAGTGTCAGCATAATCGTTAATTACTAAATCTCTAATAAATTGACCATTAATTTCTTCGAATATTCAACTTAATGTATTAAAGGCAGCAAAAACACCTTCTTTATCTTTAGCTATTATTACAATATTATTATCTTTAACAATCAAAGAATAAGCATCAAATTTATTAAAATCATTATTAATTTCTGATTCATATTTGGACTCAATATATTTAGTTACTTCATCATCAGAACCTTTTATACCAATTAATACTTTAGTATTCAAATTATTTTGGTTTAAAGAAACATCCAAAGTGTTCTCAGATTCTAAATTAGATTTAATATTTAAAACGGATTTAATATGATAATCTAAATATTTATTTGATAAAATTTCCGATCCACGAACCAATGTATATTTCGATGAAATAAAACTTAAATTATCAAAATACTTTAAATTA
The DNA here is from genome assembly GCF_025515455.1 of Mycoplasma sp. CSL7503-lung. GTDB lineage: Bacteria > Bacillota_I > Bacilli_A > Mycoplasmatales > Metamycoplasmataceae > Mycoplasmopsis. The sequence goes on along the minus strand of NZ_JAOPHP010000003.1, from coordinate 8,653 downwards.
TGTGGATTAGGGTTAATTGTATATTTAATTTTAGAAACTTCTTTTTCAGACTCTTTTATTTCAACTTCGTTTAATGTTTGGTCACTATTATTAAGCGAAACTAAACTAAATAAACTTGAAGTTGCTCCTAAAATAGTAATTTTATTTAAAAATTTCTTATTTATTTTCATAATTTACCTCAAAAATTCATATTCGTATATACGTATATATAAGTATTCTTCTATACAATTTAAATTTTACATATCTATAAATAGAGGTAACTTTTATGCATAAAATATTTTTCAATTTATTTTTGAGATAATTACAAAAAAATGATTTATTCTTTTTTTAGAATTAAATATTCAATTTTTAACATCGATTATTCAAAATTGATTATTCAAAGATGAATATAATATTTAAAACATATTCTAATAAAAAACATAAGAAAATTTTAGCTTTCTTATGTTTTTTAACTATTTTTTATTTTCGTTTTTAATATTGTTCCTAATACCTATAGATAATGAATTACTATATGCTTTAGTTGTTTTTTTGAGTTCTTCAATAAATGATTGATCTAATTTTACTTTTGGATTTGACATAATTCCTCCGTGTAATATTGAATAATTATTCTTTTAATATTATATCACTATAAAGATATTTTTTATTAAAAAGTTAATATTTAGCCGTTTTTTCTACTAAAAAACAACTTTTTTAAAAAACTCACTCTATTAAAGAGGAGTTTTAATCAATTATAAACCTAATTCTTCATCAGTTGGGATATTTAGGTTATCACCAACATATTGGAAGATTTCTGGTGATTGTTTAATATATTTACCATCTAAAATTCTAATAACACTTTCGACTGTGTCTTCTAATTTAACATATTGACCAGGCGCTTTTGTAAAGTGTTCTGTCATAAAAAAGTTTTGTGTAAAGAAGTTTTCAAGTTGTAAAGCTTTTTTAACAATAACTTTACTTTCTTCATCAAGTTCATCGAACCCGAGAATAAGAATAACATCTTCTAAATCTTTATAAGCTTTTAAAATACTTTTTGCTCTTCTAATTGCCTCAAAATGTCTTTTTCCGATAATTTTTTCATCTACTGAGTTTGAATTTGATGCAAGCGGATCAAAAGCAGGGAAAATATTTTTAGCAGATTGAGCTCTTGATAAAACTAAACTTCCATCAAGGTGGTTAAATACTGCAACAGCAGAAGGATCTGACAAGTCATCCATTGGTAAAAACATAGTTTGGAATGAAGTAATTGATCCGTTTTGATTTCTGTATAAACGATCTTCAATATTAGCAACGTCACTATCAAGTGTTGATTGGTAACCACCAACAGAAGGTTTTTTACCTAATGTAGCACTTGTTTCATTTTCAGCTTGAACAAAACGATATATGTTATCAATAAATAACAGAACATCTTCTTTTTCTTTATCTCTTAAATATTCAGCAGCCGTTACACCAATCGGAACGATTGACATACGTGCTCCAGGGGATTCGTTCATTTTAGAGATATACATTACTGATTTATCCATTAATTTAGATTGTTCTAATTCATTAAATAATTCAATAGCTTCTCTTGAACGTTCTCCAGAACCTATGAAAACATTAGAAGTTTTATGGTTTTTACGGTTAACGTTAAAAATGATTTCTTTCATTAAAACTGTTTTACCAACTCCGGCACCACCGAAAATACCTAATTTATATCCTTTAATAATTGGAATGAAGAAATCTATAGCTTTAATACCTGTTTCCACAAGAGTTACTTCATTTGTTAAATATCTATCAGTATTAATAATAGAGTTCATTTCTACGTATAAAGGTTTTGTTCCTCTTCCTTCTAGTAGAGGTTCACCGCGGAATGAGTAAATATTGTTTCTTGATCCTTTACCAACTGGAACATAAAAACTTCTTCCTGTGTTTGTAACACTATCATCAATAGAAATTTCGTCAGAAGCATAAATAATTATAGCCCTAACTGTTGTGTCATTTAAAACCCTTTTTACTAATAAGTATGTTTTCCCACTATGTAAAGTTAATAACGTATTAACTTTTGGTAAATTTTCTTTATCAAACTTAATTTCAATAATATCTGATCATAAATTTAAGATTTTACCTAACATTATTTACCTCCGTTTGCTTCTTTAACTTTTAATTCTCTAGATATTTTATCTAAATATGCTTCATCTAAACCAACAAAATCATATTCATTATCAATATCTCATTCTAAACTATTATAATCTGAAAATTGTTTTAATGCACTAGCGAAAAATGATTTAACTAAATTATCATCATAACTTAATCCATTAATAATTCTATTGTAGTTTTCTTTTGCTTCTTGATTTTCAACAATAAATTTATTTAAAAATTTCATTGCCAAATCTTCATTACTAATACCTTTAAGAATTGTTCATGAAACTAATTTAGAAGTGAATAAAATTAATTCTTGTTTATATAATGTAAATCCTCTTTGTTGGAACATTTTATCGATAGTTTTACCTTTGTAAATCAACATTGATGTTTCTTTATTGAAATCATAATCTAACATAGCTAATTTTAGATGACGTTTATATTGTTTATAAATTTTACCAACTTCTGCAGCAATTTTAGTAACTTGACGACTTTGCACGCTTGAACCTGTACGAGAAACAGATAAATTAATATTAATAGCAGGTAATACACCTTGTGAGAATAAATCTGCACTAGTTACAACTTGACCATCAGTAATAGAAATAATATTTGATGCAATTAATGAAGTTATATCTCCGTCAACTGTTTGTAAAATAGGTAATGCAGTGATTGTTTTACGTCCAATAAATGAACCTGAACGTTCTAATAATTGTGAGTGTGAGAAGAATGTGTCTCCTGGCATAGCTTCTTTTCCAACTGGTCTATCAGTTAATAAAGCAATTTCACGAATTATATTTGCATGTTTGGTTAAATCATCAAAAACAATTAAAACATCATGTGTTTTTGATAAATTTTCGGCATGAGCCATACCAATATATGGTGCTAAATATTGTTCATACGCACTTGTTGAAGGTGCATCAATAATAATTGTATTTGATAAGGCCTGATTTTCACTAAGTGTGTTGTATATTTTTGAAATAGCTTCACGTTTTTGACCAATAGCAACATAAATACATTTAACACCATTTCTTGCTTGGTTAATTATTGTATTTAACGCTATATGTGTTTTACCAGTTTGGCGGTCCCCAATAATTAATTCTCTTTGACCTTTACCTATTGGTATTAAAAGATCGATTGGAATAATACCAGTGAATAATTGTTCGTTTAAAGTTTTAACAGTCATCAAATCGTGTGCTAATTCAAATATTTTAGCACTTGATTGACCTTCATTTGGAACTAAATTATTTCTTTGTTTTGTAGGTAAAATAATATTTCCTTCAATATCAATAACTTTTCCGAAGTAACTGTGATATGTGTATACACTTGCTTCATTATTTTCTAGAACAATCTCAGCATTAATTCTTAATTGTGTATTTTTTGTGTTTGCAATTAAAAACGCTTTATTTTTAGTTGCACTAATTAACATAAGCTTAACTTCTGAATTTTCTTTTAATGAATAAAATTGTCTCTGTTTATAAGGAAATTCACCGCTTACTTCAACAATATAATCAAATATTGATGTAATTTTTGGATTATTTATCATATTAAATTCCTTTCACTCCTAAACCTACAGCTAATAATACAATACCAGCTATTAAAACAATAGCCATTGTTATACCAATAAGTAGATAAAGTTTTTTAATTTGTGTTGTTTTTTTGTTAAATTTGATTAAAGCAACGATTAAGTTGATTAATGTACTTAAACCACCAATTGCCAATAAGAATATACCAAAATCTCTCAAGAAATTAGATTTTTCATCAGACTGGCTATTTAAAATTTCAATTGCTTCTTCATAATATTTTTGAAAATCTTGTTTTGCTGTTTCGTTATTTAAATCTTTTGATTTAGTTAACTCATTTAAGATTCTTTCATGTTTTGAAAGTGATGTAAGTGACTCAATAAATGAATCATATCAAGTGGTCAAGCTAAAAGAACTTGTTTTTACTATTGAATTAAGCTTGTATAAATCAAAACGAACCAGGTTGTATAAATCATTTAAAACGTTCAAATTAAAGTTTTGAGACTCTCAATCTTTAATAATTTGAGCACGATAAGGTTCGCTTTGATCTTCGATTGCTACACCTCAAAATCCAATAATTTGTTCTTCATAAGCGTTCAACATTAATTCATAGTATGGTAAACTATTTACTTTTGAATTTTTCAATTCGTTTAATGTTCAAATTCATAAATCTTTTGAAGCAGATTCTCAACTATCAGGATTATTACCATAAGATTCATTAATTTCGTTTCTTTTATCATCAAAATCTTTGCTATTATTTAAATCAACGGCTTTAGCAATCATTGAAAAGAGAGCTCTTGAAAGTCTACCACTTTTTAAATCAGTATAATTAATTTTCGAATTTATACCTAAAGCTTGGTATAATCTTCCAAATTGTTCTTTTATTTGGTCAATTTCTGCCTCATGTAAATAATTTTTTGATAATTCTTCTTCAGATGTGTCTAATTGAATTTCAATTTTATAATCTCTTTTTATATTTCTAGTTTTATCGTTTCTATCACTAATCATAACGGTGGCTAACATTTTACCGTTATTTTCAGCAATATCAATTACATCATAACTATATCTTGTGTTATACGGATTATCAAAGTAAAAAGGTGAATTCTCACGTCTTAAATTGTAATCTTGTTCTTCTTTAGCATCGATTTCATCTTTAGATGCTGGTTGCTCTTGATTTGAATTTTCACCATTAGCGTTATTATTTGATGGTTGTGCATTTGAAGTTGATGTTAAAGAACCTTGATATTGATTTTTATATTGTTGGAAAATATTTCTTAATTGTTCTTTTGTTATATCTCCCAAAGAAGCTTTAACATTTGGTAATAAAGCAGGAATAGCTAAAATTTGTTCTTCAGGATCCACTGGTTCAGCTGGTAATGGCTCAGTTGGTTGTCCTTGCGGAGGTCTATTTGGGTTTGTAGGATTTTCAGTAGGTTGTTCTTGATCTTGTTCTGTTTCTTCTTCAATTTCAGTTTCTTGGTTTGTTGTTAGGTCAAAATCAATAAAACGAGGTCTAATTCTAGATTTAAAATATTCTTCTCAAGAACCATAATTTTTAGGTACGGTAATTGTATAACCTTGCTTATCACCGATTGTATTAAATTCTAAATTAATATCTTTTTCAATTTCTAATGCATCTTTTTCGTTGTAAATTATTGAGCCTATTGATGTTAATAATTTATCGCCATACTGTTTAATACTTTCTTGAAATTTACCTTTTTGAAGTCCATTAACTTCATCTCTAGATTCAATTGATATAACACCATCCTCTTTAACTTCGTATTTTTTCTTTACAGCTTCAACATAGTTTGTTGTTGAACTTTTACCTAAAGTTACACCTGTATATTCTTTTCCGTTATAAGTAACTTTACCTTTATCAAATTTTTCATTTTGAGATAAAACATAAGGGAAAATAATAGTAAATTCATAATCTTCGGGTTTTTCTAACATTTTTTCTTTGTTAGATTCTAAATAATTTTTTAAGATATGTAGATAAGTAAGCCTGCTTAATCTTTGCTTATAATCTAATTCATCAGATTTACTATCATTTGAAGAATCTTCGCCTCCTTGATCTTCACTAGGTCTAGCTTCTAATTTTGCAATTTCATTATCAATATAACTATTCGCTGCTCCTAATGCACTTTCAAGAATTTTTTTAATTTCTTCTTTTGCTATTTTATCGTACTCAGGAAATTCATTACTTAATCTTGGTTTTTCTTTTTCGTTATTACCGCTGCTATTTGTATTTGAGTTAGAGTTTGATCCTGGAGCAGGAGTAGACGGACTAGTTGTAGTAGTTTCGTTACCTGCCGAAATTAAAGAAATTGGTAAAATTGTTGAAGTAACTAATGAAGCAAATTTTCAAAATTTACGTTTTTTACTCATAATTATCCCTTTCTTTAATTTTTAACTGTTGCATCAATTTATATTCATATAAATCTTCTCTTAATTCATCTAATTTTATTGTTTCATCAATTGTTAAACCAATATTTTGCTTAAATTTTAAATAGTTAATTCTTTCGTTTAAGTCATTAATTTTTTCTTTATGGTTTTGTTTGTTTTTTGACCTTTTATAAAACTTCATTGGTGAAAAAGTTTTAATAATAGTTTGCTCTTCTTCAATAACTATATTTGCGTTTTTTAGAAATAAATAGAATTCATTTTCTTTTTCGGATGTAAATTTAATCAATATTTGCGGATATGCACTTATTGAGTTTTTCTCCAATTTAATTCAATCATCTTCGTCATTGTGGTTAATTGATAAAAAGTATCCTTTAAGTGTTAAATGCTTATTATCTATAAAAGATATGTGGATAGTTTTAAAATTCATCACTACCCCCTTCTTCAAAAACAGTTTTCTTTTTCTTTGTTAATAAAACTATTTCCTCAATTTGTTTTTCTTGTTTTACACGATTAATACGTTTAGATATTTTAAGTAATTCATCATCTAATTGCTTACTTTTTTGATTTGTAGCAACTAAAGCATTTTTTGCACTATAAAATGATGATTCAGTAATTAATGAATTTATTGAGTTTTCTAAAAATATATTGATTTGGTTTTCGATAAAAGTTTCAATATTAGGGAATATTTTATAATCTTTAATTGTTTCATCGAATCTATTTTTATTTTTAACACCTAAAATTTTATCAATATCAAAATTCTCTAAAGGCAATATTGTAAATGGCTTTTTAAAATTCTTATTGGAATTAATTACAAAATGTACTCTAGAATAGTTATTATCAATAAATAAAATTTTTGTCATTTGAGTGAGCGTTTTAGCTAATTTGTTTACAGAAGAATTTTCAAATGACTTAATAACACTTAAATTGTTTTGTTTCGCAAATTGCAAGGCACGATTACCAATAGTAATAAAATCCGTTTCTTTATTCTTGATATTTTCTAATATATTTCTTTCATATCTAGAATATGAATCTGTACCATATTTTTGTTCTTCTGTTAAATATATGTAAAGTTCTTTTTCTTTGATAAATTTTGATTTCATTGATTTTAAGAAATTGTTATTCTTAACTAAAGACACATTTTCGATAAAACTATTTTTAATGTTATATTTATTTTTTAAAGCTTCAATTAATTGAATATTTAAAACCGAATTTTCAACATAAAAACTTAGTGTTTTAGTTAATTTCATAATATTAATTAAAAGAATATTTTTATCATTATTAACCTTTAATTTAATATGTTCAAGGTTATTTTTCTTTTGTACAATATCTTTTAAATGCATTTTAAATCTCTACTACAAATTTCTTATCAAAGAAAACTTTTAATTTTTGTGATGTGCTATCTATGAAGAAAGCGGTATTAGGTAATATTTCTAAAACAAATCCATTATTTAAAAGCGTTTCTATTTCACTATTTAAGGAATCATATAATTTCTGTAAATTTGGTTGAGCACTTTTAGTTAAGTTAAGTGAATAATCATTTGAAGACTCTTTATCAACAATATTTGGAACTAAGACATTAGCACTAAATTTTAAATTAACATTAAAATTAATAATAAATTTTCTAAAAATAATATCATTTCTGTTTTTAATAGCTAAATCTAAATTAGCAACAAATTCTTTATATTCTTTTGAATTAAAACCTAAACTATTTTTAAGTAAAATTGTAGCCATAATTTTACTGTTTGATAAATATTTATCACTTTTAATTTTTTCTTTGTAATTTGCATATAAATCAAAAAGTTGTTTCTGTTCAGGTGTTATTTTTTTCTTATTTTTTCACATGTTTTAATACCTCTTCTTGTTTGTCTTTGATCTTATCTTTTTCAATCTTTACAAGTGTATATAATGAATACCCAACAATATACATTAAGAATGAGAAAATAATAATAAAATTAATTATTGACGCTAATTTAAATAATGGTAAAACTGTTGGTACTGAAATTAAAGTAAAGTTTCTATCAGCAAGTAATAATTCATTTAATCCAAAAATAAACATTAAAATTGTTTGAACAAATATTGCTATAAAAATTAGGTTTGAAGTTGTTTTTGAAAGTGTTTTATTTTTTACTAAATAATGAATATAAATAATTATTGATAAAACAGCAATAACTATTATGTTATATATATTTCAATCAGTTTTATCATCTAATAAAATTGATGAAATAACTAACAATATTCATAGTAATGTTTGTGTCAAAGCTAAAACAATTGTATTTGTTATATAACTTTTAAATTTTCTTTTGCTTGATTCTAAAACAATAAAGTATAGTGCAAATATAAATATACCAATACCAATTATTGTTAAATAAGCAAAATTATATGTTGTATCATCTCCGATAATACGAAAAACTTTATTTATATCTGAAGTTGTTGCAACATATATTAAATAAAGTAATACCGAAATAAATAATGTTATTGATAACATATATCCTAAAATGAAATATCAAGTGCAACACTTTCGTGCTTGGTATTTTTATTATATCTTAACGATCTAAAAAAATCTAAAATTTTACTTAAAAAATCAATATTATTACTTTGTTTTCAATATCAAAAGT